>NZ_JBVJNS010000021.1:0-30098 GCF_055583565.1 Corynebacterium sp. NPDC104732
CGCCTGGGATACCAAACCCTGGCCCACAGCCGGGGACTCGAATCACTACCAACCCACACCGCCGCGTAGGACTCCAACAAAAAGTCCGCACACCCTTGGTCGCTAGGGCGGATTTTCACTCCGAGACTCGAATTCTAGGTCTCGCATTTCCGCTTGATTGGCTAAGCCGACTACCATAGTGACGACATAGCTTTATGAGTACTAGGGAGCCTTAGACGTGTTTGAATCTTTGTCCGACCGCCTGCAAACAGCCCTCACGGGCCTGAGGGGCAAGGGCAAGCTTTCCGAAAGCGACATTAACGCCACCGCTCGGGAGATTCGTCTCGCGCTGCTGGAAGCCGACGTCTCACTCACCGTGGTGCGCGGCTTTATTAAGCGCATCAAGGAACGCGCCGCTGGCGCCGAGGTGTCTGAGGCACTGAACCCTGCGCAGCAGGTCATCAAGATCGTCAATGAGGAGCTCATTGAGATCCTCGGCGGCGAGACCCGTCGTATTAATCTGGCGAAGAACCCACCGACCGTCGTTATGCTTGCTGGCTTGCAGGGTGCCGGTAAGACGACCCTCGCAGGTAAGCTCGCTAAGCACCTGGTGAAACAGGGGCACACCCCGATGCTGGTGGCCTGTGACCTGCAGCGTCCGGGTGCGGTGCAGCAGCTGCAGATCGTCGGTGAGCGTGCGGGCGTGCCGACGTTCGCCCCTGATCCAGGTACCGCCATTGACACCCTCGAGCACGAAATGGGTACCTCCCATGGTGATCCAGTTGACGTTGCCCGTCGCGGTATCGAAGAGGCCAAGCATCAGCAGCGTGACTTCGTCATCGTGGACACCGCAGGTCGCCTCGGTATCGATGAAACCCTGATGGCGCAGGCGCGGGGCATTCGCGACGCCATCAACCCAGATGAAGTCCTTTTCGTCATCGACGCCATGATTGGTCAGGACGCAGTCCAAACCGCTGAGGCGTTCCGCGACGGCGTTGACTTCACCGGCGTAGTCCTCACCAAACTTGATGGCGATGCCCGTGGTGGCGCGGCGCTGTCGATCCGTGAGGTCACCGGCAAACCCATTATGTTCGCCTCCACTGGTGAGAAGCTGGAAGACTTCGACGTCTTCCACCCCGAGCGCATGGCCAGCCGCATCCTCGGCATGGGCGACATGCTCACCCTCATCGAGCAGGCCGAAGCGACCCTCGACCACGAGCAAGCGCTGCAAACCGCCCAGAAGATGGGCACCGGCGAGCTCACCCTGGATGACTTCCTTAACCAGATGCTCATGGTCCGCAAGATGGGCCCAATCGGCAACATCCTGAAAATGCTGCCCGGCGGAAAACAGATGTCCCAGATGGCAGACATGGTGGACGAGAAACAACTCGACCGCATCCAGGCCATCATCCGTGGCATGACCCCAGCCGAGCGCGAAGACCCGAAAATCCTCAACGCTTCCCGGCGCAAGCGCATCGCCAACGGCTCCGGTGTGTCCGTCTCCGACGTCAACAACCTGGTCGAGCGCTTCTTCGAAGCCAAGAAAATGATGGGCAAGATGGCCGGCCAAATGGGCATGGGCGGCATTGGTGGTGGCTCCGCCACCAAGAAGCAGCGCAAGACCCGCAAGGGCAAGGGCGGCAAGAAGAAGCCAATCAAGAACCGGAACCGGGGCGGTATGCCGGGAATGCCTGGCGGTATGCCATCCATGGAAGAACTGCAGAAAATGCAAGAACAGATGGGTGGCGCCGGGATGCCTGGTATGCCGGGAATGCCTGGAATGCCGAAGCTGCCGAAGGGTATGGAAAACATCGACCTGAGCAAGCTGAAGTTCGATAAGTAGGGAAAAGGGGTGCCTGGTTGGGCGCCCTTTTTTAAGCTCAGTTTGCTGATGTTGAATTGACGATGTCTCCAGGTCGGCTTATTGAAAAGCCGTGACATCCAGGAATCATCGTCAATCCATTATCGTCTTTTCCGCTAACCCCGCTCCAGGCAATGAACTTTCCCCATTTTTTTGTGATTCCGCACTGGATCCTCTAAACTAATCGAGTCCTGCGTAATTTCCGCCCCCGGCCCTGGCCGAACGGAGACGTCACACGCAGACCAAATGAAGGGTTGAACCGGCCGTGTTAAAAGAACACGGTGTCTGTACTGCCCAGTGACTAGAAGGAATATACATGGCTGTTAAGTTCAAGCTGCAGCGTATGGGCAAGATCCGTACCCCGCACTACCGCGTTGTTATCGCTGACTCCCGTACCAAGCGTCAGGGCAAGGTTATCGAGAACATCGGTATCTACGAGCCAAAGGCTGAGCCATCTGTCATCAAGATCGACTCTGAGCGCGCTCAGTACTGGCTTTCCGTTGGCGCACAGCCAACCGAGGCTGTTCTGGCTCTGCTGAAGGTCACCGGTGACTGGCAGAAGTTCAAGGGCATCGAGGGCGCTGAGGGCACCCTGAAGGTTGCTGAGCCTAAGCCATCCAAGCTGGACCTGTTCAACCAGGCTCTTGCTGAGGCTGCTGAGGGCCCAACTGCTGAGGCTATCACCGAGAAGAAGCGCAAGGCGAAGGAAGAAGCTGAGGCTAAGGCAAAGGCTGAGAAGGAAGCTGCTGAGAAGGCTGCTGCCGAGGAAGCTGAGAAGGAAGCTGACGCCGAAGAGGCTGCTGCAGAAGAAGCTGCAGAGTAAATTCCTGTTATAACAAAAAGACCGCATCTGGTTAACAGATGCGGTCTTTTATTATTGGCTACTTCTTCCAGCCAACGGTTTCCACAGGGGTCACCTGGAAGCCCGTCTTGACAGCGTTGGCCAGGCCTTCCTTGGTGATGGCCATGGTTGGGCCGTTGTACATCGGGATGATGCCGTAGCGCTGAAGCGCTTCGACCTCGAGCTCATTGCCGCGGTCGATCTGTTCCTTCTGGGTCGGGAGCTTTTGCATCTCGCGGATCTTCTCATCCAGCTCTGGCGTGCCGGTACCGGACTTGTTCAGCTCAGAGTTGGCCAGGTAGGTCTGCCCGAAGTATGCCATGCCGTATGGGTCACCAGCGGAGAAGCCCATTGGGAAGAGGTCGAAGTCGCGTTCCTTCGATACTTGGGAGAACTCAGAAGATGGGCGCTGCTGGATCTGCAGGTCAATGCCCACATCCTTCAGCATCTTCTGGGTGGCCTGGGACATCGCGCGGGACACTTCGGCGTCGCCAATCAGCACGTAGCGGATAGTGAGCTTCTGGCCGTCCTTTTCGTAGAAGCCGTCCGCACCCATGGAGTAGCCTGCCTCTTCCAGCAGTTTCTTCGCCTTTTCAGGGTCAGCCTTCGGAACGATGGTTCCGAAGTTGTCCTTGTAGATATCAGTCTGGAACTGGTACAGCTGCAGCGAACCTGGTGCCTTCTCCTCGTAAGGGATACCGTTGAAGCGGATCTTGCTGATCTGCTCGCGGTCGATGGCGTTCGTGATCGCTTCGCGGACCTTGATGTCGCTCAGCATTGGGGACTGGCCGTTCAGGGTGTACAGAGAGGTAGAAGCCATCGGGCCGACGATCTGAGTGGTGTTCGGCATATCCTTCAGCGCAGAGTAGCGTTCCTTGTTACCGTTGCCGGTGGCGTCGATCTCACCGTTCTTGAACGCGTTGAGGGCGGCACTGGATTCCATCTGACGGAAGACACGCTTGTCCAGCTTGCCTGGGCGACCCCACCACTTTTCGTTCTTCACAAAGGTGGCTTCGCCCTTGTTGAAGTCCACGTTCTCCACCTTGTATGGGCCAGCGCCCCATTCTGGGTGGACCTTCTTCAAGTAGTCGTTGTAGTTTGCAGGCTCAGCGACCGTTGGGTGAACCACGGTGTTGAACAGGCCCTGCCACCATGGGTACGCGCCGTCGAACTCAACAACAGCTTCCTTGTCGGATGCGCCCTTGGTCACGGACTTGATTTGCTCGTAACCATCAGTAGAACTTGGGGCGTACGCCGGGTCCTGGCCATTGGAGATCTTCCAGGTTGCCTCGATAGCGCGCCAGTCGATAGGGGTGCCGTCGTTGAACGTGGCCTTGTCGTTGAACACGAAGGTCACCTTCGTGTTGTCGCCGTCCTTTTCTTCCTTGACGTCGGTCAGGTACTCCTTGTTAAAGGAGTAGTCGCCCTTTTCGTCGAATAGCGCGAGCTGCGGGTTGTACCACGTCCACAGATCCGAGGTGTAGCGGGTGGAGTCTGCGTGGAATCGGTTTTGCTGCGGGGAGATCTCTTCGATAGCGGTGGTGATAATGCCACCATCTTTGATGTCCTCGTAAGCTACCACCTCGTTGGTGGACTTGGTGATGTCCACCTTCTCGGCATTGTTCGCATCGCCGCCACCGCCACATGCAGTGAGGGAGAGGGCGCCAACGGCGATGAGGGCCGCCAGCGGGCGGGTGAGTGTGCGTCGCATAAGCGTCGTCCTTTCTTTAAGGTTGGTAAAACTAACGGTGATGGCAAGCCACGAACTGGTCCATGCCCGGCACTTGGTGCATAGCCACCGGGCGCTGGCACACTGCCTGTTCATCAGGTGCCAGCGTCTGGTGCAGCGGGCAACGGGAGATGAACGGGCAGCCAGGCTCGGCGTCCGTCGCAGCTTTGGTCGCGGACACGGTGGTTTCCTGCAAAATGATGCGCTTTCGGGAGCGCTCAGCCGCCGGGTCAGCCAGCGGAATAGCAGAGAGCAGCGCCTGGGTGTAAGGGTGACGGGGGTCGTCGAAAAGCGTGTGCGTCTCGCCCTGTTCGACGAAGCTGCCGCGGTACATCACGGCCACGCGGTCGGAGATGTGCCTGACGACGGACAGGTCATGCGCTACGAAGAGGTAGCTGACGCCGAGTCGAGCTTTAAGATCTGCAAGAAGATTGAGCAGGCCAGCCTGAATGGAGACGTCGAGGGCGGAGACCGGCTCGTCGAGGACAATCAGTTTCGGTTTCGCTGCGAGGGCACGGGCGACATTGATGCGCTGGCGCTGACCACCGGAGAAGTGGCCGGGGAAGCGGTCGATGTGTGCCGGGTTGAGCCCGACGAGCTCCATGAGTTCGGAGACACGCTCGTCGTGATCACCCTGGTAGCCGAGGGCCTGCAGGGGTTCCTTGAGGATCTCGGAAATCGTCAGACGCGGATCGAGGGCGCCCATCGGATCCTGGAACACAATCTGGATGTCTTTGCGAGCGGCCTTGCGGGCAGCCCTGGAGAACTCGGCTGCGTTCTTGCCACTGAGGACAATAGTGGAGCCGTCAGCAGGCGCGAGCTCCATGATCTCCAGCAGGGTAGTGGTCTTACCGGAGCCGGACTCGCCCACGATGGCGAAGCACTCGCCTTCCTTGATGTCAAAGCTGACCTGGTTAACGGCCTGTACTTCGCCTACCTGGCGCTTGAGCAGGGATCCCTTCATGATCGGGAACGTCTTGTTCAGATTTTCCACGTGCAGCACGTCCGCGCGTTCTTCGCGCGGGACCTTGGCGAGGGTGTCGCTCGCGAGTTCAGGGACTGGGTAAATCGCGCGGTCAGTTAGGTCCTTGACGCAGGCGATCTGATGAGCTTGCGAGCCCGGTACTGGACGCAGCTTTGGTTCGCTGACCAGGCACTCCTCGGAGGCGATAGGGCAGCGCGGGGCGAAAGCGCACTCGTCGGGGAGATCCACCACAATCGGCGGGTTTCCCTTGATAGTGGTGAGCACGCCTGATGGGGAATCGAGCTTCGGGATCGAATCCAGCAGGCCGATGGTGTACGGCATTTTCGGATTGCTAAACAGCGTATCCACATCCGCGTGCTCGACTGGGCGTCCCGCGTACATCACCAGCACGTCGTCGGCCGTGCCAGCGACAACACCCATGTCGTGGGTGATCATGATGGTGGCTGCGTTGGTCTCGCGTTGCGCCACCTTGATCAGGTCCAGGATCTGTGCCTGGATGGTGACGTCGAGGGCCGTGGTTGGTTCGTCGGCGATGAGCACCTGCGGGTTATTCGCGATCGCAATGGCGATGACCACGCGCTGGCGCATACCACCGGAAAACTCGTGCGGGAAGGACTTAGCGCGACGCTGTGGCTCAGGGATACCCACCAGATCGAGCAACTCTACAGCTCTGTTCCAGGCCTGCTGCTTGGAGATCTTATTGTGGGCTAGGATCGCCTCCACGATCTGGTCTCCCACGGTGAACACCGGGGTGAGAGCAGAAAGTGGATCCTGGAAAATCATGCCGATTTCATTCCCGCGCACCCGGGCCATCTCGTGGTCGGATAGGCCCAGCAACTCACGACCGTTGAGTTTGACGGAGCCTGTGCATTGCGCATAGCCCGGCAGCAGGCCCATGATCGCCATGGAGGTCACGGACTTGCCAGAGCCCGACTCACCAACAATCGCCAGTGTCTTACCGGGCGCGAGGTCAAAGTTAACGCCACGAACGGCGTTGACCACGCCAGCTTCAGACGGGAAGGACACTCGAAGATCAGTTACCTGCAACATTTACGCACGACCTCCGGCGTTTGAGTTGGGATCGAGGGCATCGCGCAGACCATCTGCGATAAATGCCATGGACACGGTGAGACAGGTGAGCACTGCGGCAGGGAAGTAGAACTCCCACGGCGAGGACTGCAAGGAGTTGGCTCCCGAGGACAGCAGAGTACCCAGCGAAACATCGGGGATCTTCACACCCAGGCCCAGGAAGGACAGGCCCGTCTCGCTCATGACGGTAGAGACCACACCCAGCGTTAGGTTGATGATGAGCAGGGATCCGATGTTCGGGATCATATGGCGGACCACCGTGCGGAAAGGAGAGACTCCCATGTACCGCGCGGCCTTGACGTATTCGCGTTCGCGTAGCGAAATACACATGGACCAGATCACGCGGGAGTAGTACACCCATCCAAACAGGATGAGGACGACGGTTAGCACCTTCCAGTCGCCACCGGAACCGGACACCATCAGTGCGATGAGCAGGAACGATGGGATCACGAGCAGGAAGTGGATGATGCTGAGGATGACGCGCTCCGGGCGCCCGCCTAGCAGGGCTGCTGCTGCGCCGACGAAGGCTGCGATGGCTGTGGTAGCGCAAGAGACGATCACAGCAATGATGAGGGAGCGACCAAGGCCGTGGACCACCATGGCAAAGAGGTCAGTGCCGGAGGACGAGGTGCCAAACCAGTGCTCGGAGCTCGGTGGCTCGGACAGCGCCAGAAAGTCGGGTTCGTCAAAAGCCCACGGAGTGACAAAGCTGCCGAACAAAGCGATCACTACCAGACAAAGGAAGATAATGGTGCCCACGACGGCCAGCTTGTTGCGCAGGAATCGGCGCAAGTACAGCTGGAGTTTCTTCATCGGACGCTTAGTAGCGATGCGGGTAGTTTCCTCGAATTCCTGGGCCGCGACCACTTCTTCTTCGCGGGCGTTAATCAGTCCGGTCGCAGGCAAGGGCACGGCCCCGGCGGTGTAGTCACCTGTCGCAGCCACCCCTTCAGCGAGGTTTTCGGTGTGGTCATTGCCTGCGTTGCGATAATCCTTTTGCATGGTGGCTCCTAGTTCACGCGCACGCGGGGGTCGAGGATGACAACGAAGATGTCAGATAGCAGGGCGCCGACGGCAGTCATGAGCGCGCCGAACGCAGCGAAAGCGACCGTCCCGTGAATGTCATTCTTCGTGATCGTCTGGATGAAATATTGGCCCATGCCTTGCCACCCGAAGATGGCTTCGGTCATGATCGCGCCGGTGAAAATGCCAGGGATGGAAAAGGCAACTGAGGTAGCAACCGGGATAATCGAGGTGCGCAGCGCGTGACGACGGATGGCCTGCTGTCGCGTCAACCCCTTTGCACGAGCGGTACGCACGTAGTCAGCATCGATGTTGTCCAGCAAGATCGATCGCTGCATGAAGTGGTAGCCCGCGTAGGAGATGATGACGAGCGAGATCGTCGGGAGGACGAGGTGCTGTGCAGTATCAATCAGGCGGGGGAAGAACCCGGTGACACCCGTGGAACTTGCTCCGGTGACGAAGAAAATGTTGGTGCCAGCTGCTTTGTTGATCTCAATCGCTGCCCAGACCACACCGATCGACGCAACGACGATGTGGATGTTCATGGTGAGGATAGACAGCGATTGGAAAACGCGGTCGCCGGTTTTGTACTGGCGGGAAGCGGTGTACACGCCAATACCTACGCCGAGGAGCACGGAAATGATGGTGGCCAGTAGCAGGAGCTGAGCGGACACCCAGATGCGGTAGGAAATTTGCTCGTTGACGGAGTCACCGATGGGGGAGGTGCCCCAATTCCAATGGAGGACGATGTCGGTGATCCAGTTCCACCAGCGCTGGAAAAGAGTCTGCTTGTCGTTGAGGTTCAACGGATCCAGGATTGCGTCAACACGCTCTTCGGGTATTGGCGGGCGGCGCCCCTCGTAATTACTTCGTGGGTCGAGGAATGCGTTAGCGAGGAAATAGGTCAGGTTGACGGCGATGACGATCATTGCCACCCAACCGGCTGTCTTCTTCACAAGGAACTTAAGCATGGTTCATATCGTCCCCAACTAATGGAATGTGTGTTGGAGCATAGTATAAACCGGCTGTGAGGGTGCTTACGGTGAAATTGGGATAAATATTTTCCAGTTGAGCCAAATCACGCTTATACCCCTTGGTTGCACTGTTTTTCGTGTTACTTATGAGGTGTGAGTGCTAGGAGGGATGTTAGCTCCGATACATAGCTTCGGTGCTGCTGTAAACTAACCGCATGGAATTGATGATTGGTCGAGTGGTCAAGTCGCACGGCATCCGCGGCGAGGTCGTGGTCGAATCAACCACTGATGACCCTGACATCCGCTACGCCTTGGGCGAGGTCCTCCGTGGCAAGCAGGGGAAGAAGGAGCATACGCTCACCATCGACGCGTTGCGCGTCCACCAAGGCCGATTGTTGATTAAGTTCGCGGAGGTCCCCGACCGCACCGCCGCCGACTCCCTCCGTGGCACGAAGTTCTGGGCCGAGCCGCTTATCGACGACGATGACGAAGGTTTCTACGACCACGAACTGATCGGTCTGCGGGTGATTCACGACGGCACCGACATCGGCGAGATCACCGGAGTGACTCACGGCCCGGCACAATCGCTGCTCGAAATGGGTGATGTGTTGATCCCGTTCGTCGAATCGATCGTGCCAGAAGTTGATCTGGAGGCTGGCACCCTTACCGTTACGCCACCGGAAGGGCTGCTGGATCTGTAATGCGCCTCGACGTCATCACCATCTTCCCCGAATACCTGGAGCCATTGCGGCACGCGCTGCTTGGCAAGGCGATTGAAAAAGGCATTCTGACCGTTGGCGTGCACAACCTGCGGGATTGGGCCACGGACGTGCACAAATCCGTCGACGACACCCCATACGGCGGCGGCCCGGGCATGGTCATGAAACCGACTGTGTGGGGGCCAGCGCTTGACGACGTCGCTGCCGGGGTTACCGGTACGGAACTAGAATCCGCGGCACTGCACGTCGATAAGCCCCGGCATGACGACCTCACCGGCCGCAACTTTGCGGGCTACGCCGGCGAAACCGGGGACAAACCCCTGCTCATCGTGCCGACACCCGCCGGCCGGCCTTTTACGCAAGAGATGGCGCGACGCTGGTCCAACGAAGAACACATCGTGTTCGCCTGCGGTCGCTACGAGGGCATTGACCAGCGCGTAGTCGACGACGCCGCCAATCGGTACCGCGTCGAGGAAGTCTCCATCGGCGACTACGTCCTCATCGGTGGGGAAGTCGCCGTGCTCGTCATGGCGGAGGCAATCACCCGACTCATACCCGGCGTGCTCGGCAACGCATCCTCCCACGAAGAAGACTCGTTCTCCGACGGACTCTTGGAAGGGCCGTCCTACACCAAACCGCGGGTATGGCGCGGGCTAGAAGTACCCGAAGTGCTGCTGTCTGGAAACCACAAGCTCGTGGAAGAGTGGCGCCGCGAACAATCGCTGGCACGCACCAGGGAACGGCGGCCGGATCTGTTGGAGGATTGTCCTAATGGGTGACGATTTGTTGCGGAAGCGGATCGGTAAAGCTCTGCGGGAGGAACGGAAGACCCAAGGCAGGACCTTGCAGGAGGTAGCGCGCAAGGCTGCGATTTCTCCATCGCATCTGTCAGATCTTGAGCGGGGTGAAAAAGAAGGTTCTTCCGAGGTTATCCGGGGGATACATCACGCCCTGGGTATGGAATTAGACCAGTTACTGAAGCGCGCAATGGCGCCAGATACGCCGCAACTCTCGCTGGTGGCTTAAAGTCCGCCGGATACGGAAAGTACCTGGCCCGTAACCCAACGGGCATCAGCGCTCGCAAGGAACGACACCACATTGGCCACATCCTCCGGCTGGCCATAACGTCCCATTGGGATCATGGCTGCGATCTGTTCCCGGACCGCAGGATCTGGGTTGACTGCATGGTTGCCCGGCGTGTCAGTGGGGCCAGGCCTTAGCGCATTGACAGTAACTCCTTGCGGAGCAAACTCCTTTGCCGCTACCTGAGTGAGAGATTCCAAAGCTGCTTTCGCCGCGCAGTATCCAGCAATACCGGGTTGGGGCATGAGTGTGTCGAGCGATGAGATATTGATGATCGAGGCGCCCGATGGCATTAGAGGCCCAAGCTCCTTAATGAGCATGAAAGGGGCGGTGACGCCGATCGCGAAGTTTTCCTGCCAAGACTCCAGGGCTGTGTCTGTGATGGGAGCTATCTCGGTAACCGTCGTGGCGTTGTTAACTACAACATCGAAACTGTTGCCCTTCACTTGGTCGAGAAACTGATCAATTCCGCGGATTGTGCTAAGGTCCGCTTGAATCGCCGTGGGAGCTGCAGGTTCATTGCTATGCCAGGTGAAGGTCACGTGGTAACCGTCAGCTGCGAGGCGCCTTACGATAGCCCGCCCAATTCCGCTAGAACCACCCGTAACAAGGGCTTGTTTGTTTTCCATACGCCCTATTGTGTGCCGGTTTGTTTCGGCAGGTGCGGGATTCCGCTCTCGGCGGAAAGGTTATTCGCATCGGGGCCAACTCGAAAGTTACGACATCGACCTCAGAGTTTTCTTCCAACTCCGGATAATGAATATTGAGGGCAGCGTTGAGTTCCTTGAGGTCCGTAAACCCATCGGCGCGAGCAATCTCGTCGGTCAGCTCGTGTCTTAAGATCGTGCGGGAACTGCTTACTGTGGCTGCAAGTTCCACCACCGAGCCGTCAATTTTTTCAAACACAATCGTGGCAGGGCCTGGTACAAACGGGTCATCGACACGAATGGTTTGTTGTTTTACTCCCGAACGGATCATGCCTTCATACCCCTCCCACATGTATAGGCGTTGAGGGTTTTCAGCTGTGCGCCAATCATATGGGTGAGGAAGGAGCTCTCGAATTGCAAAGCTCACGAACCCATTAGGAGTGCGCACGATCGCCTTGATGTTGGGATCAAGGTCAAACAGGATCTGACGGCACTTCCCACACGGCGAGATGACGTCACCTGTCGGTCCATATACAGCCACGACAGTTGTAATAGGGTCGTCAGCAGCAATTTCTGCATGTTTGCTGAGCGCAGAGACTTCTGCGCAGGGGCCACCGAGAAAGTGGTACACATTCACACCGAGGATGATCTGCCCAGAGGCTGTGAGTAGACCGGCTGCCACCGTTGTTGCATCGCCATTGGAAGTCTGTCGCGCATGGCTGCGAACAATTCGGATCAGGTTTCTTTCTTCAGGAGAAATCATGGATGCATTATTGCAAACCCCTCCCGCCCGGGGATACCAGCCGAGTGGGAGGGGCCTTGCTTTATTCCTGAGGGAATAGTTCCTTCACGTCGGTGCCGGTGGCGAGCGCAGCAACGACGAGGATTCGGGATTGGCCCGGGCGGAGGATACCCGAACCGATCACGCCTTTCTCAGCCAGTGTGGCGCCACCGCCAGCACCGCCATAAGTTCCTTCCACCAAGCCCTTGTCCACGCGGGTAGACATCACAACCGGGATACCTTTCTCGGCAACCTCGACGATGGCATCGGCAATGTCGCCGCCTACGTTTCCAGAGCCCATACCCTCGATGACCAAGCCTTTCGCGCCAGAGTCGATCGCGGCTATGACCAGTTCGCCGGGCGCGCCGGGGTAGGCTGCGATGATGTCCACGCGTGTGCCATCCAGCTTCGTCAGTGGCAGTGGTTTCGGGCGCTTGATCTCGCCTGATGCATTGGTATCGAAGCCATCCTTGCTGGAGGCGTCCATCTTGTAGGCGCCGCGGGCCCGCAGGATCTTCCCGCCGAAGGCGATAAAGGCGCCTTTGCCTTTGTTTTTGGGATCCGTGGCTGCAGTGACCGCCAGCGTGAGGTTATCAGGGCCGTCGGTGTCAGGATCGTCAAAGGGGAACATCGAACCTGTGAGCACCACGGGCTGGTCTGCGTCCAGGAAGGTGTCAATTGCAATGGCGGTTTCTTCCATGGAATCCGTGCCGTGGGAGACGATGATGCCGGTGACCCCATCCTCCTTCAGGGTGTCATGGACCTGGCTGAGGATGCCGTCGGTGTCCTTGAGCGTCATCGCCGAGGAATCTAGCTGACTGACCTGCCGCACTTCGATGGAGAGCTTGTCCTTATCGAACTTCTCATACACCTTTTTCAGTAGCTCCTCGCCACTGACGGTGGGGACCAACGCTCCGGAGGCATCTTTCTGGCTGGCGATGGTGCCGCCGGTGGCCAGCATCACGAGCTTGCCGGAGATAGATTTGTAGTCGACTTTGTCCTTGTTCTTATCCTTGGCCTCGGTAGACGCTGAGGATTCCGTGGTCGACGAGGCGCCAGAATTACACGCTGCGAGAAAACCCCCAGCGGTGACTAGCGCGCTGCCGGCGAGGAAATGCCGACGAGAAAACCCGTGGCTACTCATCCTGTTTCCTTTCTATACAGTGAAGCTCACCTACGATTTAATCCCGTTCGACACATGGGTAACAGGGGTTGAGAGTTATTTCATTAACGGGAACTGTTTTACTGTTGCTTAATTGGGTGGTTGTGGGTTGTGCTGATGTTGGATTGACGATGTTTCCAGGTGGCGTTATTGAAAACCACTGATATCCAGGGATCATCGTCAAAGGATTATCGTCATGGCTTGGGTTGCTGGAGGTCGGTGTCGGGGTGGGGTGGGCTTGTCGCAGCGCTCGCTGTAGCCTTGTCGTTTCCTCTGGAGCCTATTGCTGGTTGGGTGACTGTGGGTTGTGCTGATGTTGAATTGACGATGTTTCCAGGTGGCGTTATTGAAAACCACTGACATCCAGGGATCATCGTCAAAGCAATATCGTCAAAACCCGTGAAGCCTCAGGATGCTCCAGCCACGGCGTGCCAGCTACCGCCGTGAAACCCGCTGGGGCATGGGGAGCTAACAACGGCGTCGTGAAGCGGTGCACTAAACTGGCCGGAATGATCAAGGTCATTGCAATCGAACTCGGAATCTCCGAAAACCAGGTCGAAGCCGTCCAGAAACTCCTCGATGAGGGAAACACCGTCCCGTTCATCGCGCGTTATCGCAAGGAAGTCACCGGCGGCCTCGATGACACCCAACTGCGCACCATCGAAGAGCGCCTCACCTACCTGCGCGAACTCGAAGACCGCAAAGCCGCGGTGCTCAAGGCGATTGATGAGCAGGGCAAGCTCACCGACGACCTGCGCGCGCTTATCGACGGCGTGACCACCAAAGCTCGTCTCGAAGACCTGTACCTGCCATTTAAGAAGCGTCGCAAAACCAAGGCGGACATTGCCCGTGAAGCAGGGCTTGAGGCGCTCACTGACCGGCTCGTGGCTGGCGAGGAACCTGACCTCGCTGCGTTCTACACCGAGGGGTTCGCGGACGACAAGGCAGTACTCGAAGGGGCGCGGGCGATCCTAGTGGACCGTTTCGCCATGGACGCCGACCTGGTGGGCGAGGTCCGCGACGAGATGTATCAGCGCGGATCCATGCAGGCCTGCGTGGTAGAAGGCAAAGAACAGGAGGGCGCCAAGTTCAAGGATTACTTTGAGTTTTCGGAGTCCTTCGAATCCTTGCCGTCGCACCGTATCCTGGCATTGCTGCGCGGCGAGTCCGAAGGCGTGTTGCACCTGAATTTGGACGCCGACGACGCGTTCTTTGAAGGCCTGATCAAGGATCGTTTCGGGCTGGGAGATACCCAGTGGATCAATGATGCCGTGCACTGGGGCTGGAAAACGAAACTGTATATTTCCGCAGGTCTGGACACCCGCATGCGCCTGAAGGATAAAGCTGAGGAAGGGGCGCTGGAAGTGTTCAAGAAGAACTTGCGCGACGTTCTCCTGGCTGCGCCTGCTGGCCAGCGCGCCACCCTCGGCCTGGACCCTGGCTACCGAAACGGCGTGAAATGCGCCGTGGTCGACCCGACCGGCAAAGTCTTGGACACCACGATCGTGTACCCGCACCAGCCACAAAATCAATGGTCACAGGCAGTGCAGAGGTTAGCAGGTTTGGTGGCAACCCATGGGGTAGACCTGCTGGCAATCGGTAACGGCACCGCCTCCCGCGAAACCGAGAAACTCGCTGAGGAGATCGCCTCCATGATTGCCGACGCCGGCGGCAAGAAGCCGACCCCGGTGGTGGTTTCCGAAGCTGGTGCCTCGGTGTATTCGGCGTCCAAGATTGCAGCAGAAGAATTCCCCGACATGGATGTCTCATTGCGTGGCGCAGTGTCCATCGCGCGTCGCCTGCAGGACCCGCTCGCCGAGCTGGTGAAGGTGGATCCGAAGTCGATTGGGGTAGGGCAGTATCAGCACGACGTGAACCAGACTGCGCTGGCTCGCGCCCTGGACAACGTGGTGGAAGACGCGGTGAATGCGGTCGGCGTCGATCTGAACTCTGCGTCCGCACCGCTACTTACCCGAGTGGCTGGAATCAACGGCACGATCGCAGACAACATCGTGGCCTACCGCGATGAGCATGGCGCTTTCGCGTCCCGCACCGCGCTAAAGAAGGTGCCCCGCTTGGGGCCGAAGGCATTTCAGCAGTGCGCCGGCTTCCTACGAATCAACGGCGGTAAGGATCCCCTCGATGCGTCGGCCGTGCACCCGGAGGCTTACCCGGTGGTGAAGAAGATTTCGGCAGCGACCGGGCTTTCGGTGGCCGACCTCATCGGGAACTCGAAAGTGTTGGCCGAGCTCAGCCCGAACGATTTTGCCGACGATACCTTCGGCGTCCCGACGGTGTCCGACATCATCGCTGAGCTCGATAAACCGGGCCGCGACCCGCGCCCCGAATTCAAAACGGCCACCTTCAAAGAAGGCGTGGAGAAGGTGTCGGACCTAAAACCAGGAATGATCCTGGAAGGCACTGTCACCAACGTGGCTGCCTTCGGCGCCTTTGTGGATGTCGGAGTTCACCAAGACGGCCTGGTCCACGTCTCCCAGCTGGCCAACAAGTTCGTCTCCGACCCGCACGAGGTGGTGCGATCCGGACAGGTGGTGAAGGTGCGTGTGCTGGAGGTCGACGAACAACGGCAACGAATCTCGTTGACCATGAAGCTGGAGGAAACCCCGCAGCACACCCGGAAACCGCGCGGCAACAAGAAGGGAAGCAGTGGACGTCGTGAAGCGCCTGCACCTGCTGGCTCTATGGCGGAAGCGTTGAAGAAAGCTGGATTTGGTCGCTAGGTGCCTGAAGTGGCATACTGCTTAGGTTGACTGTCTTCTATGGCAGCGGCGAACCATGTAGTGAATACGAACCGGTAGAGCCTAACCGCCGCCAGGTTCCTCTGTTCGGTGATTTAAAGGATTTGTTTCATGAACAAGATCGACAAGTTCGATGCAGCGTCCCTGCGCGACGACGTTCCTGCGTTCCGCGCTGGTGACACCCTCGACGTCCACGTAAAGGTGATCGAAGGTAACAAGACCCGTACCCAGCTGTTCAAGGGCGTTGTTATCCGCCGCCAGGGCGCTGGCATCCGCGAGACCTTCACCATCCGCAAGATTTCCTTCGGCATCGGTGTTGAGCGTACCTTCCCAGTACACTCTCCAAACCTTGAGAAGATCGAGGTTGTAACCCGCGGTGATGTTCGCCGTGCGAAGCTGTACTACCTGCGCAACCTGCGCGGCAAAGCAGCCAAGATCAAGGAAAAGCGTTAAGTTTTACCTGGTCAACCCCGGTTTTGCACGTTGGTGCGGCCGGGGTTTTCTCATGTTAGGACCAAGGGAGATTTAGCGTACCGATGGGAGAAATTATGCCCGCTTTGTGTCATTGCCTGTGTCATATGACTCAAAGCGCTACACTGAGTGGCTATGACGAAAGCCCCTGCTGACAAGCAGAAGAAGGAAACCCCCTGGTACATCGAGATCCCCCTCGTTGTGATTGTGACCTTTGTGATCATCGCATTGGTGCAGACGTTTATCGGTCGGCTGTATGTGATTCCGAGTCAGTCGATGGAGCCGACGCTGCATGGGTGTCCGGGCTGTACGGGTGACCGTATTTACGTGGACAAGATTGCTTACAAGCTTGGGGACCCCGAACCAGGTGATGTGGTGGTGTTCAAGGCTCCAGAGTCGTGGCAGGGCGCATTCCGCACGAAGCAGTCCGGGGGCGCGCTGTCTGGGTTGCAGAAGCTGGGTTCTTATGTGGGGCTGACCTCGACTGATGGCAATGACATGGTCAAACGCATCGTCGCTACCGGTGGTCAGGTGGTGGAATGCCAGGCGGGCGACGAGGGCGTGAAGGTTGACGGCAAGGTCATCGATTCGTCCTACCAGCTGCAGCCGCTGACCTACCCGGTGAACCCTGAGACCGGGTCTGAGGCGTGTGGCGGCGACTATTTCGGGCCGATCCAGGTTCCGGCGAACAACTATTTCATGATGGGCGACAACCGCACCAACTCCGCTGATTCCCGTTACCACCTGGGGGATCAGTACCAGGGCACAGTGCCTCGCGGCCTCATCATTGGCAAGGTGCAGGCGATTGTGCTCCCGTTTAACCGCATCGGTGCTGTTGAGGACTACGACATCCAACAGTGATCGAAGCAGCTCTTCATGCGGCCGGTTTCAGCCCCATCGTCGGGGTCGATGAGGCCGGCCGTGGTTCCTGCGCAGGACCAATCACCATTGCCGCCTGCGTCCTCCCGCAGGTTCTGCCCCCGCAGTTGGCGGGGCTCGACGACTCCAAAAAGCTCACCGCTTCCCGACGCGCCAAGCTGTTCCCCCTCATCCAAGAACACGCTTTGAGCTGGCATATCGTCCATATCTCCGCCGAGGAGATCGACCGCTTCGGTATCCAACACGCCAACATTTCCGGCATGCGCCGCGCCGTCGCCGGGCTGGATATAGCCGCTAGCTACGCGCTTATCGACGGCTTCCCCGTCCCAGGCCTTACCCAACCGCAACTGCCGATCATTGGTGGGGATGCCTTTGCACGCTGCATTTCCGCCGCCAGTATCCTGGCGAAGCACTCACGGGACCAGCTCATGCTTGATTACGCCGCCGACTATCCCGGGTACGGATTTGAATCCCACAAAGGATATGGCACGAAGGTTCACATTGATGCGGTGCGCCGTCAAGGAGGCAGCCCGATTCATCGCTATAGTTATGCCAATATTGCCCGTGCACATGGCGAATGGGAAAAGGAAAGGGATACGCAGTGAGCGCTGAAGAGCTGGAAAACTACGAGTCTGAAGTAGAGCTGTCCCTGTACCGCGAATATCGCGATGTCGTCAGCCAGTTTTCCTACGTTGTGGAAACGGAACGACGCTTCTACTTGGCCAACGCCGTTGAGTTGATCCCGCACACCACCGGCGGGGACGTGTACTACGAAGTCCGCATGTCCGATTGCTGGGTGTGGGATATGTACCGCGCTGCCCGGTTTGTCCGTTTCGTACGCGTGATCACCTATAAGGACGTCAACATTGAGGAGCTGGATAAGCCGGAGATGATCATTCCGGACTAGGTTTCGTTTGGTTGGAGCTGTCAAGCAGACAATCCTAGATGTGGCGTGAAGCTGTGGATAACGACAGTTATCCACAGCTTTTTCTTGTGCCCGGTGGGCGGTTCTTAATCGGTGTGGGACAGTGCAGTCACATAACCGGATTAAAGGGGGAGCTATGAATGAACTGGGCGTCCACGGTGAGAAGGAAGCCGCGCGCTATTTCGTGTCATTGGGTGGAATTATTGTCGGCAGGAATGTGCGATATAGCTGCGGTGAAATCGATCTAATTGTGCAGCTCGGTGGGGAGATCATTTTTGTTGAGGTGAAAACCCGCAGCAGCTGGGATTTTGGGGCCGCGGAGGCGGTAACTCCCCGGAAGTTTGCCCGCATGAAACGCGCGGCAGCTTCCTGGCTGGAGGGGCAACCCTATCGGCCAGTGCGGTTTGATGTCTTGGAATACGTCTTGGACAAAGGCGAGGTTAACCACTACGAGGGGATTGATTGTGGCGCTCGCTAAAACTCTATCCGTCAGCGTTGAAGGCGTCCGGGCACTGGTGGTGGGGGTCGAGGCAAACATCGGCCCGGGCTTGCCCGGGATGTACGTGGTGGGATTGGCAGGCGCTGCGACGAACGAGTCCAAAGACCGATTAAAGACCGCCATGATGAATGCGCATCTTCCGTGGCCGAAGACGAAGCTGGTGGTCAACCTCTCTCCGGCGGATGTGCGAAAAAGTGGCAGCCATTTTGATCTCGCGATTTGTGCAGCAGTTATGTCGGCAACCGCGGGAATCAACACGAGCGACATCATGTTTCTCGGGGAGGTCGGTTTGGATGGCAGTATCAAGCCGGTGCCAGGGGTGGTGCCCGCGTTGCTGGCTGCTAAGGAACACGGGGTGGAGACGGTTGTCATTCCCACAGGAAATGAGCAGGAAGCGTCGTTGGTGAGCTCGCCTCATGTGCTGGTGGCGGACCATATCGCTGACGTTGCCGGGTGGCTGCTCGGCAACAAGCCCCTGGATCGGCCGGTCGCATTCCAAACCCCACAACCACGTCAGCTGGATATGGCCGATGTAGTTGGGCAGCAGGATGCGAAACTGGCGGCAGAAATCGCGGCGGCCGGCGGACATCACCTGATGATGATCGGTCCGCCGGGTTCCGGTAAGTCCATGATCGCGGCCCGACTGCCCGGCATCATGCAGCCCCTTACGGAAGAACAAACTATTGAGGCCACAGCGGTGCACTCGGTCGCTGACCACACGTCGGGACCCGTGGTCGTGGCCCCGTACGTGGCGCCACATCACAGTGTGTCGGCGTCGGCGTTGCTCGGCGGTGGATCGGGCCGACCGAAACCGGGCGCTGTCAGCTTGGCACACCACGGTGTGTTGTTCCTGGATGAGGTGAGCGAGATCCCCGCCCATATCTTGGATGGTTTGCGGGTGCCGTTGGAGGGCGGGGAAGTTCGGTTGCTCCGGGGGAACCGGGAGATCGTCTTTCCTGCGCGGTTCCAGTTGGTGCTTGCTGCGAACCCGTGTCGCTGCGGGGCCGAAGATCCGGTGGCGTGCTCGTGTAGCGCAGTGGTGCGGCGCCGGTACTTAGGTAATCTGTCCGGCCCGCTCAAGGACCGTATTGATGTGCTGGTCACGATGCATTCGCAGGGAGCGGCGATTTCTGGGGAGGCTGAGCCGTCGGAGGTGATTCGACAGCGGGTAATAGCAGCTCGGGAGCGGGCGTTCGCGCGGTGGGGCGAGGTGAACTCCCGAATTGACCCGCGTCGTTTGCGCCGTGATTTCCCCGCCGACGAAGCGGGAATGGCCTACCTTGCAGCCTTGCTTGCCGACGGGCAGGTCAGTCAACGCGGGGTGGACAGGACACTCAAGGTGTCTTGGACCCTAGCGGACCTGGAAGGCCTTCCTCGACCAGGTTTGGATCACATCGCTCGAGCCATAGAGCTGCACGCTTTCGATGGGGTGGGGGCACATGCAGCGTAACCAGGCGTGGGCGTATCTCTCTCGATGTATCGAGGGGCCTAATCGACACCTCCAAGAACTGTTGGGGCAGGGGCGTGACGTGGAGGAGATCGCCCAGGGAGTGAAGAACCGGGAGGCATGGGTCGGGGAGTTGCTCAAAGTCACGCAGTCCCGGTTCACAGTGGATTCCGCTGCCCGGGATCTGGAAACGATCGACAAACTTGGTGGGCGGTTGATCACACCTGAGGACGATGAATGGCCACGATCCGAGTTTGCCCAGGCGTTTGGGTTCGCGGCGTCGGGAAGCAGTGAACATGCTCGTTCGGTACAAGACGATGCGGTGCCACCGCACGCGTTGTGGGTGCGGGGCCAGCGACTCGATTCGTTGGTGGCCCAGTCCGTGACGGTTGTCGGGACCCGCGCGTCGAGTAGTTATGGCGCTGCCGCGACCCGGTCGTTGGTTTCAGGTCTGGTGTCGCACCAGTGGACCATCGTGTCCGGTGGGGCGCTGGGCATTGATTCAGTTGCACATCAAACGGCACTGGATGCTGGGGGACGCACAGTCGTGGTGGCGTCGTGTGGACTTGATCGGCATTACCCGGCAGCTCATACGCACATGTTTGAAAAAATCACCCATACGGGTGCGTTGATTAGTGAGTATCCGCCTGGGGTAACTCCGGCTCGGCATCGGTTCTTGACCCGGAATCGGCTGGCAGCAGCACTATCAGCCGGAACGGTAGTGGTGGAAGCGGCCTGGCGATCCGGTGCGCTTAATACGCTGACGTGGGCCGAGGGGCTGGGCAAGGTAACCATGGCTGTGCCGGGGCCGATCACGAGCATGGGGTCCTTAGGATGCCATGACCGAATCCGGCAGGGCAGAGCGCAGCTGGTGGTCAGCGCCGATGAAATTCGTCAGCTGGTGTCCTCGGTAGGCGAGGTTGATGTGGATGGGCAGTACGAAATGCTCTTTGCAAAGAACGCGGTGCAGTCGTTGTCGCGCAATGAGATGCGGGTGTTTGATGCGCTGTCGGAGAAAGCAACGCCGGCGCAACAGGTGGCAGAGGCGGCGGGCCTGACGGTTGCCTTGACCGTGCATCTCCTTGTTGACCTGGTGAAACGAGGTCTTGTTGTCCGGGATGGTGCACAGTTTCGCCGGGCGGAACTGAGTGAGTAAAAAAATATGCAACAAAACCCTTGCGTTAATGAGAGCTTGCCGTTAAAATAGGTTAGGCAAGCCTAAGTGACGGGGCCTGGAGTTCAGGACAATGACAGGCCCCACCAAACTTGAATTTGCGGATCGGTCTTGTAGCACCTCCAACTGCGCGACAATCCGCAAAGCGCTAAGGTTATGCGTTATGGGTGAGTTGAAAGGCAAAGCGGTGCGGCATCACGTCGCACCGCTTTGTTGCGTGCAGGTATGACCTCAATCGCCGCACTTATCGACGACTACTGCGACACCCTCGCACTTGTGCACGGAAAATCACCAGCCACCGTGAAGGCGTACCGCAGCGACCTCACTTTGCTCACCGCACGCATCTCCACCACCGCCGAGTTCACTTTGGCCAACCTGCGCGCCTGGCTCGCCGACGCAGTAGCCGAAGGGAAATCGAAAGCCACCCTCGCCCGCCGTACCGCAGCCCTGAAAAGCTTCTCTTCCTGGCTCGTCAAACACGAGGAAATTGACACAGATATCGCAGCACGCCTGGTCACGCCCCAAGCAGGCCGCCACCTGCCCCGCGTCCTCGCCAAGCAGGAGGCAGGCGAACTCATGGGTAACGCCGCCTCCACCACTGAACCGGAATTCCTCCGCGATAGCGCAATCCTCGAATTGATGTACGCCGGAGCACTGCGCATCGGCGAACTGGTAGCGCTCAACGCAACGGACATTGACCTAAACAGGCGCGTCGCAAAAGTCACGGGAAAAGGAAACAAACAACGCGTCGTCCCCTTCGGCGACGCAGCCACAGACGCCCTCGAACGCTGGCTTAACGACGGCCGCTGCCACTTCGCCACACCCCAAGAAAAAGCTCTCTTTGTAGGAATCCGCGGCAAGCGCATTGACCCGCGACAAGTCCGCCGCGTCGTCGAACGCGCAGCTAAAATCACCGGAGTTCGCGACCTCACCCCCCACGGCCTCAGGCACTCCGCCGCAACTCACCTCCTGGAAGGTGGTGCGGACCTGCGCGTCGTCCAAGAGATGCTCGGACACGCCTCACTACAAACCACCCAGATCTACACCCACGTCAACGCCGCCCGCCTCAAAGCCGCCTTCGATCAAGCCCACCCACGGGCTTAAGCCGAATCGTCGGCCGCTTCAGCAATGACAGCGGATTAATGTAGTCATCCTTCGCCACCAAAGCGCCCCAGTGCAGGCCCTCAGTGCCCGCCAACCTACCAATCGGCTGCCCCTCTGCCACCGCATCACCACGTGCCACCACGGCATGCACCGGCTGATACGTCGTCTTGATCCCATCCGGATGCTCAATAGACACAATCGGCGTCCCAGCAATCACGCCAACATAACTCACCACGCCCTCACCCGCGGCCACGATCGTCGCGCCGGGCTCAGCTGCCAAGTCGACGCCCCGGTGCCCCTTAAGCCAATTCTTCGCGGGTTTATCAAACGCCCTCGTTACTCCAGAGGCGTGGTCGGCCCCAGTAGTCGGAGAAACATACGCGGAAAGCAAGGGTGCAAGGGTGAGTAGAAGGAGAATCTTTTTCATAGGTGCCATGGTGGTGGATGGGGGCGTGGGGGAGGGCGCCGGTAAGCAATGCCCTGTGGATAGTGGTGCCAGTGGGGTTAAAGTAGCCTGACCTGGGGATAACTTAGCGTCTCCATTTGGAAAGATGGCCGGTAGCCGTTATGATCGACCCAGCAGTGTGTCCGCACGCTGACTACGCGCGTCCACAAGTGTCACGCGCAACGAGGTCCCGACGGGTAAAACCGCAGGGTGTTGCGTAACGGCCAGGATGCTAGGAGCAGGAGAAAAACCTGCACATTGTTAAAACCGAAACTTCTACTTTGAAAGGGAGCACCCATGGCAGTCGTAACCATGCGCGAGCTTCTCGACGCCGGTGTCCACTTTGGCCACCAGACCCGTCGTTGGAACCCAAAGATGCGCCGCTTCATCTTCACCGATCGCAACGGCATCTACATCATCGACCTGCAGCAGACCCTGACCTACATTGACGAAGCATTCGAGTTCGTCAAGGAAACTGTTGCGCACGGTGGCACCATCCTCTTCGTTGGTACCAAGAAGCAAGCTCAGGAAGCAGTTGCTACCGAAGCTACCCGCGTTGGTATGCCATACGTCAACCACCGCTGGCTCGGCGGCATGCTGACCAACTTCCAGACCGTTTCCAAGCGTCTGCACCGCATGAAGGAACTGCAGGCCATGGACGCAGCCGAGAACGGCTACGAAGGTCGCGGCAAGAAGGAAATCCTCATGCTGAACCGCGAGCGCACCAAGCTGGAGCGCGTCCTCGGCGGCATCGCAGACATGAACAAGCTTCCTTCCGCAATGTGGGTCATCGACACCAACAAGGAGCACATCGCGATCTCCGAAGCTCACAAGCTGAACATCCCAGTTGTGGCCATCCTGGACACCAACTGCGACCCAGACGTTGTGAACTTCCCAATCCCAGGCAACGACGACGCCATCCGCGCAACCGCACTGCTGTCCCGCGTCATCTCCACCGCAGTGGAAGAGGGCAAGAAGGCACGCGAAGAGCGCCAGCTCGCCGCTGCTAAGGAAGCTGCTGGCGACAAGCCAGAAGCTGAAAAGGTAGAGGTTGCAGCAAAGGTTGAGGCAACCGAAGAGGCTGCCGCAGAAGCACCAGCTGCTGAGTAATTCTTTACTTTGAGCAAACCTCCCTTCGGGGAGGTTTTCGCGTTTTGAAGGCCCCACAGTAAAGACTGTGCGGCCTATAGATCAGCCCTTATCACTGCTGCGTTTTTTCTCGTTTTCTGAGATGAAGAAGGCGATCGACAGCAAAATGTAGAGAGTTGCGACCGGCGCTGCGATACGGCTGATTTGGGAGTTTGGCTGGAAAACGCCAAAGAGGCAAAGGCCGAGAGAAACGAAGCCAAAGATAACTAGGATCTTGATTCGCATGGCAGTTTCCTTTCCAGTGTCTATTGGGACCAGCACATGCCATTGGGGAATAGTCGAATGCCATTGCCCCATGAACCACAAATACCAATGAGTGATGCTTGCGCGACAAGGCCAATAGCTATGGGGGTTGCAAGTGCGAGGGAAACTCCGGTGATGGCTGTCAACGTTCCAGCAAGTTCGACTGCAGTGGCTCCTCCAGTGATTGCATTTTGCAGTGCACTCGCCGCGCAGCTGTCCAGAAGAATTGCAGGCGGTACCAGCTGGGAGCCATTTTTACCATTGCAATTAGAGAAAGGTTGAACGATACCGGCTTGGGCTGAAGATTTCACGGAAACATTCTCAAGATACTCCGGGTTGGTGCTCTGAATGCTCCATCCAAAAGCTTCGAGAACTGATGCTAGCTCGAGAGCTTCAGCTTCAAGATCTTCATCTTGTGCTAGAGCTCCATCAAGGTCAAAGACCATTGTGTCAGGATATGTGTAACGATCTAGCACTAGTAGATCTTCGGTGAGAGCATCAGTCGTTTGCTGGCCAGAATGTGTTTTGTTGCTTGCAATATTGTGGTTGAGGGGCTCAGCATTTGTGCAAGGGGACAAAGCTACGGATAAGATTAACGCAGCCAAGGCAGAGCTGATTTTTTTGCTTTCATAGGTTTGAGGATCCTATCTCTTCTAGGTGACTGTGGTGGCTCTTGGCACTACATGAATTGACACTAGTGAAAATGAAAGGCAATGTCCTTAAAACTGGTATCAATGCGATAACAGTAAGCTGTCAGCACTGCCGGTTCGCTGATGCTACTTTTTCAATCTAAATTACAGCAAGAAGAAACGCTCGCGTTACAAAACAGACACCCCGGTGCGCGCATAAATGAGCGCACTACGCTAGAATTCATCAAGGAAAATCTTCTTCTATAAACAAGGAGGATCGCCCCACATGGCGAACTACACTGCTGCAGACGTCAAGAAGCTGCGCGAAATGACCGGCGCTGGCATGCTCGACAGCAAGAAGGCTCTTGAAGAGACCGCTGGTGACTTTGACAAGGCTGTTGAACTGCTCCGCATTAAGGGCGCTAAGGACGTCGGCAAGCGTGCAGAGCGCACCGCTGCTGAAGGCCTGATCGCTGTTTCCGGCAACACCATGGTTGAGGTCAACTCTGAGACCGACTTCGTGGCAAAGAACGCTGAGTTTAAGGACTTCTGCGCAAAGATTGCCGACGCTGCTGCTGCCGTCAAGGCAAACACCCCAGAAGAGCTCGCAGCTGCTGAGGTCGACGGCATGACCGCTGCGGAAGCAATCCAGCAGCTGTCTGCAAAGATCGGCGAGAAGCTCGAGCTGCGTCGCGCTATCACCCTGGAAGGCGACAAGGTCGCTGTTTACCTGCACCACCGTGCCGCTGACCTGCCACCAGCAGTGGGCGTCCTGGTTGCCTACGAAGGCGACGACGAGGCTGCCGCTAAGGCCGCTGCAATGCAGGTTGCTGCTATGAAGGCACAGTACCTCTCCCGCGAGGACGTCCCAGCTGACGTTGTGGAGAAGGAGCGCGCAACCCAGGAGAAAATCACCCGCGAAGAGGGCAAGCCAGAGGCTGCTATCGCCAAGATCGTTGAGGGTCGCATGAACGGCTTCTTCAAGGACGTCACCCTCCTGGAGCAGGCTTCTGTTTCCGACAACAAGAAGTCCGTTAAGCAGCTCATGGATGAGGCAGGCATTGTCCTGAAGTCCTTCGCTCGCTTCGAGGTTGGCCAGCACTAGGCTGTTAACCCGGTAGGGTGCAATTACTACAGCGTTCCGTACCCCACGTGCGGAACGCTTTTTCATGCCTAAAACCATGTAAGCTGTTGGGAGAAAAATATGTCACAGCAGGAAGGTGTACCTTCAATGTCGGAGGATTCCGGTAAGCAACGCCAAGGTTTCAAACGAGTAATGCTCAAGCTTGGCGGTGAAATGTTCGGTGGCGGCAACGTGGGCATTGACCCAGATGTTGTCCAAAACGTGGCCCGGCAGATCGCTGAAATTGCTCAGGCTGGAACTGAGGTGTGTGTTGTCATTGGCGGTGGCAACTTCTTCCGTGGCGCGCAGCTGCAGCAGCGCGGCATGGATCGAGCACGCTCTGACTACATGGGCATGCTTGGAACCGTCATGAACTGCCTCGCGCTCCAGGATTTCCTGGAGAAGGAGGGCGTCGAAACGCGCGTGCAGACCGCGATCAACATGGCGCAGGTTTCCGAGCCGTACCTGCCGTTGCGTGCGAAGCGTCACCTGGAAAAGGGACGCGTGGTCATCTTCGGAGCAGGCATGGGCATGCCGTACTTCTCCACGGACACCACCGCGGCGCAGCGTGCGTTGGAAATCGACTGCGAGGTGCTGCTCATGGCCAAAGGCGTCGATGGGGTGTACGACAGTGATCCGCGCACGAACCCAGATGCCTCCATGTTCACGGAGATCACGCCACAAGAGGTAATTGAGAAGGGCCTTAAGGTCGCAGACTCCACCGCATTCAGCCTGTGCATGGATAACAAGATGCCGATCCTAGTGTTCAACCTGCTTACCGACGGCAATATCGCACGTGCCGTTCGGGGTGAGCGAATCGGAACGCTGGTTCGTTCCTGATAAATTAAGAATACGAAGAACCACTTTCAACTAAGGGACCTAAATGATCGACGAAATCCTGTTTGAAGCTGAAGAGCGTATGGGCGTCTCCGTGGACTACACCCGCGAAGACCTGACCACCATCCGCACCGGTCGCGCTAACCCAGCGATGTTCAACGGCGTAATGGCTGAGTACTACGGTGTTCCTACTCCAATCACCCAGATGGCCACCATCTCGGTACCGGAACCTCGCATGCTGCTCATTAAGCCATATGAGATGTCCGTCATGAACGAGATCGAGAACGCTATCCGCAACTCTGACCTGGGTGTCAACCCAACCAACGACGGCCAGGTGCTGCGCGTGACCGTGCCACAGCTGACCGAGGAACGCCGTCGTGACATGGTCAAGATGGCGAAGTCCAAGGGCGAAGACGGCAAGATTGCGATCCGCAACGTGCGTCGTAAGGGCATGGAACAGCTGAAGAAGCTGCAAAAAGACGGCGACGCGGGTGAGGACGAGGTGCTCGCAGCCGAAAAGGAACTGGATAAGGTCACCCAGAAGTACGTCGCTCAGATGGACGATCTGGTGGCAGCAAAGGAAAAGGAGCTCATGGAGGTCTAGCCGACTTCGCCATGCCCTTTTATTTGCAAGCGCTGTTGATTCCGGCAGCGCTTTTCCTATGTAGGAGTTGTCACAGTGGATCACATCCGGCCTAAAAACTCAGCGGGTCGAAACCTAAAGCAAGCGATCGCAGTGGGCGTCGGTCTTGGCGCCCTGGTGCTGCTTGCCATTTTTGTTATCCCCTTTGGCTGGTATCCACTGGTGGCAGCCGCTGTTTTCCTTGCCACCTGGGAAGTTCATTCGCGACTGAAAGAACACGGCTACCTGCTGCAACGCGCCCTGCTTTTGGTGGGGGGCCAAGCGATGGTGTGGCTGTCGTGGCCGTTTGGCACCACTGGCCTGATTGCCGCTTATGTGGCCAGCGTGCTGGCATTGATGTTTGGTCGGTTGTTCCACCATGGCCGTCACGTAGCGCCACAGAATTATCTGCGGGATATGTCCCTCGGTATTTTTGTGCTCACCTGGATCCCGCTGTTCGGTGCGTTCGCTGCGATGCTGTCGAAGATTGAACAAGACGGTGTGCTTTATGGCATGTACATTGTCACGTTCATGCTGTGCGTCGTCGCCTCGGATGTGGGCGGATACATTGCTGGCGTGATGTTTGGCACGCACCCGATGGCGCCGGCTGTCAGCCCGAAAAAATCCTGGGAAGGTTTCGCCGGCTCGCTGATCCTCGGCAGTGTCGTGGGCATGCTCACGATCCATTTCTTGCTGCACGGCGTGTGGTGGATGGGCATTTTCCTCGGCATTGGCCTGGTGATCTGCGCGACGCTCGGTGACTTGGTGGAAAGCCAATTCAAACGCGAATTGGGCATTAAAGACATGTCCGCCATGCTGCCTGGGCATGGCGGAATCATGGATCGCCTGGACGGGATGCTGCCGTCGGCGATGGTGACGTGGTTGCTGCTCAGCCTGACTTAGCCGAGCTGCGCGCGCTTAACTTGCCGACGCAATTCCAGCATCCGTACCCCACCGACGATCGCCATAATAAGGGCGCCGACAATGGCTGCCAGCAGAACTCCCACTCCGGTTGGGACCTGGAATGTCCACGCGAACAGGTGAAGATCAGCCTGCTGCTGGTTTTGCAGGATAAATACCAGGAGCAAAATAAGGAGCAGTGCCCCGGAAATCAGGGCAATCCAGGTTCCCCCAGCTAATGAGCCGCGAACCTTGGTCTCTGTTTCTGGTTCTGGTTCGGGCAGTGCGGGGACGGGGGCGTCGTTAAGCGTAGGCTGCTCTTCAGGGTGCGGTGTAGTCATGTCATCTATTGAACGCGGTGCGCAGCAAAAATGCCAATTGGACTATGCACAAAGACGTGGAAAGATGGGGGATACTATGGCTGAAATTCCACTCGTTTTTGATGCCCCGAAGCGTGGCATGCCCCAGAAGCACTTCGCCGACCTCACCCACGAAGAGCGGGTGTCGGCGGTGCAGGAGCTTGGGCTCCCGAAGTTCCGCGTCGACCAGATCGCTCGCCACTACTACGGCCGCCTCGAAGCCGACCCCACCACCATGACGGATCTGCCGGCCGCCGCCCGCGAGAAGGTCCGCGACGCCCTCTTCCCAACGCTCATGACCCCTGTGCGGCAAATCTCCACCGACGGCGGCGACACCACAAAAACGCTGTGGCAGCTTCACGACGGCACCCTCCTCGAATCAGTCCTCATGCGTTACAAGGACCGCGCCACCCTCTGCATCTCGTCCCAAGCAGGATGCGGCATGGCGTGCCCGTTCTGCGCAACAGGGCAGGGCGGCATTGACCGCAACCTATCGACGGGCGAAATCGTCGATCAAGTCCGCGCAGCAGCCGCCACCATGGCCGCCGAAGGCTCCCGCCTTTCCAACATCGTGTTCATGGGCATGGGCGAGCCGCTGGCCAATTACAAACGCGTCATGAGCGCCGTCCGGCAAATCACGGCCCCAGCCCCGCAAGGCTTCGGCATATCCCAACGCAATGTCACCGTCTCCACGGTCGGCCTCGCCCCAGCTATCCGACGCTTCGCCGACGAAGGCTTCTCCGTCACCCTCGCCGTATCCCTGCACACCCCCGACGACGAACTCCGTGACACCCTCGTTCCCGTTAACAACCGCTGGTCGGTCTCGGAAGTACTCGACGCAGCCAAGTACTACGCCGAAAAGTCCGGCCGCCGCGTCTCCATCGAATACGCCCTCATCCGGGACATCAACGACCAAGGCTGGCGCGCCGACATGCTCGGCAAAAAGCTCCACAAAGCCCTCGGCCCACTTGTCCACGTCAACCTCATCCCACTGAACCCAACGCCGGGGTCTAAATGGGATGCCTCCCCGAAGGAACGCCAAGACGAATTCGTGCGACGCGTCATCGCACAAGGCGTGCCATGCACCGTTCGTGACACCCGTGGCCAAGAAATCGCCGCAGCCTGTGGCCAGCTCGCAGCTGAGGAGAAGTAACACGCGGGTTCTGGGGCTTGGGTTGTTTGTTCGGGTTAAAGAGCGAGTCCTGGAATTCGAGACTCGGAGTGGTTCAGGCCCCAAAGCGGTGTTTTGGGGGTTTTATTCTCCGAGTCTCGAAAAACAGGTCTCGCGTTTTGTGGGGGAGCGTGTCAGATGGTTTGTGTGTGCGGGGCCTTTCCATGTTGAGGTCATGTTTCACATTATCTGCCCCATGTTAGACACTGTGCTACATCAAAATGCCTGTTCGCGGGAAGAATGTTTTTCCTAACGTGGGGCAAATTCGACTGGCGAACAAGCGCTGGGGACATTTCTGGTTGTGTCAGCGCAAGCAACTTGGCTTGTGGGTGTTCTCTCGGGCAATGTGCGAGTCCTGGAATTCGAGACTGGGAGTAGGCGTCGATGTTTTGGGGGGTGTGCGGACTTTTTGTTGGAGTCCTACGCGGCGGTGTGGGTTGGTAGTGATTCGAGTCCCCGGCTGTGGGCCAGGGTTTGGTATCCCAGGCG
>NZ_JBVJNS010000022.1:0-28851 GCF_055583565.1 Corynebacterium sp. NPDC104732
CGCTGCTCGGGGGTAAACCGGCTAGCCGAGTAATGAACTTTCGTACTCATGAATCCTCCTTAAAAGGCGTTTCACAAGTAGTCTGACAATTAACGTTTACTTACCTGTCCCGAGCGCACAAGGGCGAACCCTGCAATAGGCTGTTGAAGTATGACAATCACTGCGCTGGCCACCGTCCGCGATATCATCCCGGGGACGTGGTCAACGGCGACAACCTTCCAGGACATCGCCGACATCACCAAATTCCAGTCCTTTATCGGCCCGATCGAACAGGTCAAACACCTGGTCACCACAAAAGGATTGCAGCGCGCGGGCAGACAAATGAATGCAGGTTTGTTTGCCACCTTTGAGCATGCGCGCGCAACACAAGTGGTTTACGAGTTCGCGCAGCTGCCTGATGAGAAATGGGCCGAGGACGCCAACGCAATCTTCCTGGATGAGCATAAGCTGCACAATATCGACGGTGAGGACCTGCTGGACCCTGCTAACCAATACTCTGTCCCTTACCATCCAGACGCCCGCATGCGCGCCAGCCGCATCCGCGCCGAACTCGGGGTGCTCGGCATCAACGTGCTGGATGATCTGCCACCGGTTCGTAGCGAACACGAAATACAGCTGCGCGACGCGCGGGACGTTGCCTGCCGTGCCTGCGCACTGATCGTTGTTTCAGAAATCGCGGTGGCGTGGCACCACAACGAGAACATCATCGCACCTATTAACCAACGGATGCCCGATGCATTCGCCGCTTTCTCCCCGCGGGAACGCGCGTTTGTGGAGGCGGTTACTCTCGGGGATCGCAGCACGGAAATCATGGAAGAAGCGACGCAGCTCAGCTGGTGTGATAAGGCAGCGCAGCCGCTCATGCACCTGCTCGGTGCAGTGTCGCTTCCGGACCACTTGACTGGTCGTGCTCCAGCCCATGCGGATGACCTCGCAGGCGTGTCAAGCAGCGATGTTGTTGGCGTTGCCGCTGAATGGGGCTCCACGGAGTTCATCAGGAATTTCACTACGCTGCCGGATAGTCGACAGATCTGTGATTTCTATGAGTATGTGCGCTCGCTTCGGTGGGTCGCGGTGGATGAGACGCTACGCCCCGAGGATCCGCATTACGTTGATGAACACACGGACGAAATCCTCATGGAATGGCACAAAGCTCTGGCCTGGCTCACTGACCCGGGTGTGGAGTGGGATGAAACTCCGACACACACCTAGGTATTGTGCACGTATGCTCAATTTCGTTCTCCTTCTCACCCGGGGGTTACGTTTCGGGAGTAACCATTGAAAACTCTCCTCTATTATTTCCCAGTCATCGTCTTGTTGACCCTGCTTAAGGGATACTTTGTGATTGGTCACCTGTGGCGAAAGGAAGCGCACCACCTGCGTGAAATCCAACTAGTCCCCTTCAATGACCTCATCGCCCCCAGTAGCTGGTTCGGCCCATTATTTAACGTGGTAGGCAACGTGGTGCTGTTTGTGCCACTGGGGTTGATCGCCTACCAGCTGCTTCGCGACGTCCGTCGCACGGTCGCCCTTGGCCTGGGGATATCGCTTACGATTGAGGTCCTGCAATTTGTCTTTGCGCTTGGCATTTCGGATACGGATGATTTGATCCTCAATACTTTCGGCGCTTTGGTCGGCGCCGTGGTGGCGAAATGGCTGCCGTGGGATAGGTTCTGGCGCTGGTGCACTATTGCGTTCGCCACATTCATTTACGTGTTGTACCTGCTAGGGCCACGTTTAGGGTCCGAGGAGGCGATGGTGGAAGCTTTAGGGTTTTCCGCGGCCTACCACTAAACTCGAATACATGCAGCGCATCAGCAAGATCCTCCTGTATTACAAGTTCCTTCCCCTGTCCGATCCCAAGGCCGTGATGATGTGGCAGCGCGAACTCTGCGAACGCCTCGGCCTGCGCGGGCGCATCCTGATTTCCGAGCACGGCATCAACGGCACCGTCGGTGGCGACATGGCTGCCTGTAAAGAGTACGTAAAGAAGTGCAAAGAGTACTTCGGCAAGATGGAATTCAAGTGGTCCGAGGGCGGCGCGGAGGACTTCCCACGTCTGTCCGTCAAGGTCCGCGATGAGATTGTGGCGTTCGGCGCGCCGGGGGAACTCAAGGTGGATGAAAACGGTGTCGTCGGTGGTGGCGTGCACCTCAAGCCAGCGCAGGTGAACAAGCTGGTGGAAGAACGTGGCGACGAAGTCGTGTTCTTCGATGGCCGCAACGCCATGGAGGCGCAGATCGGTAAGTTCAAGAACGCCGTGGTGCCGGATGTTAACACCACGCATGACTTCATTAGGGAGCTGGAATCCGGCAAGTATGACTGGATGAAGGACAAGCCAGTCATTTCCTATTGCACCGGTGGTATTCGCTGCGAAATCCTGTCGGCGCTTATGAAGAACCGCGGTTTCAAAGAGGTCTACCAGATCGACGGTGGCATTGTCCGCTATGGCGAAAAGTATGGCAATGATGGGCTGTGGGAAGGCTCGCTATATGTTTTTGACAAGCGGATGCACACAGAGTTCGGCATGGGCACCGAGGACCCGGGATTTGTGCAGCTTGGGCACTGTGTGCACTGCGGTACCCCAACGAACAAGTTCGAGAACTGTGGCAACTTGGAGTGCCGCACCCAGACCCTGATGTGTCCTTCGTGTGCAGCGGATCCGGCGAAGCGCACCTGCGGCAGGGATGAGTGTGCCGAGGTGGTGCGGAAGCAGGCTCACGCCGCCGGGTAGTTGCAGCGCGGGCAGGTGACGGATCTGGGTCGCTGGAATGGGGGAACCGGCCTTGAATCATGTAGCCCGAAACGTATCATCTGCCCTGGGTTAAACCAGGTCATGGGGTTGAAATTGGCCTGGGGTCTTCGTTTCGGGTCGATGCTTTCAGGTGGGATCCACAGCATTTGCCCGGTCTCCGAGCATAGTGTCCACCATTTTTTCGGATTTTCTTGCGCATCATCCACGTTTCGGTGTGTGTTGTGGCCGATCAGGCTCATGTTTCCCGCTGTCGAGCGGCCGCTGAAGCGCCAGGCCAGCAGATGGTGAATTTCGCACAGCGCCGCGGGCAGCGAGGACCCCGGCGTCATATCGCCGCCTTGGGAGGCCACTAGGCCGAGGTAGGCGTAAAGATTAGCGGCCCGGCTGGTTTTACCCAGCTCGATTAGGTTGCCGGTGTCTGGATCCAAGATCGCCAGGAAAGCGTTTTTGTCCGCGCCGAGGCGGATCAAATCCTGCACGGACAGCAGCGTGCCGACGTCCGTCGGTACCACTCCAGCGGCCGTCGCCAGCTGCTCAATTGTCATTGTGGCAACCACGGTGGAGCAGCCGCGCGTCGGGCGCATAGGCCCGCTAAGCGCGTATTTCAGTGCTTTCACCAGTGCGTCGTGGTTGCGCTGGTCCTGGGTACGGCTGTCGTTTTCCTTCTCGACCTCCGGTAGGAGGTCGCCTGGGCCCGCGTAGTCAGCAAATAACCGCGATAACAAAGCGTGAAGTTCCGGGGTGACGGTGCCGGCAAGCTTGCCCATCAGCTCACTGTCCTGGGCGGAGAGCTTCACGCTGCGCTTGTGCTGACGTTCCTCGTCGCTGGGTTCGCTATCGGCGTTGAGCCCTTGCAGGATCTTCTGCCCGGCCCGAACGAGATCGTCTGGGGCCAACTGGTGAGCCATGCTCGCCATGACTTCCTCTACCCACGCAACAGTGTCCGGGGGAGTGCCCTTGGGGATCGCATCCAGTGTCTTCGAGATTACCGTGGCAGATTCCGCGCCAAATGCTGCTTTGGCCATGCCTGCTGCGGTGTGAGGCAACCGGGCAGGGATACCGTCGGTGTGTCCGACCGAAGGCGGGGAGTCAAACAATTCAGTTGACAGTCGGGAAAGATCCTTAAGCTGCTTTCTGCTAAACCTGCCTTCGTGCATCAGCTTGTTGAAGCTCGCGCGCGAGTTCGGTTCGAAGCCTTGGGAGTGCTGCAACTCTGACAGCAATCGAGTTGTTAGTAGATCCGCTAGTCGGTCAACTTCGCGCACACTAGCTAATAATTCCCTGGTTTGTTCCGCACTGAATCCCGGTTGGCCAAGAGCATGCAGCAGCTCGTGCTGGCTGGATAATATGCCAGCTAGCAGCCCCTGTGCGCGCTCTAATGTGTTCATGGTTCGAATTGTAAAACATGCGGAAGACAGCTTGGAAAATGAAATCGAACACACGTGCTAATAAAAATAACTATAGTGGAGGGGGATCTACTCAGATATGATCAAATAGTTACACTAACAACCGAAGGGATCTATATGCGCTCTTTACTTTCTAGCCTCGCTACCTGTGCACTCGTTGGGGCGCTCAGCCTCCCAACTGCTGCCGCAGCCGACATCTTCGACGGGGGACGCCTCGCCGGCGGATCCTCCCAGGTCGTTCCAGTAGGGTCGTCCGTCATTCCTGGTGAACTCCCAGAACTCGGGCGCCCCGTCGACCTGGAGCGCTACATGGGTACCTGGTACCAGGTAGCCGCCATTCCGCAGCCGTACACCCTGCAATGTGCTAACAACACCACTGCCGAGTACCGCCTGCTTGACGACGGCACCGTAGCAGTCCATAACTCTTGTGGCACACTTCTCGGCTCCCGCTCCGACATTGAGGGGGTAGCAACGCCACTGTCGGAGTCCTCCCTGCGGGTCAATTTCCCTGGTGTTCCATTCCAGGATCCTAATGGTCCCGCGAACTATCGGGTGACTTGGCTAGCTGAGGACTACTCCCTCGCAGTCGTTGGTAGCCCGAATCGCCTCTCTGGCTTCGTGCTGTCGCGCACGCCCAATCTGAGTGCAGAGCAGTGGGGCCAGGTAAAGAGCGCCATCCGAACAGCGGGATGGAACGAATGTGTTTTCCTCTCCGTCCCTATGGCGGGTGGGGGAGCGGATGCTACACCGCTGTGCTTAAAGTAGCTGGCTATTGCCCGACGATGGCCATCGTGCCGAACCCCGTCATGATGGTCATCGCCCACGGGATGAGGAACCAGATCACGCCGAACCACGGTTGCCACAGTTCGTAGCGCTTCCACTTCCGGTACAGGATCACCATCGCGCCGATCACGGTGAGCATGGAAAACCCGCCGGTCACGGTGGGGAAGAGGATTTCGTAGCGGCGTGAACAGATCAGAGTCCGGGACCCTTCGAAGCACATCGGCCCGCCCTGGGCTTTTGAGAACCCGATGATGATGAGGGCGATCACGATGGATCCAACGCAGGCGAAGATGGTGTACCAAATTGCCTGCTTGATAGATAGGCGCGCCCGGGAACGGCGTAGCTCCGGGCTTGCCATGAGATCGAGCTCAGTGACGCGATGGCGTTTACCTTCCGGGACGCGATCGAGTTCCGGGTCAATGCGGTATCCGTTGTCCTCGGTCATTTGTGCTCCTCCCACAATGTGCTAGGTATTCACTTTAGCCCCGGGGACGCAAAATAACCTCATGCTGGTGACCGTCTTCGGGGGTGTTTAGTGCGTGCAGCACAGCTGCCGCAACAGTACTTGCCGATAGATACGCTGCAGGACAGTACTCCCCACCTTCTGCCGCGACCACCGCCTCCTGCATTGGAGTGTCAATCCTACCCGGGTAAACGCTAGTTACCCGAATGTCGGGTTCTTCTAGCCGCAACGCATCACACCAGGCGCGCGCCGCAAACTTCGAGGCCGCGTAGGAGCCCCACCCCGGATTAGCGCGCAACCCAGCACCGGAATTCAGGTACACCACATCACCACGAGCAGCCCGCAATAGTGGCAGGTAGTGGGCGGTCAGCTCCACGGGGGCCAGGACGTTCACAGCAACTGTATCGGACCATTCGGCCATGTCAGGATTAGACACTGATCCCAATGAACACACACCTGCGCAATGAATCAGCGCGTCCAGAGAATCCAACGATGGTGCGCCGCTGGTGTCGGGGAATGACGCCTGCCACCAGTGGGCATCCAAGGGGCCGGGTGCGGTGCGGTACTGGGCGTGGACTGACCAGCCGTCGTTAAGCAGCATGCGGGTGACCTCCAGGCCGACGCCCCCGCTGGCGCCAGTGACCACAGCAGTTTTCATCGCAGCACCGGCCTAATAATCGACGGCACCGGCGAATACTGCAGAATGTGGCTGGTCGCGGAGCCCACAAACACCCGCTCCAGGGGATTCATCGGGGAGCTGGACAGGCAAAGCAGGTCCCCCTTCTTCCATTTCACGGCATCGATAGCACCGGCCCAATTGCCACCACTACCCACCTCAGTTTCCACGGTCACGCCAGGGAACTCCGCGGCGACCAGGTCCTTTGCCCGGTCAAGGACGGCGAACAGGTGCTCGCGCCACTGGATCGAAATCTCAGTTTGGAGCTTCGTGGAATCAAGGAGGACCGAATCATCCAAAATGTCCGGGGCAAAGGCAACGATGCGCAGCGGAATGCCCCACGCCTCGGCGCGCTCTGCGGTCTCACGCAGCGCATCGTCGTTCTGCTCGCCGTCGATGAACCCATAGGTCAACCGAGTGACGCCCCGCTTGGACAGCTTGGTGCTGTCAGGCATCAGCCCCACCAGCTTCGGTGTCGAATGCAACAGCGTTTCCATGGTCGACCCGGCCAGGAACCGGCCCTTAACCGTCACATCAGACGAATTCATGAGGATAATCGTCGCTTCAAAATCCGCGGCGGCCTTCGCCAGCAACGCCGTCTCCGACGTCCCATCAAGAAACAGCGCGACCGGATCGCTCCAGCTTTCCTCCGGAATCCCCGCCGCCAACAAACTCTTCCGCGCCCACGACACACACGCCGCAGTCTCCTTGGCATGCCACTTCTTGTACTTGCCACCAAGTTTGGCAAAGCTTGTCGACGGCCACGGCCGCACAAACGTGGACACAATCTGAATTCGGATAGGGGAAGTCCGGGCCAGCCACGCCGCATAATCAAGTGCAGCATTGCCCTTAGATTTGTCGCCGTGATGAGGCTTACCAGCGACAAGAATCCGGATCTCCGAAGAGTTCTGGGGGGAAATTTTCGCCATTTAGAGTTGTTCTACAGTTGCGGAAAACGGACGCCCCTGTGCCGAAAAACTATGAACACAAGGTTAACTACTTGGAGTCTAACAGCCCATACCGAAACCGAGGTAAATCAGTTGGTGTACAGATTCGACATCTTGGTAATCAGCGGCACAATCTTCGCTATCTGCTCCAACTCCTCAGGATCCAACGTGCCCAGCATCTCCGCGAAATAGCGAGTACGCTCCTCACCCACCTTCGCCAACTCCCGACGACCCGTCTCAGTAATCTGCACCAACACACCACGCCGATCAGCCTTGTCGCGGACACGCTCCACTAACTCCCGCTGCTCCAACTGGTGCAACGTATTGGAAGCAGTCGGCATCCGGATGCCTTCTTTCTTAGCGATCTCACTGATCCGCTCCGCCTCAACCTCAGCAAGATGAGTGAGGATAGTCAGTTGAGGTCCAGTAAGGGAAGACTGGGCCGCCCGTCGGAAATAAGTCACATAAAGCTTCGTCATCGCTGGACGAAGTTGCTCCGAAACCGCCTCTGGCGAAAAATTTTCGTAGGAATCAGCTGTGCTCATGGATCAATAGAACCACAAAACACATTAGTGTTTCCATATTCGAAAATGTTTTGTCGCAAAAAGGGTGTAGCTGGTCACTGAGACATGGGTTTGGGGATCCCCTCAGCGTAAAAAACCCGGGAAGCGTTTCCCGGGTTTCGGAGCAAAAATATGCTTCGTATTTGCTATTTCTGCTTATTTCTTCCAAGATCCGGGAAACGCTTCCCGGGGATTAGGGGATGAAAAGAAATTCCCACAAACCAGCGCTAGCCCTTGATGAAGTCTTCGAGCTGAGCACGGGCTTCGTCGTCAGGGAGCTGACGAGGAGGGGACTTCATCAGGTAGGAAGACGCTGGGTGGATCGGGCCGGAGAGGCCACGGTCCAGGGCGATCTTGGCGGCGCGGACGGCGTCGATGATGATGCCCGCAGAATTAGGGGAGTCCCACACCTCCAGCTTGTACTCCAGGTTCAGTGGCACCTCGCCGAAGGCCTTGCCCTCCAGACGGACGTAGGCCCATTTGCGGTCGTCGAGCCATTCAACGTAGTCGGATGGGCCGATGTGGACGTTGCGGTCTTCGATCTTCCCGGCGATTGGAGAAGATTTCAGATTGGAGGTCACGGCCTGGGTCTTGGAGATCTTCTTGGACTCCAGGCGCTCGCGCTCGAGCATATTCTTGAAGTCCATGTTGCCGCCCACGTTGAGCTGCATGGTGCGCTCTAGGCGCACGCCGCGCTCCTCGAACAGACGGGCCATGACACGGTGGGTGATGGTAGCGCCAACCTGGGACTTGATGTCGTCGCCGACGATTGGCAGGCCAGCAGCCTCAAACTTGGCAGCCCACTCCGGGTCGGAGGCGATGAAGACTGGGAGTGCGTTGACAAAGGCACAGCCTGCGTCGATAGCGGCTTGCGCGTAGAACTTGTCTGCCTGCTCCGAGCCGACCGGCAGGTAGGACACGACTACGTCCACCTTGGCGTCGCGAAGCGCCTGCGCTACGTCGACGGCTTCTGCCTCGGACTCGGTGACGGTTGCCTGGTAGTACTTGCCCAGGCCGTCGAGGGTTGGGCCACGCTGCACTTCGACGCCGAGGTGTGGAATCTCGGCGATCTGGATCGTGCAGTTTTGGCTGGAGCGCAGGGCGGTGGAGAGATCCTTGCCTACCTTGTCGGCATCGACGTCGAATGCTGCGACAAATTCAACGTCGGAGATGTGGTAGTCGCCGAATTGGACGTGCATGAGGCCTGGCACGGTTTCGGAGGCTGGGGTGTCGCGGTAGAACTGGACGCCTTCTACGAGGGAGGTTGCGCAGTTGCCGCAACCGACGATGGCGACCCGAACTTTAGATTCGCTCAACTTAGATTCTCACTTCCTAAATGGGATGTAACCTCTACCAACCTAGTGTGGTTGGTGCATCTTGAAAGGGGCTTGATCGATAAAGAAGCGAGGTTAATCGATTCAGAACCGCCCGCTAGAGTGGTGTTGACAGACGCAATATACTGTCCCGGTGGTCGTCTTTAGTGCAGTTGTCAGCCATCAGCTTCCCCGGAAGCGGGTCCTGAGGCAGTGGCGAGCAGGATTAAAGCGGAAAGAAGAGTTGTGTGACGCAGATTTCCTTCTTGTTACGGCCGCAAAGTTCCACGGCCAACCTGCACAAACGCCGTGTCCAGTGTGTGAAAGCGAAAATCTTCGCGTGGTGCTTTGGATATTTGGCGAGCACTTAGGGAAAATGGCAGGTACTGCACGTGATCTCTCAGAGATCGAACGGATTGCGCTGACTCACAAGCCGTTCACGGTACACACTGTAGAGGTGTGTCCGGACTGCCGATGGAACCATCTGCTGCAGACCGCAACAGCTGCAGCCTGAGGGATCCGCTCAATAGATAGAGGAATGGACAAAAGTACAGTGACCAGTAACACCCGGACTACGAAGGGCAAACGGCGCCGGAAGCGTAGCAAAAAGAGCCTGTGGGGCACGATCGCCGCGATCATCGCCGTCGCTATTGCTATTCCGGCCTTCATCTTGGGCAGCATGTACGTGGCGGCCGATGTTCCAGAACCAGAGGAGCTTGCTAACAAGCAGATTTCCCTGATTTTGGCGTCGGACGGCTCGTCGGAGTTGGCGCGTGTGGTGCCAGCCGAAGGTAACCGCACCACCGTCGGCATTGACCAGATTCCACAGCCAGTGATCCATGCTGTGCTGGCGGCTGAGGACCGTGAGTTTTATACCAACCGTGGTTACTCCCTGACCGGTTTTGCCCGCGCCGCGCTGGGCCAGCTCCGTGGCGACGCCTCTGCCGGCGGTGGCTCGACCATTACCCAGCAGTACGTCAAGAATACGGTGGTGGGTAACGAGCACTCTATTAAGCGCAAGATCCATGAGCTGATCTATTCCGCGAAGATGACGAAGGAATGGTCGAAGGACGAGATCCTGGCCGCCTACCTGAACACCATTTACTTTGGTCGTAATTCTTACGGTGTCGCCGCGGCGTCGAAGGCGTACTTTGGTAAGGATCTTTCGGAACTTGGCCCTGCGGAAGCGGCAGTGCTAGCGGCTTCCATTCAGCGTCCGAGCCAGCTAGATCCGTGGACTAACCGGGCTGGGGCTGAGGATCGTTGGAACTACGTGCTGGACGGCATGGTCAGCACCGGCACTTTGTCCCAGGCAGAACGTGACTCTTTGGTGTACCCAGAGACCACTGATCCTGCTCAGAACCGTGCGTACACGGAGGCAACCGGCACCAATGGTCTGATTAAGAACCAAGTGATGTGGGAGCTCGCAGATTTGGGCATCACGGAGGATGTTGTCCAGACCCGCGGCCTCCGCGTGACTACCACGATCGATCCGCGTGTCCAGGAAAACACTGTGAATTCCGTGCAGACGTTGCTGCAGGGCGAGGACGAGAAAATTCGTACCGCTACCGTCAGCATTGATCCGAAGACGGGCGCAGTGCGTGGTTACTACGGTGGTGAGGAAGCCAGCGGCTGGGATTTTGCCAACTCGGCGATGCAAACTGGTTCTACGTTCAAGATTTTCGGTTTCGCAGCCGCTATGCAGCAGGGTATTTCCCCGAATGCCTACTACAGTTCTGCCCCGGTAAAGACGGGTAACGTCACGGTGAACAACTCCGACGGTGGTAACTGCGGTACCTGCACCATCAGCCAGGCGTTGAAGGAGTCCCTGAACACGTCCTTCATCCGACTGCAGAAGGACTTGGCGCATGGCCCGAAGGATACTGCGGACATGGCGCACGCCCTCGGTGTTGCTCGTTCCGTGCCTGGTATCGATAAGACGCTGTCTGAAAATGGTGGCGATCCGTACGAAGGTGTCATCCTTGGCCAGTACCAGACTCGTCCGCTGGACATGGCGGTAGCTTTGGGCACGTTGGCGAACGAGGGCATTTGGCAAAAGCCACACTTTGTGGAAAAGGTTGAGACTGCGGATGGTGAGGTGCTGTACCAGCATGAGGTTGGCAACGGTGAGCGTCGCATCAGCAAGGTTGCCGCGGATAACACGATCAAAGCGATGGGGCCGATCGCGGGCTGGTCAAATGGCACCCTCGCCGGTGGTAGGCCTTCCGCTGCAAAGACTGGTACGGTGCAGCTCGGCGATACGGGCTACAACAAGGACGCGTGGATGATCGGCGCAACCCCGCAGCTGGCCACCGCAGTGTGGGTGGGCACGGTGGACAATTCGCCACTGCTGAACGCCTGGGGCGGCAACATGTATGGCGCTGGCTTGCCGACGCAAATCTGGAAGTCCGTGATGGACAAGTCGCTCGCGGGCCAGAACTTTGCATACTTCCCGGAGGCTGGCCCCATCATCCCAGATCCGAACAAGTTCTACCGCAACCAAGCGCCGGCACCGGCCGCGCCAAGCAAGAAGGATGCGGAGTCCACTGAGGATCCATCCGCATCAGAGGAATCGGAAGTCCCTGGCGTGGAACCTGTGGCTCCAGCTCCGGCCCCGGGGCCGCAGGGACCACCGCCACCTCCTAGCCTCAACGACTTGCTGAACAGCTTGTTGTAGTTTTTTCCCGACGAACTGCCCTTGTGCCCTGCACGGGGCAGTTTGTGTATGTACTAAGCAGCGAATAACCATTGGTAGTATCCACGGTGTGAGTCCGGACGAATACACATTGGGTACGGTGCCTGAGCACGCGAAGCAGTCGGTGAGCCAGCGGGTAAGCCCCGCGGCGACGGAGCCGATGGCGCGCGGGTTCATTGAGTTCCTGGGCGGCCCGCTGGGGCGTCACGCTGCTGTGGGGACGCAGCGGTTGTGGACACCGCTGCGGGTTTTTGTGCTGACGTCGTTGGTGTTCTTGGCGTTTGGGTTTTTGTCTAAAACGAACTGCCTGATGGGCAAGCGTGGCGATGCCGGGGTGACGCTGGACTGGTCCGGAAATCGCCAGTACGTGTCAGCGTGCTACAACGATATCGTTCCGTTGTTTGGAGTGTATGACTACGCGCATGGAACCTTCCCCTACGCGCACTCCTGGCTTGAAGGCGGTACTACTCGCTACATGGAATACCCGGTGCTCACCGCCCTGTTTCAGTGGGTCTGCGCGCTGGTGGGCAATGCGGTGTACCGGGTGGTCGATGCTTTTCCGGGGCACGCGATACCCCAGGTGACGGTCTATTTCATAGTCACGGCGTTGGCGTTGGCGGCCTGTTGGACCATCGCCGTGAAATTGGTGGCGGAGCTGGCGGGGAATCGGGTGTGGGATACGGTCCTGATGGCGGCGTCTCCCGTCGTGGCTGTTCATGCGTTTTCTAACTGGGACATCCTTCCGGTGTTGTGTGTCGTCGCGGCTTTGGTGGCGGTAAAGCGGTCGCGCCTCGTTGTTGCCGGGTTCTGGATCGGGCTAGGGACGGCGTTTAAGCTGTGGCCGCTGTTCATCTTGGGTGCGTATCTAGTGCTCGCGCTTCGAGGGCGGAAATTTGTCCCTTGGGTGAAGATGACGCTGGTGGCTGCGATGTCGTGGTTGGTGGTGAACCTTCCCGTGTTGGCGCTGTATCCGCAGGCGTGGAACGAGTTTTTCCGGCTGAATCGGGAGCGAGGCGCGGAGTGGACCACCGTGTACGCGGTGCTCACTCGGATGGGCGTGCCGAGCCTGACCCCTGGACAACTCAATTTTGTGAGTCTTGCCCTGTTTGGGCTGTTCTGCCTGGCGGTGTTGTGGATTGGGCTTCGGGCACCTCACACACCACGGGTAGCGCAGTTGGGTTTCCTGATCGTTGCTGGATTTTTGTTGGTTAATAAGGTGTGGAGCCCGCAGTATTCCTTGTGGCTGGTACCACTCGCGGTGTTGGCGTTGCCGCAGTGGCGCCTGTTGCTGTCGTGGATGCTATCTGAGGCGATACTGTGGCCGATTCTGACGTGGCACATGATGGGCGAGGATAAGTTGGGTGCGCCGGCGGAAATGCTCAATGTTGCGGTTGTGGTGCGTGATGGATTTGTCGTCGTCATGTGCGTGCTCATTGTTCGTACGATGCTCGGACTGCGCGCTGATAAGGTCACAGATGCACACGAAGGGCGCGACCCGCTGGCTGGTCCATTTCGCCTTTCGCCGCGCTTAACGACGCCCACTGCCACCACAACTCGTGAGGAAACCCATGTCTAATACCGCAATGTTCATCATGGTCGGGGAGATTTTCATCGGCTTTTTGTTCATGATGAGCGCGTTTGCATGTTTCATGTATAAAAAGCCGCTCAAGGTGGTGTGGGCGTTAGTGGCGTGCGCCGTTGTCTTCCTCACGATCCTCCCGGTGAGCCAGGCGATCGGATGGGGAACGACTTGGATTCAGTAGTTGCCCTGGTGTACCTTAAATAGGTTGCTGACGCAACGACCCTCCTGCCATGCCTACCGATGGGTGTGGCCGATTCAAATTACTAGACCATAGGAGGTGATGAGGTCCGTGCGTCAATACGAACTCATGATCATTCTTGATCCATCTCAGGATGAGCGCACCGTAGCCCCGTCCCTGGACAAGTTCCTCGAAGTCGTCCGCAAGGAAAACGGCACCGTGGAAAAGGTAAACATCTGGGGTAAGCGCCGTCTGGCCTACCCAATCAACAAGAAGGATGAAGGCATCTACGCCGTCATCGCTCTCAAGTGCGAGTCCGCAACCGTGCTCGAGCTTGACCGTCTGCTGAACCTCAGCGACGACGTTCTGCGTACCAAGGTACTGCGCGTAGACGCTTAATCAGCGCTCGCCTACACTCGAATTCACACTGAACTAAAACGCAGAAAGGTAAGGACATGGCCGGAGATACCGTAATCACCGTGGTCGGCAACATCGTTGCCGATCCAGAACTCCGTTTCACCCCATCCGGTGCAGCGGTGGCGAATTTCCGAATCGCTTCCACCCCCCGCACGTTCGACCGTAACTCGAACCAGTGGGTAGATGGTGAAGCGCTATTCCTCACCTGCAATGTGTGGCGCCAGGCTGCTGAAAACGTAGCCGAGTCGTTGAAGAAGGGCATGCGAGTCATCGTCCAAGGACGCCTCAAGCAGCGTTCTTACGAGACCCGCGAGGGCGAGAAGCGTACCATTTTCGAAATCGAAGTGGACGAAGTCGGCCCATCCCTCAAGTACGCAACCGCACAAGTTACCCGCACCCCTTCTCAGGGTGGCGGCAACTACAGCGGTGGCCAGCAGTTCAATAACAACCAGCAGGGTTCCGCACAACCACAGCCACAGCAGCAACAGCGAGGTGGCTTTGGCGGCGGCCAGCAGCAGGGCGGTTTTGGTGGAAACCAAAACTCCCAGCAGGTTCCGGACAATGATCCATGGAACAGCGCCCCTCCTGCCGGTGGTGGATTCGGTGGAGCAGACGACGAGCCACCGTTCTAAACGCGGCTCACACTCCAGATAATTGCTGAATTTCACTTTAGAAACTTTGAAAGGCAGGGATCATGAAGCTGATCCTCACCGCCGACGTTGACAAGCTCGGTGTCGCAGGCGACATCGTAGAGGTCAAGGACGGCTACGGACGTAACTACCTGCTGCCACGCGGCCTGGCAATCGTTGCCACCCGCGGCGCTGAGAAGCAGGTTGAGGGCATCAAGCGTGCCCAGCAGGAACGCGCAATTCGCGACATCGACCACGCTCGCGAGGTTCGCACCCAGCTCGACAACCTGGAAGGTGTCGAGGTTAAGGTTCGCACCGCCGATTCCGGCAAGCTCTTCGGTTCTGTCACCACGCAGGACATCGTCGATGCAGTTAAGGCTGCCGGCGGCCCATCTCTCGTGAAGCACAACATTGACCTGCCAAAGGGCCACATCAAGGCTCTGGGTTCCTACCAGGTACTGGTCAAGCTGCACGACGATATTAACGGCAAGATCAACTTTAAGGTCGTTGCAGCCTAAGCCCTTAGGCACATGCAACGGCGGCTAATTCCATAGCCCAACGACAACAGCGCACTAACCGGGTTTCACCTTGTATCGAGGTGGGGCCCGGTTAGTGTTTTCTCGGGTGAAGTCGTGGGTTATGTCGGGGTTATGTAGCGAAATTGGCGGTTGAAGCGGCACTACACCGGTGTAGGCGGTTGGTAGAGAACGGTTGGTAGAGAGTTCGAGAGGAAGTCGCGTCACACAGGGGGTCGAGATTAATTTCTACTCGAACTCTCTACCAACCGTTCTCCACCAACTGTGTTAGATAGCGCTCACCTGTGAAGGAAACCCTCGATGTACCAGTCCTGCCCTGGCCTCGCCACGGAATCTCGACGTAGATTTTGCGACTTAACCTGTTTTCTCGGGTTCTTGGACAGGGATTCGTTGCGCAGGACAAATCGCTATCAACTACAAGTTATCCACAACATCTTGTGGATAACTATCGTCAAGGTGAGAGGGGGGGAGACGAGAAGGAACGTAAAAAGCCACTTTGTCAAATCCCCTGGTCACGAAAAATGTCAAAGTAAAAACATGCTCTGACCAGCTAAAATGTCAGCAAACAGCTGTGAATAACGGGTAATAAACCTCTCACCTGCAGCGATGCTACTACTCCACATGGTTGTCCACACACGGTTGTGGATAACTATGTGAGTTGAATGGTAATTGTGGGCTCATTGGGGCTGACGATGTGGGCGACGGGCTCTGGTTCAAGCTCAATAGTGACGTCCACATATTCCCCGTTTGGGCCGGTACTGCGGTAGCTCATGCGGGTGTTTTCCAGTGACGTGGATGTGGTGCGGGCAGTGGTGAGCCATGGGTGGCGGCGTCGGAAAGCAATGAGCTCCTGGTGGAGGGCCAACATAGGGGAATCGCCCAAATGGAACATGGGGCGCACCGCGTCGTCCCCGCCGAGGCGCTCCTCCTTCAGTCCTTCGTAGCCGAACTCGTCGCCATAGTAAATCGCAGGCACGCCCCCAACCGTCATGAGGATGGTGAGGGCTAGCGCTGCTTTGGGAAGGCCCACCTGGGTGGCAATGCGGGTGACGTCATGGTTTCCGATGAAGGTGTACGGCGTGAAGGAATCCAGGAACGTGTTGTGGCGCTGCAGGTTCCAGTCGAGCTCGAAGAGATTGTTGTCCTTGAGGGAAGACCAGATAGCCTTCCATAGTTCGTACTGGGTCACCGAGTTCATGGCGCCAGCGAAGGCGGCGTAGTCGCCGTGGATGACTTCACCCATGATCCAGGCGTCGGGGTGCTTCTCGTACACCTTGGGTAGGGTCGCCTGCCAGAACTCGAGTGGCACGGAATAGGCGGCGTCGAGACGCCAGGCGTCAATGCCATGGTCGAGCCAAAAGTTCATAATTTCCGCCACCAGCTCGGACGTCTCCTCGCGCGAGTGGTCCAGGGTGTGCAGGTCGGCGTGGCCTTCGAAAACCGCGTCGGGCCGGACCAGGTGCTCGTAACGCGAGCCCGCGCCCACGTGATTGAAAACGCCGTCCAGCATGATCCGGATTCCCCGCTGCTTGCAGGCACTTACTAGTTTCTGGAAATCCGCCATGGTTCCCAGGCGCGGATCAATGTCGAAGTAGTTGGTCGTGTCATAGCCGTGCGTGTGGGAAGTGAAAATGGGGCCGAGTGCGAGGCCGTTGCAGCCGAGGGTAATGAGGTGGTCGAGGGCGTCGGTGAGGTAATCAAGCCGATGCGTGAGAGCGCGTTCCTCTGGCGTGGGGCGCACGGGCGCGCCGGTGAACCCCAACGGGTAAGCGTGCCACCAAATTGTGTGTTCTGACCAGTGTGACATGTAAAAACTCCCTTAGTATATGCAACTCACTTACGTTAGTGAGTATCTTGCACTAACTCGCGCTATGCTGTCAACATGTCTCAGCGAACCCGAATGAACCCAGCGCAGCGCAAGGCTCTCATCCTGGACACCGCGCGGTCGGCCTTCGCCACGCATTCCTACCAAAACGTATCGGTCGCCGCCGTGGCAGAAACCGCCGGAGTGTCTGTGGCTTTGGTGCACAAGTACTTCGACTCAAAATCCGGACTCTTCGCCGCAGTGCTGGAGCAGCACTTCCAGCAACTCAGGGAGTTGCAACGCCACGCTGTCACCGGAAAAGCATCCACCAGAGACCGGGTCGTGGCACTGGTAGAAGCGCAACTGGATTACGTCGTTAAGCTGCAGCGTCCCCACGAAACCCAACACGTGCTGTTTGGGCACGACGACGCCCGCGCCAGCGAAGCCCGACGCCTCGATGAACACGGATTCGCGCAGACCCTGCGGGACATCGTGCGCCCCAATGACAGCGCCCGTGACTTCTATGCGGTAGCAGCCTGCCACGGAATACTGCAGGCAGCCACACGGACGTGGGTGCAACGCGGGTGTCCTGAGGAGGAAAAATGGCCCATAATAGAGGCCGTCGTTGGCGGTCTGGAAGGCAGTCTGGGAGACTGGAAACGCTAACAAAAACCGGATAGGGGAGAGGCAATTGACCACACCACACTTTGACGATTCGTCCGTTCCACTCCCCCCGGAACCAACCGAGGACAACACCTACCGGCGCAACAGAAAATATGACCGCGACATCCCGGAAGGTCGTGAGTTCGGTCGGCAGCCACCGCACGATTCCGACTCCGAAAAGGGCGTGCTGGGCGCAATGCTGATGTCCGTCACCGCCATCGAAGACGTCGTGGAAGTCCTCTCCCCGGAGGACTTCTATCACCCACGCCACCAGATCATTTACAGCGCGATCCTGGAGCTCTTCACCGAAGGTGCCGAAGTTGACGCGCTCATGGTGCGTGGCCGACTGGATCGAAGCAATGACCTCGAGCGCGTGGGCGGCGCCCCCTACCTCTATGACCTGGTCTCCAGCGTTCCGACGGCAGCGAATGCGCGGTTCTACGCCGAAATCGTGGCTGAGAAAGCGATCCTGCGCCGCCTTGTCGACGCCGGGACGCGCGTCGTCCAGCTGGGCTACGAGGGAACCGAAGGTGCAGAGATCGACGCGGTGCTTGACCTGGCCCAACAGGAAGTGTTCGCCATCGCGCAACGCCAGGCCACCGAAGACTACCAAGTGCTCGCTGACATCCTGGATTCCACTATGGAAGAGCTCAGTCAGATTGCCGAAAATGGTGGCCTGGCCAAGGGTGTGCCCACGGGCTTCGTGGACCTGGATAACCTCACCAATGGCCTGCACGGTGGCCAAATGATCATCATCGCGGCCCGTCCCGGCGTGGGTAAGTCGACCCTTGCACTGGACTTTATGCGCTCCTGTTCTATCAAGCACGGCAAAACCTCCGTGATCTTCTCGCTGGAAATGTCCAAGTCCGAGATCTTGATGCGTATGCTGTCGGCGGAGACGGACATCAAGCTCACCGACATGCGCTCGGGCAGGATGACGGACGAGCAGTGGGCGAAGCTCGCGAACCGGGTCGGCCAGATCGAGGACGCCCCCATCTTCATCGACGACTCCGCCAACCTCACCATGATGGAAATCCGCTCCAAGGCCCGAAAACTCAAGCAGAAGCACGACCTACAGATGATCGTGGTGGACTACCTCCAGCTGTTGAGCTCCGGCAAGCGCGTCGAATCCCGCCAGCAGGAAGTGTCCGAATTCTCCCGCTCCCTGAAGCTGCTCGCCAAGGAACTCGACGTCCCATTGATCGCGATTTCCCAGCTGAACCGTGGTCCCGAATCCCGCACGGACAAGCGCCCGCAGATCGCTGACCTGCGTGAATCGGGCTCGCTGGAGCAGGACGCCGACATGGTCATGCTGCTGTATCGCCCGGATTCTCAGGATAAAGACGACGAACGCGCCGGCGAGGCCGATATTATCTTGGCTAAGCACCGTGGCGGCCCGATCGATACGATCCCGGTCGCCCACCAGCTGCACTACTCCCGTTTCGTCGATCTCGCTAGGGGTTAACATGCGCATCGCCACGCTCCGGACCGCCGACGGCACCCGTGCCGCCCGCATGGAGTCCGACACCACCGCCACGCTTTACGACGGCCTTCCCGACGTCACCGCCCTGCTCACGCAACCCGGCTGGGAACACATCGAACCCACCGGTCCCGTGGTGAACGTGTCCCGGGAGGATTTCGCCCCCGTCATACCGCGCCCAGGCAAAATCATTTGCGTCGGCTTGAATTACGCTAAGCACATTCGAGAAATGGGGCATGACTTCCCCGAGGTGCCCACGCTGTTCATCAAGTTCCCAGAGGCGCTCATCGGCGCGTATGACAGCTCGCAGGTGCCGGCTTTTGCCAACACGGCCGCGGACTTTGAGGGTGAACTAGCAGTCATCATCGGATCACCCGCTCGAAACGTCGCGGCAGCGGACGCTGCGGACTACATCGCGGGCTACTCCATCATCAACGACTTCACCATGCGGGACTTCCAAAATCAGACCAAACAGTGGCACCAAGGAAAGTCCTTCGAGCACACCGCGGGCTTTGGCCCGTGGCTGGATACCATCTTTGAGCCGGGTGGGCAGCTGACCACCACCGTCTCCGGAGACGTCATGCAGCAGGACTCCACCGGAGACCTCATCTTCAGCCCAGCGCAGCTCATCGAGTTCATCTCCCGGATCTATACCCTGCAACCGGGCGACGTCATTGCCACCGGTACCCCAGAGGGCGTCGGCCATGCCCGGGACCCCCAGCGCTACCTGCGCGACGGGGACGTGGTGCGAGTGGAGATCGAGGGGTTGGGAGAGATCGAGAACCCTGTCGATTTTTGCTGATTATTGAGGCGCCCTATCGTGGCTCGTACTTCTTGATCACGTGCGTGACGGGCCATACCGAGGCGGCGATGACGACCATGCCGATGATAAAGACGGTGTCGTATCCGTAGGCGGGACCGACGAATGACACCACGAAAGGAACACAGAACCCGAGGTACGTCATCGAATAGAAGATGCCGATGAGGGAGCCCAGCTCCGATGGTGGCGCCATCATCTGCGCCTCGCGCAGCCCGGACACCATCATGATGCCGTAGGCGGACCCGAGTGCGAGGGCCGCTGGCCAGATCCAGTGTGGCTGGTTTGTGCGGGCGATGATGTAGCTGAAGATCATCCCAAGGAAAGCGAAAGCTAGGCCGACGACGGCGGGCGGCACGAAACCACTACCCAGCCGGGGCACGAGTGGCTGAACGGCCACACCCACCAGCATGGTGATTCCCGCGACAACCCCAGCGAACACGAACTTGTGCTCAAAGTGCGAGCTGGTGAGGGACACGAGGATTGCGAACGCGGTGGACGCGCAGCCGAACACCCACGGCGCCCACGCCGCGACGCTCCACAAGAACCGGGAACTTAGCGCCGTCTTGGGGAAGAATCGGCCCTGAACCGTGCCGGAGACCGGGACCTCCGGAAGACGCCACACCACCAGGGCAAGGAGCACGGTGGCGACGGCATGGAAGAGCCAAGGCAGGATCAGCGGATTGGGGCCAAATTCGGCGAGGACACCAGCGACGATGGGGCCACCGCCGAAACCTGCGGTGGAGGCGATGGTGGCGCGCCGGGCACTGACGGCAACGGGGGCGTCGGATACCTCGCGGAGCCAGGCTGCCCCGGAGGCCATGACAAAGCCGACGGCGACGCCGCAGATCCACCTGCCGAGCGTGAGTGCCCAGACCTGACCGAGGCCACCGTAGAGGATGATCAGCGACGACACCGCGGAGATGACCAGCGCGGGGCGCATGAGGGCGCGTCGTCCGACCCTGTCCGATAGGCGACCGCCGATGAGGAGCGCGGGAATGAGCCCGAAAATGTAGGCGGCGAGCAGGAATGTGACCGTTGCTTCGCTGAGCCCAGCCTCGTAACGATAGGTCAACAGCATCGGGGCGAAGCTGTTTGCGCCGAAGGCAATGATGAACATGCCCAGGGCGACTCGAAACCACTGCATGTGACCTCCCTAACTAATGTCTGTGAGACACATTACTTAATTAGCAGAGATGGGGAGGTGGTTTACCTGAAAATGCTCCGGAATTTTCTCAGGCGCAGCGAGTTACTCACCACGAACACTGAGCTGAGCGCCATCGCTGCGCCGGCGAACATGGGGTTGAGCAAGCCGATGGCGGCCACCGGGATGAGCAGCACGTTGTAGGCAAAGGCCCAAAACAGGTTGCCGTGGATGATTCGCAATGTTGACCGCGACAGCCGTATCGCATCGACTGCTGAGCGAGGGTCGTCATTCATGATCGTGATGTCGCTAGCTTCGATCGCGACGTCAGTGCCGGCGCCCATTGCCAGGCCTAGGTCGGCTTGCGCTAGGGCTGCGGCGTCGTTAATGCCGTCGCCCACCATAGCCACGCGTCGGCCCTGCTGTTGCAGCTGGGCAACGTGCGCCACCTTCTCGGCAGGCAAAACATCGGCGACGACGTGGTCGATGCCAAGCTGCTTCGCGACGTCCCGTGCCGCGCCCTCGTTGTCGCCGGTGAGTAACCATGGTTGGATTCCCAACTCCTTCACCTGAGCGATCGCCTCGCGAGCTGCGGGTTTCGGAGTATCGGTGACCACGATAATGCCGTAGCAGGTGTCGTTGACGTACACCGCGACGGGAGTAGCGCCCTGCGCGCGAGCCGCCTCGACGTGCTCCCCGCCGGATTCGGGGCGCCCCACTCTGACCCGCTGGCCTGCCACCACAGCAGAGACACCCTGGCCTGGCTCGGATTGGAAATCCTTAGCTTCAGGAAAGTTTGAGGCTGCCGCCACAATCGCAAGCGCAATGGGGTGCTGGGAGCCATGTTCCACAGCCGCAGCGAGCGCAAGCGTTTTCTTCGGGCCGTGTACCTGAGTTACCTGCATGTGACCGGTGGTGAGGGTGCCGGTCTTGTCAAAGACGATCGCGTCAACGCGGCGCGTCGCCTCAAGTACCTCGGGTCCCTTAATTAGCAGCCCCAGCTGCGCGCCGCGTCCTGTTCCCACAAGCAGCGCGGTCGGGGTGGCCAGGCCCAACGCACACGGGCAGGCGATAATGAGCACCGCGACTGCGGCGCCGAAGGAATCAGTGGTGGTGGATCCGAGCAGCAGATGGAAGGCCAGCGTGACCAGGGACGCGATGATGACCACCGGCACAAACACCTGTGACACCTTATCCACGGTCCGCTGGATCGGCGCCTTCTTGGCCTGGGCATCGCTGACCAACCGGCCCATTGCCGCCAGGGTAGTATCAGGGCCGACGCGGGTGGCTTCCACCACCACGTGCCCGGAAAGGTTCATGGTTGCGCCGGTTACCTGGCTGCCGGGAGCAATCTCCACCGGTACCGACTCGCCTGTGAGCATCGACTCGTCCACCGCCGAGGAGCCAGAGACCACAACGCCATCGGTAGCGATTTTCTCCCCGGGGCGCACGGAAAACTGCTGGCCAGGACGTAGCTGGGCGATGGGGATGCGACGCTCTGCGCCGTCGATAAGCACGGCGACGTCCTTCGCGCCAAGGTCCAGCAGCGCCTTGAGTGCGGCGGAGCTGCGCCCCTTCGCCCGCTCCTCAAACCACCGGCCGAGCAGGAGAAATACGATCACCATCGACGCGGTCTCGAGGTAAATCCCGTGCGAGGAATGCGCCGTGACACTCATGTGCATGGTCATGCCAGGACGGCCGGCGTCACCAAACACCAGGGCTATCAGTGACCAGGCGAATGCCGCGGTGGTGCCCAGCGAAATGAGCGTATCCATGGTGAACGCGCCGTGGCGCAGATTGATCACAGCCGCACGGTGAAACGGCCACCCGCTCCACAGGTACACCGGCGTGGCAAGCGCCAACACCACCCACTGCCAGTAGGGAAACTGCCAGGCAGGAAGCATTGACAGCACCATGACGGGTACGGCAAACACACACGCAAGCGCTAACCGACGCGATAAGTCACCCGCCGGTTCCGGCTCATCATCCTGCACCTCGGACGCCCCATAGCCGGTCTTTTCGATCACGGCGATGAGCTGTGGCACGTCCACCTTGGTGGGGTCGAACGATACCGAGGCGGTCTCCGTGGCGAAATTGACAGTAGCCTCAACACCATCGACTTTGTTCAGCTTCCGCTCGACGCGCGACGAACACGACGTGCATGTCATTCCGGTCACGCCTAAGTCAACATGCTGCACGGTCATGGGGCCTCCTTGATCGAGATGGCAGCCATCATACCCCTAGGGGGTATATGGGTGGGAGAGAAAAAGGGCCCCACAGGGCCCTGCGGCAACTAGCGCTCAACCACCTTGTAGCCAGCCTCAATGACGGCTTCAATGATGGCGTCGTCAGAAAAATCCTCACCATGAACGGCCATGAGACCACTCGCAAGATCGATGTCCACGCCCTGGGTGCCAGGAACCTCGTTCACCTCGGCCTCAACAGCCTTCACGCAGTGCTCGCAGGTCATGCCCTCGATCTGGTAATTCTTAGTCACTGAAAATCAAGCCCTTTCGAACTGGCAGGATAATACGCATATTCTTCTACGAATTATTATCTACCAGTCAATCCCAAAAGTAGTAAACGTGTGGCTGGTCACAACAAGGTCCGCGGGAATAAGTGACAGATAGGTAAGGTTGTACGAGTTAGTAAAAACTCGAAACATCAAGGAGAAACCATGGCAACCGTAAACATCACCGAAGCTGACTTTGAAAAAACCATCATGGACGGCGGGATCGTCCTCGTCGATTTCTGGGCATCCTGGTGCGGTCCATGCCGTCAGTTCGCCCCGGTATTTGAAAAGGTCTCCGATAACCACACCGACGCCGTTTTCGCCAAGGTAGACACCGACGCCAACCAGCAGCTCTCCGCCGCGCTGCAGATTCAGTCCATCCCAACCCTGATGGCATTCCGCGACGGCATCATGGTATTTCGCCAGGCTGGCGTCCTCCCAGCCCCAGCCCTCGAAGACCTCATCACCCAGATCAAGGGACTAGATATGGATGACGTGCGCCGCCAGGTAGCAGAGCGGGAGTAGGCTCCGCGTGAGATTTAGCGTACGGATGGGATTTTCAGGGCCTGGATCGTCCCATCCGTACTCTCGATTTTTCTTCCACCGCGTAACTTCAACACTGCTCTAAACGATGTCTGCCGAAGGTAACAGAATGTTGATAGATATTCATTTGCGCTGAATTCGTGTTGGATTCGCCCTACACTGAGGGGAAACCGATTTGAAATTAGTGAAGGAAGTTGACTCTTATGGCGAATCCATTCAGCAAGGGTTGGAAGTATCTGACTGCGTCGCTTGACGCGAAGATTGATGAAAATGCTGACCCGAAGGTACAGGTCCAGCAGGCGGTTGACGCCGCGAAGGAGCAGCACCGGAAGGTTACTGAGCAGGCTGCTGCGATGATTGGTAACCAGCGTCAACTAGAGATGCGCCTGGATCGGCTGGTGAAGGAGCAGGCCAGCCTGCAGGATAAGGCCCGCCAGGCAATTATGGCGGCTGACAAGGCTAGTGCGGATGGGGATGACGCGAAAGCGGCCGAGTTTACGAACACTGCCGAGATCTTCGCATCTCAGCTGGTGGCTGTGGAGCAGCAGCTGGAGCAGACGAAGGCGATGCATTCCCAGGGCGCGGCCGCCGCTGAGCAGGCGAAGAAGCAGCAGAAGGAATCTGAGATGCGCCTAAAGGAGCAGATGTCTCAGATTGATGAGCTCACTGCGCAAGCCGATCAGGCTGTGATGCAGGAGAAGGTGGCTAAGTCTATGGACACCATCAATCAGTTCGGCAAGGACGATGACTCCGTTCCGACTCTCGATGAGGTGCGTGAGAAGATCGAGCGTCGTTATGCCAATGCGTTGGGTGCTCAGGAGCTGACCGAGTCCACGATCGGTGACCGCATGGCAGAGATCCAGTCCGAGGGGGTGGATCTGAAGGCGAACGCGCGCCTGGAGGAGATCCGGGCGGCGATGAACGCCGAAAACAAGGAGCTCACTGCGGGTGAGACTCCGGCCGATGCTTCCGGCGAGGATGCGGAGCCCGCAGAAGAGCAGTAACGAAAAATGCTCCCCTTGGGGAGCTTTTTTCGGTTAGGAATCGCGCCGGTTCAAGTTGATGAGCACGCCGCGGATTCCGGAGTGGAAACCGTCGCGCAGATTGACGCGCTGTGTCTCAGTCAGCGTGTATTCGTGCAGCGTCTCGCAGGCGAACTGCAGCAGCGGCCGGTCGATCTCGGGTGGGAGTCCGCCACCGGAGAACAGGTGCGCGGAGTCGCGCTGCTCTGGGGAGGCGGCGTTGTCGTACCACCAGGACGCGTACTGTTGTCCCACGTCAAACGGGGTTTGGAACCCTGCCGACGCCCACACCTCATTGGGGAGTGGCACGTAGCGGGAGCGCAGCTTCCGGCGGGGCGCCATCATGGACGGGCTAGGAGCTGGGCGGGTCGTCGTCTCCTCCTCGTCATCAGACTCGGGTTCGGCCTGGGCTTTCGCGGCCTGCTGGGCGAGGAGCGCCGGCGAGGGGGCGACGGGCTCGGCGGGCTTGGCGTCGGCAAGCTGGTTGCGTTCGCCTTCGGTGAGGCAGTCTGCCTCTGTTTCGCCGGGCTTTTCGACGGCCGGTTCCCCCGGCCGCGCTGGGAAATGAGGTTCGACGTCGTCGAAGCTCGTCGTGCCATCCTCGTCGATCGGTTCCGCATCGCCGATCGGTTTGGTGCGCACCACCGGAGGAAGAGGACCTTCGAGAACCTGCAGCTGCATGCACTCGGAGAAGTCTTCCCGAGGATCCAAAATAGTGGTGGAATCGCAGGCGTGGCGCAGCGCCGAGGACATGGAATCCCAACCGAAGCCGTACAGATGCACGCGCACGCCGGCGTTCACGGCTTCCTGGACGCCGGGAATCATGTCGGCATCGCCAGAAACCAGCACGATGTCAGAGCAAGTTCCGCGCACCCCAGCGAGCACGAGATCGGCAACGAGTCGCGTATCCACTGCCTTTTGCGTGCGACGCTCGCCCCACTCGATCAGCTGCCCAGCGCGCAGTTGCACGCCATCGCACGTGCGTAGTGCCCGCTGATAGCGGTGCGGGCCGGTGTCGGGGATGCCGTCGTACCAGAACTGGCGGTGAATTGGCTGTTTAATTTGGTTTTCGATCATGTTGCCGAGGACGGCAACTACTTCCGGAAGGTCAATTTCTAATTGGGCTCGTGCCCCGGTTTCCCAAGAGTTGTAAAAGCTTGCAAGCAGGTAAGACGTGTCCACATAGACAAGTGTTCGTTCAAGCATGGCTCCTAATTTCCGTTCATTTGTTGTAACTAAGTTGTGTATAACCAGCATGCCTTATAACGGGTGCCTACGTCGAAAAATTCCCGCAAGTTGACGGTGTCCTGCGGGTTTAGAGGCAAAAATTTTTTTTTGGTACCCATTGTCACCGTCGCGGTGCGGTGTTATGGTTAGTTACACAAGTAACCAACCAAGTAACTAGGGGCAGCATGGACGAGTCAACTGTGCCACTGTTCCGGCAGATAGCTGACCTTATTGAAGATTCGATCGTTGAGGGATCACTTAGGGTCGGGCAGCAAGCGCCGTCAACGAATGAGCTTGCAGCCTTCCACCGGATCAATCCGGCTACCGCCCGGAAAGGTCTGGCCCTACTCGTAGACAGTGGGGTTTTGGAAAAACGAAGGGGAATCGGCATGTTCGTCACCGCCGAAGCGCCTGAGTTGATTGTGAATCGGCGTCGTGAAGCCTTCGCTGCGACCTACCTTGCCCCCCTCATCGACGAAGCTGTCAAACTCGGGGTCACCCGCAGCCACCTGCACGAACTCATCGACCAAGTAGCCGAAAGCCGTGGCCTATACAAGGAGTAAGCATGATTACCGCACGTAACCTCACCGCGAAATACAAAGAGCCAGTGCTACAAGATCTATCTCTTGAGCTGGCGCCGAACATGATTCACGGACTCATCGGCCCCAACGGCTCCGGAAAGACCACCTTGATGCGTGTACTAGCTGGCCAACTGCCCCACGATGGCGAGCTAGCAGTTTTCGGCGCGGATCCCTTCGACAACGAGCGGGCGATGGATGGCATCGTCTTCTCCGGCGCGGACATGGCCTTCCCGATGAACTGGAAAGCGAAAAAGATCTTCGGCCTCGGGGCCAAGCGCTGGCGCAGCTACGATCTCGACCGGGCATACGAGCTGCTCCAACGCTTCGACGTCCCCGCCGACAAAGCCTACGGAAAGCTCTCGCTCGGCCAAAAATCCGCCGTCGCTGTGGCATTTGCGCTCGCGGCCTGCTGCCCCTTCACGCTTCTCGACGAACCCTACCTCGGTATCGACGCGCAGCGGCGCGAATTGCTCTACCGCATCCTGCTGGAAGAACAAGAAAAACACCCGCGCACGATCCTGCTCTCCACTCACCACATCAACGAAAGTGCGCGCGTCCTTGATGCGGTGCACCTCATCCGAGAGGGACATGTGCATCTGTCCTCGGATGTAGGAACGCTTACCAGTGAAATTTTCTCGGTCGCAGGACCTGCTGAAGTTCTCGGCCACTGGGATCAGTGGGTGCTTGTGAAAGAAACCGTCGGGGGAGTAACCAAACTTATCGTCGATGCGCGTGGCGGGACCGAGCTGCCGAACGGCGCTCACGTGCGCACCAGCCCAGTAGATTTGGAAACTGCAGTACTGGCCCTCCAGGAGGCGCAACGATGAAATGGACCTCAATAGTGCAGCTCTACATCGATCCGAAAGTGCTGCTGTGGTACCTATTCTTCATCTGTTATCTGCCACTGTTGAACATCGTCAACGGCGCATTCATTGAAGTGGCAGTATTCCTCGGTTCCGCATTGATCGTCGGGTTCATGAGCGTAGACCCCGGAAGGGCAAGGTTGTACGGGCTCTCGCAGACCCGGATCCGCCGAAATCGCCTCACCCACGCCGGAGTTGTGGCTCTCATTATCACTCTCGGACTGCTCCCAGGCTGGCTCATCAGCGGCAACAATAGCTTCTGGGGTGCAGTCGCAGGCAGTGTCGTAGGGATCGGAGTGCAGCTGCGTCGCGCACCGGAAAAATCATTCGAACCGCGACAGCCATGGACGTTCTACACAGACACTGTGCGGGGCATTCGTTACGACATCATCTATCGGCCGATGATTTTTTGGCTCATTATCCCGGCGGCCATCATCGCTATGTACCTGATAACAGGAATAGGGAAAGTTGATGCCGTAAGCGAGATTATTCCCACGAGTATGGGATACGGCGCCGCAGTAATCACGGGATGCGCAGTGATGTTGAAAAACCAAACCTCAGTATCAAAGCTCTATGGGCGAGCACCAACGAACATCTACCGAGATGTTGCGATCAGCACCGGAGGTTTGGTCACCGCAATGTTCCTGGCAAACGTGATCGTAGGGCTGGTTCGGAGCGCGTCCTATGAATGGTGGCATTTCCTGCCCTTGTTTGCGCTCAGTCTTTACTTGCACATGGCGATTCTGCTTGCCGCATACCGAAAATTTGGTGTGGCGACGCCGCTGTTGCTCTTCATCGCGCTATTTGGTCTATCCATAGTCTTTGGTCTCTATGGACAAGAACAACGCCCCACCATCGCCGTGACCGTCGTGGTAGCGCTCGCGTGGCTAATTGCTTTGGTGGGGTACCTGCCAAAAAGAGCGCGCAGTGGATACTTCGGATCCTCAGGCCTACGAGAGATGATGGGGCAAGGACAAAAGATAAACCTCTAAAAACCCTGTTTTACCTGCGGGTTTGTGTTGTTAGTTGGGTGTGTGTAACTTTATGTGAGTCAGCGCGACCGACAACGCCCCGCTTGAGTGTGTGTGGCGGTAGGAAAACGAGTCGCTGATGGACAAGCCTTCTTTCTTTCGCTGGTTTTGCTGGTGTGGGTTGGTTGTGCGTGTGTTGTTTGAGAACTCAATAGTGTGCCAAGTACTTTTATTTTTTGTTTTTTGGTTGTGTGTTGGTGCCGGCAGGCCAGGAGTGGTCT
>NZ_JBVJNS010000023.1:0-25212 GCF_055583565.1 Corynebacterium sp. NPDC104732
GCAACTCTCATCTTGTACCGGCCAGGACCCCTATATGTTGTGCCACCCCGAACCCCACCCCATGGTCAGCTACGCACTCTGAAACCGGAAGAGCCAGTTAATGAAGTACTGCTAGAAGGCTTGTTTCGAGCTGCTGACTGGCTCGGCACAAGCCTTCTAGGTGGGTAACAGGGCGAAGCCAAGGCCCTAAACTAGCTTAAACAGTATCATTGTGACTACTAGAACTGTCGCTGCAACAGCGCTCCACAGCAGGATAGTTCGGTCTTGTCTGGATTTTACTTCCGTAGATGCAGTGGCCTCAGAATCATTTCTGTTTCTTTCGCGCATGAAGAAAATGAACTCTCCTGCAGCAAAGTAGATAATAAATGAGACTATGACGAGCCACCATGGCATGTCATCGCCAAGGCTTTTCACAGGGAAAGCCAAGATTATTGCGATAAGTAGCGCAGTGAGGTGTTGTTCCAAAGAGATTCGAGACATTGATTTCCCTAACACGCTACGGCTTTAACTGGGGTGGCCGTGGCAGTGCCGGTAAAGAAGATCAATGGCATACATGCTGCAAACGCCATTAGCTTTGAGGCTCGCATGAGATTCTCCTGTCGTGGTTACTGAATGGACTGAAAACACAATCCTAAATTGTTTGCGATTGTGCTCTCATCGCTAGGATATATGTAGTTTTTTTGACATGCAGCAAATTTGACAAAAATTTTTATTAAGAACGAAAAAGCTCGGTTGTCTCCACAACAATTCCGTGGAGACAACCGAGCAAAATTACGCGGGAATAAACTAGAGGCCGTTCTTCTCGGCGTATTCTTCTGCCGTCATCAACGGACCGACCTCAGTGATCTGAACTTCAAAGAGCCAGCCAGCGTCGAAAGGATCGGAGTTGATGGTCTCCGGTGCGTCTGCCAGCGCCTCGTTCACCGCGGTCACAGTACCGGTGACCGGGGAGAAAATGTCAGACACCGACTTAGTGGATTCCACCTCACCAGCAGACTCGCCGATTTCGACGGTGTCACCAACAGCAGGGAGATCAACGTAGACGATCTCGCCCAGGGCATTGGCAGCAAAATCAGTGATGCCGACCTTGGCGGTGGCGCCCACCTCTGCGGAGTCAATCCACTCGTGGTCTGCGGAGTAAGAGAAGTATTCAGGCAAAGACATAGTTTCTAGTCCTTTGGTCGAGAGTAAAACGGAAGAGTAACCACAGTGTACGTGTGCTTCTTGCCACGGATATCCACATCGAGGGTGTTTCCTTCAGTGGCGTGTTCCACAGCTACGTACGCCATCGCAATCGGGTAGCCCAGAGTCGGGGAGAGCTGCCCGGAGGTGACCACACCGATCTCCTCGCCAGCTGGGGAAAGTACCACTGAGCCAGCGCGCGCTGCACGACGCCCCTCGCCCTGCAAACCGATCAGTTTCCGGGCAGGAGAGTAGTCCGCGAGCAGCACGTCAGATCCCACGAAGTCCTCTGTCTTCTTCTTGGAGACCAGCACACCCAGACCAGCATCCGCAGGCTGCAAATCCAGGGTCAGCTCGTGACCGTAAAGTGGCATTCCTGCCTCGAGTCGGAGGGAGTCACGGCACGCGAGCCCGCAAGGGAGCAAGTCGAAGGAGGAACCGGCGTCGATAAGCGCCTGCCACAGTGCCGGCGCCTCGGAGGCAGGTAGGAAGAGCTCGAAGCCGTCTTCGCCGGTGTAGCCAGTGCGAGCGAGCAGCACATCGTGCCCGAGGATGCTGGCCGGGGCGGAAGAGTAGTACTTCAGCTCGGGGATATCGCCGAGCATTTCGGCCGCGCGGGGACCCTGCACCGCGATGAGGGCGATGTCAGTGGACTCGTCCGTGACGGTGACATCAAAGTCCTTAGCACGCTCCACCAACTCTGCCGCGACCGTGGCGGCATTGCCCGCGTTCGGGACCACCATGAACTCGGCCTCGCCGAGGCGGTACACGATGAGGTCGTCAATGATGCGCCCCTGTTCATTCACGATCATCGTGTACTTCGCCTTACCCACTGCGATCGCGGACAGCTGCGAAACCAACGCATAATCGAGGAACCGTCCAGCCTCAGCGCCGGTGACGCGAACCTCGCCCATGTGAGAAAGGTCGAACAGGCCCACGTTGGTGCGGACGGCGCGGTGCTCGTCAAGCTCGTTGCCGTAGCGCAGCGGCATCTCCCAGCCACCGAAATCTGTGAACAGAGCGCCGAGCTTTTCGTGCTCAGCATGAAGTGGACTCAGCATTTACTCGTTTCCTTCCATATCGAAAGCCTCAGGTGGTGGGCAAGAACACACCAGGTTGCGGTCACCGTATGCCTCGTTGATGCGGCGCACGGCAGGGTAGTACTTGGTGCGCAGCAGACCAGGAACCGGGAAGACAGCCTGCTGACGGGAGAACTGATATGGCCACTCATCAGCAGCCGCTGCGGCCGCAGTAAACGGCGAGTGCGTCAGCACGGAATCCTCGAGGGCGATCTTGCCGTCGATGATCTCCTGGATCTCTGCGCGGATACTGCGCATCGCCTCAATGAAGCGGTCCAGTTCAGCCAGATCCTCGGACTCAGTTGGCTCCACCATCAACGTTCCGGCCACGGGGAACGCCAACGTAGGGGCATGGAAACCGTAATCCACCAGACGTTTTGCTACATCGGTTGCGGTAACGCCGGACTGCTTCGTCAGCTCGCGAATATCCAAGATGCATTCGTGGGCGACCAGGCCGTTCTCACCGGTGTACAGGGTCGGGAAATGATCCTTCAGCTGTGCGGAAATGTAGTTTGCACCCAGGATGGCAGTGCGGGTTGCCTCTCGTAGCCCCTCGGTGCCCATCATCGCGATGTAGGCCCACGGAATCGGAAGAACTCCGGCGGAACCATGGACAGCACCGGCGATCGGAACACCCTGTCCGGTTCCCACTGCCGCGCGCGGATCCACGTCGCGGGCATCGGTCGGCAGGAACGGAACCAGGTGCTCAGCCACGCATACTGGGCCGACGCCCGGACCGCCACCACCGTGCGGGATGGTGAACGTCTTGTGCAGGTTCAGGTGGGAGACATCGCCACCAAATTCACCCGGTGCGGCCACACCGGTCAGGGCGTTCATGTTGGCGCCGTCGATGTACACCTGGCCCCCTGCATCATGGACCTTCTTGCACACGGTACGGACCGTGTCCTCGAACACGCCGTGGGTGGATGGGTAGGTGATCATGATGCCCGCGATGTGGCCACCGTGCTTGGCGATCTTATCATCCAGATCAGCAAGATCAATAGACCCGTCCGGCGCGGTAGCAACCACCACAACGCGAAGGTTAGCCAGCGTGGCAGAAGCGGCGTTAGTGCCGTGCGCGGACTGTGGGATCAAGATGATGTCGCGGCCTTCGTCGCCGTTAGCCACGTGGTAGCGGCGAATCGCAAGCAGCCCAGCGAGCTCACCCATCGCGCCACTTGGCGGCTGCACGGACACCTTGGCGTAGCCGGTAAGGTTCGCGAGCCACTGTTCCAGCTCCGCGATGAGGTCCTGCCAGCCCTGCGCGTCTTCCACCGGCGCGTATGGGTGAATGTTGGCGAACCCAGGGTAAGAAATCGCCTCCATACCGGCAGTGGGGTTGAGCTTCATTGTGCAGGAACCCAGCGGGATCATCGTGCGATCCAGAGCCAGGTCGCGGTCACCCAGCATGCGGATGTAGCGCATCATCTGGGTTTCGGAGTGCACCTGGTTGAAGATCGGGTGTTTGAGAAACTCAGTGGTGCGGGCAAGGTCCGCAGGCACGGCGTCAAGCTTTTCACTAGTGGTAGTGGCGCCGAGGACGTCGATAAGCGCTGCGACGTCCGTGCTGGTGGCAGACTCGCCGAAGCTGACCGACACCTTGTCGTTTCCAATAGCGCGGATCAGGTAACCAGCCTCAGCAGCTTTAGCCACAATGGCGTCTGCATCTGCGACGCGCACGGTGACGGTGTCGAAGAACGTGTCATGAACCAGGTCATCTTTCACCGCTGCAGCAAACGAGGTTGCCAGCCCGTGGATTCGGTCCGCGATCGCCTTCAGCCCGGTTGGACCGTGGTACACCGCGTACATCGAGGCAGCGACAGCGAGCAGAGCCTGCGCGGTACAGATGTTAGAGGTCGCCTTTTCGCGACGAATGTGCTGCTCACGGGTCTGCAAAGCCAGGCGGTAGGCTGGGTGGCCGTCGGCATCGATCGACACTCCCACCAGGCGACCTGGCATCTGTCGCTTGAGCTTGTCAGAAACCGCCATGTACGCGGCGTGCGGGCCACCGTAGAACAGCGGAACACCAAACCGCTGAGAGGTGCCGACCGTAATATCAGCACCCAGGGTGCCTGGCGCCTCCAGGATGGTCAACGCAAGCAGATCAGCTGCCACAGTGGCTATGCCTCCGCGCTCGTGGATCGCTTCGATCACGGTCTTCGGGTTGGTGACGTCGCCTTCGGTGCCTGGGTAAGCGATGACAACACCGACGAGGTCTTCGCCAACCAGCCCGTCACTGAGGTCGGTGATTTCCACCTCGAGGTCAATAGCACGGGCGCGCTCGGCCGCCACAGAAAGTATTTGTGGGTGCAGGCGGGAATCCAGGACAACGCGGCGCCCCTTGCGTACCGCGCGGCTCATCAGGCCCACCGCCTCGGCGACGGCAGTAGCTTCGTCCAGCAGGGAAGCGTTGGCGATCGGTAGATCGGTGAGCTCTTCCACCATCGTCTGGAAGTTCAGCAGCGCCTCCAGGCGCCCTTGGGAAATTTCTGGCTGGTAGGGGGTGTATGCGGTGTACCAGCCCGCATCTTCCAGCACGCCACGACGGATGACGGGTGGGGTGATGGTGTCATGGTAGCCCTGACCATAAAACGCGCGCTTAACGACGTTCCGTCCCGCATATTCCCCGAGCTTGGCCTGTGCCTCGTGCTCAGAAAGCGGTGAAATCGTCTGCGGTAGCTCTTGGAGCAAAATATCGGCTGGTACCGCGTCCTTGATGAGGTCATCGACGGTGGTGTAGCCGATGGCGGAAAGCATATGTTCGGTTTCTTGTGCATCGGGCCCAAGGTGTCGGGCCAAGAAAGAATGCACTTGTTGTGACATCTAGTGTGCTCCTAGCTTTCGGAGAAAACGTGTAGAAAGTTTGTTTTCATGTTTCCACAATTGGGGGTGGTTGTGGGGTAAGTTTTACAAACTATGCATGCTTGTTTTGAGTATGCAAAAACACCCCCGCTGAGGTGGGATTTTCAGTGGGGGTGCTGTTGTTTTATGCGTTCTGTTCTATAGAACTGCTTAGACTTCGAGGTCTGCCGTGAAGTCGATGTTCTCCAGGCGGTCGCGGACGGTCGTCATGAAGCGGCCTGCGTCTGCGCCGTCGATCAGCTGGTGATCGTAGGTCATTGGCAGGAACACCATCTGACGGATCGCGATGGCGTCGTTGCCGTCCTCGGTGACGACCACTGGGCGCTTCACGATCGCGCCGGTACCGATCATGGCTGCCTGTGGTGGAACTAGGATTGGGGTGTCGGACAGCGCGCCTTCGGAGCCAATGTTGGTGATGGTGAACGTGCCACCCATCAGGTCATTTGGCTTCAACTTGCTGTTGCGAGCCCGGTCTGCGAGGTCCACGATGGCCTTGGCCAGCTCAGGCAGAGACATGTCCTGTGCGTTGTGGATGACAGGGGAGAGCAGGCCAGCAGGCGTATCGACGGCAATACCCAGGTTCACAGACTCGTGGTAGGTGATCTCCTTGGTCTCAGCGTTGTAGGACGCGTTGACGTTCGGGTGGGACACCAGAGCCTCGACCACAGCCTTGGCAAAGAATGGCAGGTAGGTGAGGTTCACGCCGTGCTTGTCCTGGAAGGCAGGCTTGTTAGCCTTGCGCAGCTCAGCGATGCGGGTCATGTCAACCTCGTGCAGCTGGGTGAGCTGTGCAGCGCCATGCAGAGACTCGAGGGTCTTCACCGCGGTGATCTCGCGAATGCGGTTCACCCGAACCGTGGTGCCACGCAGCTTGGCCTTCTCCGGATCCACAGACTTGGTGGACACATTCTTGGCAGGGGCAGCAGCAGCTGGGGCAGCGCCCTCACCTGCAGCGGCGAGAACATCCTGCTTGCGGATGCGACCGCCCACGCCGGTGCCCTGAACCTTGGACAGGTCAACGCCGTGCTTGTCGGCGAGCTTACGCACCAGTGGGGTGACGTAAGGGGCGTCGGAGTTATCGACCTTCGGTGCCTGCTCCTTCTTTGGAGCTTCCTCCTTAGGAGCCTCGACCTTAGCGGCGACTTCTTCCTTAGGAGCCTCTTCCTTCTTTGGAGCCTCTTCCTTCTTTGGTGCGGAGCCGTCGCCGATGCGGACGATGACTTCGCCGACATCGACGGTGTCGTCTTCCTCAAACAGGATTTCCACGATGGTGCCTGCTACTGGGGAAGGAACTTCGGTGTCGACCTTGTCGGTAGAGACTTCGAGCAGTGGCTCGTCGACCTCGACGGTGTCGCCGACGGACTTGAGCCAGCGGGTGATGGTGCCCTCGGTGACGGACTCGCCGAGCTCTGGCATCTTCACATCGGTGCTTTCACCGGATGCTGCGGAACCAGCAGACGCAGCTTCGTCAACGGTGGCGTTGTCGTCCTTGGTCTCGGCTTCCTTGGTGGCAGCTTCGGAAGGCTGAGCTGGTTCTTCCTCGGCTGGTGCGGAGCCGTCGCCGATGCGGACGATGACTTCGCCGACATCGACGGTGTCGTCTTCCTCAAACAGGATTTCCACGATGGTGCCTGCTACTGGGGAAGGAACTTCGGTGTCGACCTTGTCGGTAGAGACTTCGAGCAGTGGCTCGTCGACCTCGACGGTGTCGCCGACGGACTTGAGCCAGCGGGTGATGGTGCCCTCGGTGACGGACTCGCCGAGCTCTGGCATCTTCACATCGGTGCTCTCACCGGATGCTGCGCCACCCTTTGGTTCTTCCTTCGGAGCTTCCTCCTTAGGGGCTTCTTCCTTTGCAGGCTCTTCCTTGGCAGGCTCTTCGCCTTCTTCGCCGATCTCTGCGATGATTTCGCCGACATCGACGGTGTCGTCCTCCTCAAACAGGATCTTGGTCAGTACGCCGGAGGCCGGTGCAGGGATTTCGGTGTCGACCTTATCCGTGGAAACTTCGAGCAACGGCTCATCGGCGGTGACGGTGTCACCGACCTGCTTCAGCCAGCGGGTAATCGTGCCTTCGGTTACTGATTCACCGAGCTCGGGCATCTCGACAGAAAACGCCATTGTGCAGGACTCCTAAACGTGTAGGTCTAAAAACGATATCGATACTTCAATAGCGTACCGGTTTGCGTCCGCATATGTCGCAGATAGGTGGTGTCGTTTCCGAAAAAACCACTTACAATGTCTGTTTGTGTTCAACCTTTTCGGCTCTCGACGTTCCAAGCCCGGGATCAAACCTCCGCGTGCTCCTGGCGATACCATCCGAGCGGAAGACCTAGACTATCTCCGCGACTGGTCACGCGGGCGCGCTTTTGTAGAGGGCTTCGTCGAGCCGGAAACGTTGGTGAATGAAATGAGCGTCGTCTTGGTGGACGAGTCGGGCGATTTCACCCGACGACGCATCGGTGGGCCCAAGGGCGTCGACGTGGTAGCAAAGCTGGGCATTCCGCTTTACGACGTCGAGGAGACCGGTTACCCGCAGCGCATGCGGGCGCGCATCGAACGTGATCGTCTCCTGCGCAAGCGCGAAGAACAGCAGCGCCGCCGTGCTCGGTTTGACCGGGGCGAATTGCCATAGCGGAGTTAGCCCCTTAACCCGATGAAAACGTATTCCCCGCCCCCAAGGCGCTGTAACTAGGGTGCGGGGAATTCGTCGTGCTTACTTAGCAGCGATATCTTCCAGTACTGCTACGACGGTGCGTACTGGTGCGCCGGTGCCACGTTTGGTGATGTAACCGTAGGGGCTGCCGGAGTTGTAGGCCGGTCCTGCGATGTCCATGTGAACCCACTGCACATCTTCGGCTACGAACTGGGAGAGGTAGTAGCCGGCCTGCATCATGCCACCGAAACGAGACTTGCCAGTGTTGCGCAGGTCTGCCACATCGGATTTCATTTCATCGGAAACTTCTTCCGGGAAAGGCATGGCCCAGGCAGGCTCGCCGACGGAGCGGCCAATCTCGGCCACGCGGTCACGGAACTCATCGGAGCCCATCACACCGGTGGTTCGGCCACCGAGGGCGACGAGCTGCGCGCCGGTCAGGGTGGCCATTTCGATGAGGTAGTCTGGCTTGTCTTCGCAGGCGCGGACGATGGCGTCGGCAAGCACGAGGCGACCTTCGGCGTCGGTGTTGATGATCTCTGAGGTCTTGCCACCGTAGTGAGTGATGACGTCGCCTGGGCGGTAGGACTCGCCGTCCGGCATGTTTTCTGCCATTGGGACGGTTGCGGTGACGTTCACCTTGAGGCCGAGGCGGGCTGCGGCGAAGACGGACGCGATGGTGGCTGCGGAGCCGCCCATGTCGGAGATCATGTCATCCATGTTGGCGGATGGCTTGATGGAGATACCGCCGGTGTCGAAGGTGATGCCCTTACCCACGAGCGCGACGGAAGGGGCGGACTTCTTCGCGGTGTAGGTGAGGCGAAGAAGACGAGGCTTCCGGGCGGAGCCGCCACCGACGGCCATGAGTCCACCGAACTTGCCCTTGGCCAGGTCCTTGTCATCGAGAATCTCCGCAGTCACGCCGTAGTCTTCGGCCAAGGCTGCTGCGTAGGCAGCGTAGGACTCTGGGTAGAGGTGAGAGGACGCGGTGTTGACCAGGTTGCGGGCCAGGACCACGGAGTCGACCAGGATGGTGGCAGCGGAGAAGTCCTTCTTCTTGTCGCTGATGAAAACGATCTCATCCACTGGCGCTTGCGCTGCTTCCAGCTCAGCGGTCTTTTGACCACGGAAGGTGTAGGCCCCGAGAGCGGATCCGAGGACGGCGTCGGAAAGCCCGAAGGTGCCCAACGTAGAGGCGACCTTGCCGAAGCCCTTCAGCGCGCGGGATGCCACGCCTGCGCTACGACGCAGCGTTTCAGCATCGAAATCATCGGAAGAACCCAGGCCAACCGCTACGACAACGGGAACGTCCGTCCCCGGAATGCCGGCGAGTTTGGTCACTTCCTGGGCGGCGCCCGTGGCGCCCACTGCAGAGAGGGCTTCGAGTACCGCAACCTGGGTTTTATCGCTGAAGATACCGGTACCGGCAATCTCCGGGCCGTTGTCACCCTTAAATACTGGGATCAGTACGGCTTCTGCCTTTTTCGGTAGCTTGGCTGAAATCGAAAGCTTAGGAACAATTCCCACTGCTGGCAACGATGGCGTTTTAGGCACGAAAAATCCTCCGATCAAGAATTGGACAGTATGAGGTTCTGTGACTTACACAGTACGTCACACCACATAATTGGGGATTAAAACATAAATTGAGACCTATGTCTCAGAGTTGGGTGTAGGTTGGTTGCATGAGTGCATTGAACTTTCGAATTGAAAAGACCTCCGCTCCGACCCCAGAGGCGGAGGTAGCGAAGATCCTGGAAAACCCGGGCTTCGGTAAGGCCTTCACTGACCACATGGTCACCATTGACTGGAACGCGGAGGAGGGCTGGCACAACGCGGCCGTCGTTCCGTACGCACCTCTCCAGATGGACCCAGCGACCACCGTTTTTCACTATGGCCAGGCGATCTTCGAAGGCCTCAAGGCGTACCGTCAGCCTGATGGTTCCATCGCGACGTTCCGCCCGGAAGCGAACGCCAAGCGCATGCAGGATTCTGCGCGTCGTATGGCAATGCCAGAGCTGCCGGTAGAGGACTTCATTGAGGCGGTACGTCAGCTGGTTGATATCGACCAAAATTGGGTCCCAGCTGCTGGCGGTGAGGAAGCCCTGTACCTGCGTCCCTTCATGATCTCCACCGAGGTCAGCCTGGGCGTACACCCAGCAAACGCCTACAAGTTCATGGTTATTGCCTCCCCGGCGGGCGCTTACTTCTCTGGTGGTATCAAGCCGGTCAGCGTGTGGCTGTGTGAAGACTATGTGCGGGCTGCTCCCGGTGGCACCGGTGCCGCGAAGTTCGCCGGTAATTACGCTGCTTCGCTGCTTGCCCAGGCGCAAGCCGTGGAAAAGGGCTGTGACCAGGTGGTGTGGCTTGACGCCATCGAGCACAAGTACATCGAAGAGATGGGTGGCATGAACCTCGCCTTCATTTACGGCGAAGGCGACAACGCCAAGCTGGTCACTCCGCAGCTCAGCGGTTCGCTGCTGCCTGGTGTGACTCGTGACTCCCTGCTGCAGGTCGCTCGCGACCTGGGCCTAGAGACTGAGGAGCGTCTGATCTCCACCGAGGAGTGGGAGAAGGCCGCGACGTCCGGTGAGATGTCCGAGGCTTTCGCCTGCGGTACCGCTGCCGTGATCACCCCGGTGGGCACCGTGAAGTCCGCACACGGTGACTTCCAGATCGCCGGCGCTAAGACCGGAGAGATCACCATGAAGCTGCGTGAAACCCTGACAGGTATCCAGCGCGGCGAAGTGGAAGACAAGCACGGCTGGAAGCACACCCTGGTTAGCTAGCAATCCCCAGCGTCACAGCGGCGACTGCAGCACCGACCTCAATGGCGGCTCCGATGCAGTCGCCGTTGAGTCCGTTAAAGCGGCGACTGCAGTGGCGGAGCAGCAGGAGGGCAGCCAGGGGCGTCGTGAAGCATGCAGCGACAGCGCCCCACGCAAGCTGCTTATCGACGCCCACTGCCACCAACACCACTGCCACACCAATAGCCACCACCCACGCGACGACCCACCACGCCTTCACCGTTCCGATGATGAGCGCCCCGAAACCGGTGGCAGAAAACGGGGAGAAGCTGCTGTGGCAGCCGATCGTGGCGCAAGCACGTGCGAGCATCGGTATCGAAGCAGCGAGGACAGCGGCGATCGGGCCCCAGTGATACAACGCTGTGAGGCCCGCTACCTGCGCTAACAGTGTCAACAGCACGGCCCCCATGCCGAGCGCCCCGGTATAGCGGTCACTTAAAATCTCTTGAGCTTTCTCCGGCGGGGCGTAGGAACCCAAGGCATCACCCACATCGCTGAGGCCATCGATGTGCATCATGCGAGAGCCCAACTCCCAGGCGATCACCGTCAGCGCGGCGACGAGGAATTCATGGCTGCCGAAGGCGAGCAGCGGGTAGGCAGTCACGGCTGACGTAAGACCCAACGCCAGGCCCGCGACCGGCAATCCCGCCATCGCGCGGGCACCGGTCACCCGGTCAAACGTGGACGCGCCCTGCACGGGCAAGACAGTTAACCAGCTCAGTGCCGTTGTTATGCCCTCGATGAGGGCGGGGCCGTGGGTGCCATCGCCGGAGTAGCCGGCCTTGCCGGACATCTAGTGGGCTTTAGAGACGCCAGCGGAGGCGAAGGTAGCCATATTCGCCATGATGTCCACAGATGCCTTCACCAGAGGCAACGCCGCCATCGCGCCGGAACCCTCACCGAGTCGCATGCCGTAATCCAGCAGTGGGGTGAGCTCCAGGTTTTGCAGCGCAAATTTGTGGGCCGGCTCCGCACCCTGGTGGCCTGCAATCCACCAGTTGCGGGCGCCAGGAGCAAGACGGGTGGCCCACAGCGCCGCGGAGGTGACCACAACGCCGTCCAGGATCACCGGGGTGCGACGGATCGATGCCTGTGCCAGGAAACCGGCCATCGCAGCAAGATCCGGGGAAGAAATTGCCTGCAGTACGCGGATCGGGTCATTGCGGAAATCTCGGACGCGGAACATCGCGTCCCGTACTATGGCAACCTTGCGCTTCCAACCCTCATCGTCGATACCGGTGCCACGGCCCACAACAGCAACGGGCTCGGTGCGGGTCGCAACACCAATCAATGCGGCAGCCGGAGTGGTATTACCGATGCCCAAATCGCCGGCCATGAGCAGGTCAGCGCCGGAATCTACCTCCTGGTCAGCGATGCGCTTACCGATCTCCAGCGCGCGCAGCACCTGCTCTTCAGTCATGGCGTCCTCCAGGTGGATCGCACCACAGGACCGGGACACCCGCTCTTCGCCCCATGCGTCGTGGTCCAGAGAAATATCGGCTACCCGCACACTCGCACCCGCTGACTCGGCGAGTACGGAAATAGCGGCGCCACCGGCCTCTATATTGGCCGCCATCTGCAGCGACACCTCGGAAGGGTACGCAGACACCCCATAGTTAGCAACGCCATGGTCGCCAGCGAAAATCACAATTCGAGGCCGCGTAATCGGCTTCGGTGGCACCTGCCCTTGGCACGCCGCGATCTGGACGCCGATCTGCTCCAATCGTCCCAAGGAACCCGCCGGCTTAGTGAGGGTGAGCTGGTACTCTTCAGCTTCCTTACGAGCAGTCAGGCTCGGCGTTTCCACGCGGGCGAAGATCTCGGCAGGTACCATCTGGTGACTCCTTCGTTGAAGAAATTAACTTTCGGATTTCAAGGTTAGCGGGATCCCAGCCACCACGAGGACGACCTCATCCGCCAACTCCGCCACGCGTGCATTCAGCCACCCCAATTCATCACGAAACAGCCGGCCAGCAGGCGTTTCCGGGATTACCCCCAGGCCAACCTCAGGGGTCACCAACACCACCCGGGCGGACGTGCGGTGCAGCGCAGCAAGCAGCTTATCGACGGCCGGAGCAATGAAGCCCCGTGGCCGCTCCCATGCCTGTGCCTGATCCAACTGGTGGGTCAGCCAGGTACCCAAATCATCCACGAGGATGTTGCCTTCTGGATGTGTAAGGAGGGCGTCGTGAAGCTCGGCGCTATCCTCGGTGACCCAATGGCTGGGGCGACGTTCCTGGTGCGCCCGGATGCGCGCAGCGAAATCCTCATCTCCTGGCCACGGGCGGGCTGTGGCCACATACAGCACCTCAGCCCCCGGCGGGAACAACGCCTCAGCCCAGGCAGACTTGCCGCTGCGCGCGCCGCCTAGGACCAGGGTGATCATTTACTTCTCGCCAACCGCAACACGAGGCTTTGGGGTACGCAGCTTACGCAGCTGGGACGCGCGGGAGTACGCGTAGAAACCGAGGCCAAACCCAGTTTCCGTCGTATCAGGGAACTTCTCGCGCACAGCTTTATTTGCGCGACGGCCAATGAAGATGCCCTCGACAAAGAACAGCACCATGATCACCATGGCAATCATCGACAACGTTGCGGCAATCTGCGGGTAAGACTGACCGATAAACATCACAATCAGCAGCAGCAACGCCACCGGCATGACGAGTTCGCTGAAGAAGCGGCGCGCGTCCACCCAATCACGCACGAAGGCACGCACTGGGCCTTTATCGCGGGGGAGAAGGTAGCGCTCGTCGCCTCGATCCATCGCGGCCTGCGTTTCCTTAGCTCGCCTGTTCCGCTCCTCGCGCTGTTTCTTTTTGTACTCCTTCCACTCCTGCTTAGTCATGGACTCTTTCAACGCCTTCTCGCGAGCCTTCATCTCTTGGCGAGTTTCAGCTGGAGTAGCAGGCCCACGGCGAACGCCGCGCGCACGCTCAACCTCATTACGCTTCGGGGTGGGGCGACCCTTCTTCGGCGTATAACCCTTGGGAAGTTTTTCGTTATCTGGAGTACTCACGCCCTATAGGCTACCTTGTGGCATCCTTACGGGAACAAACTAGTATCACGTTGCGTTGGATTTGTGTACAAGTAACAAAAACCGAGTACCGTAGTGGCAAAAGTACAACGTTCCAAGGAGGAGCACCATGACCGCACCAGAAACCGCAACCGGAGTAATTCTGACTGACGCTGCTGCCGAAAAGGCAAAAGCACTCCTTGACCAGGAAGGTCGCGACGACCTTTCCCTTCGCATCGCAGTACAGCCAGGCGGCTGTGCGGGCCTGCGCTACCAGCTCTACTTTGACGACCGTGAACTTGATGGCGACAAAGTAGACGTTATCGGTGGCGTCCGCCTCGTCGTAGACAAGATGAGCGCCCCATACCTTTCCGGCGCCCGCATCGACTTCTCTGACACCATCGAGGCACAGGGCTTCACCATCGACAACCCTAATGCCTCTGGCTCCTGCGCCTGTGGTGACTCCTTCAACTAAAACGTTCCCCCCCGAAGCCTTACCGCGCCTGCACCAGCAGGGGCGGTTTTTGTTTGGTTCGCTTGCCATTTCCCTGCCGAGGCATTGGTCAGTACCGCTTGGTTAAGTAAAGAAAAGTGTGCCCGGTCGGCGTATTTGTGTTGTTACTTCACCCCTGGGTCTTTGGCCACGGCCCCTGAAGTTTCTTACTAAAACCCGGGAAGCATTCCCCGGATCTCGGACCCAAAACGGTGAAATAGCAAGTGTGAAGCCTAAAAAATCACCGAAACCCGGGGAATACTTCCCGGGTTTTGCAGTGTTAAGTAATACAAGTTGTGCCCGGCCGGCGTATCTCTAGCCGGACACTGGTGTGTTAATAGGCGGCTGGCATAGCCGTTGACGCAACAGAGCTGATCCGCGTGTTTCCTGGTTGCGTGGGTTTCGTTTGCCCAGGCAGACGGGGCATCGGGGTCGGTTTTGGTCACCGGAGTTAGGCAGCCGCACCTTTTAGCACAGGTGCGGCATCCCTCGCGGTATTGAACAAGATTTGTGGTTTCTTTAGGACCGAAACAATATACAGCACCTGTTTACATGCCCTGACCTGGCTTTACTGTGGAATTCAGGCACACATTTTGTCCCTTAACCCAAGGACGACCTGATATGTGAGCCCCTTCAAGCAAGTCCACAACCGGGAATAGCAGATGACACACCTTGCGGGTCAAGGAGCAAAAGGTGTGTCTGGTCAGCATACCGCTGCCCAGGCATTGTTGTTTCTTGATGGCCTGGTGTCGATGGTGTGTTGGCAACTGGCTAGGATAGCGTTCCAGGTGTCTCATCCCAGCGTATGAAGGGACGACCGGGGCCGGTTGGTAGAGAACGGTTGGTCGAGAAGTCGAGAGGAAGCGGCGTCAAACCTAAGTCTAGGTTGTCTTTTACTTGAACTCTCTACCAACCATTCTCTACCAACTTTTGTGGTCGTTTTTCCTGACAGTTGGGGCATCGCTTATTAGCCACCAGGATGAGTCAGTGATCAAACTTTGTGCGGTTAAAAGAACCAATAGGACTGACCTGGCTTACCACGGAATCTAGGAGCATTTCTTTGTCTTTAACCCCACTTTGCTGCTGAAATCAAAAAGCATCCCCCGCCTGTGAAAGGCCGGGGGATGCGACTTTCCGGTGGACGGTTAGCTCAGAACAACGTCTACGAAGTCAACGAAATCGTATGCGAGATCGACGAAGAAGTCGACGGTGTCCAGGATCCAGGATGGGTAGAAGGAGTAGGAAAGCAGATCGAGAGAAAGCGGGATCATTGGATGCTCCTTAAAAATTGTTGAATCTTCCTTGTACGGTCTCCTCCAGATTACCAAAACTTTAGGTTGCCCGGGGCAGCTATGAGAGACGTTACAGGGATACCGGGTAATCCTTCTCTTCGATTTTTGGGTCGATTCGGCCTTCCATGAAGATGCCGTGCCAGATCATGAAGGCAAGGACGGTCCACAGGCGTCGGGAGTGGTCGGACATACCGGCGCGGTGCTCGTTCAGCATCTCCAGAACAGCCTTCTTGTCAAAGATCCGCTCGGTTTGGGACTCGTTGATGGTGTCCTGGGCCCAGCCGAAGAGTTCATCGCCGGCGAGCCAATGGCGCATCGGTACTGGGAAACCGAGCTTCTTGCGGTGCAGGACGTGTTCCGGCACGATGCCTTCCATGGCCCGACGCAGTGCGTATTTGGTGGTGCCGTGGGAGATTTTCATGTCGTATGGGATTGATTCCGCGACATCGAAGACGACCTTGTCCAGGAACGGCACGCGCAGCTCCAGGGAGTTAGCCATGGTGATCTTGTCGGCCTTGACCAGGATGTCGCCGCGCATCCATGTGAACAGATCCAGGTGCTGCATGCGAGCCACGGGATCCATGTTTCGGGACTTGGCGTAGATAGGCGCTGTGACGTCCTTGTGGTCCCATTCGGGTTTCGCCCACGGAATCACCCGCTGGAGCTGCTCGAAGTTAAACGAGCGAGCATTGCCGTAGTAGCGTTCCTCCATGGTCATGGACCCGCGTTGTAGGAGAGATTTGCCCTTCATGCCGTCGGGAAGCAGTGCGCCGAGCTGGCCGAGACCACGTCGCAGCGGGGAAGGGATCTTCTCAAACGGGGCGAGGGACAGCGGTTCCTTATAGATGGTGTAGCCGCCGAAGAGCTCGTCGGAGCCTTCGCCGGACAGGACGACTTTGACGTGCTTGCGGGCCTCGGCCGCGACGAAGTAGAGCGGGACCAGGGACGGGTCGGCTACCGGATCGTCGAGGTACCACATGATTTTCGGGATCGCATTGGCATATTCCTCAGGCGAGACGACCTTCACGATGTGCTCTGCATCAATCGCAGCGGCCGACTCGGCAGCTACATCAACCTCGGAGTAGCCTTCGCGTTCAAAACCGGTGGTGAACGTCAGCAGGTTCGGATTGTGGCGCTTCGCCAGGGCAGCGATGGCCGTGGAATCAATGCCGCCGGACAGGAAAGAACCAACTGTGACGTCGGCACGCATATGCTTTTCGACGCTGTCCTCAAGCGCCTGAGCGATCCGCCGGAACAAATCTTGCTCGTTGCTGACCGGCTTGGTGCGAAATTGTGGCTCGAAGTAGCGCTGTGCCACGACGTTGCCGCCAGGCTTAACGACGGCAAAGCAGCCGGACTCTAGTCGTCGAATATCCGCGTGCAGCGATTCCGGTTCGGGGACGTACTGCAGATCCACATAGTGTTCAATTGCGCGCAAGTCCAAGTCATTGCTTAGGCCGATGGCAGGCCCCATGTCGAGGATGCACTTCTTTTCGGAGGCGAAGACGGTGCCAGCTGCGGTCGTCGTAAAGTAAAGAGGCTTGATTCCGAACTGATCGCGGGCGAGGAAGAGCTCCTCCTTCACCGTGTCCCAAATGGCAATGCCGAACATGCCACGCAGATGATTGACGACGTCGGTGCCCCAGTGGTGGTATCCCACCACGATGGTTTCGCCGTCGCCCTCAGTATTAAAGGAATAACCGAGGTCTTGTAGCTCTGCGCGGAGCTCCACATAGTTGTAGATTTCCCCGTTGAACGTCATTGCATAGCGGTCGGGCTGATCAGCGGGACCCCACTGCAGAGGCTGGTGAGAATGCTCAATGTCGATGATGGAGAGCCGGTTGAAACCGAAGACTGCGTGGGAATCGTGCCAGGTGCCGGCGTCGTCAGGCCCGCGGTGCCGCATGCAGGGGAGTGCGTGGCGGATCGCCGCGTCATAATCTTGGGCATTGCCAGAACTGGTCAACATGCCGAGAAGGCCACACATATGTCGAAATCCCCTTAAATGATTGAGGTAAAAAGTTAACACTGCAACTCTACGGACTTGGCCGAAAAAATGGCAGTGGCAGAGCCGAGACAAATAGAACATCAACCATTCGTAAGCCCCCGTTAGGGGAGCATAGAGTGTGAATTAGCTAACAGACATTTGCCCATGCTGGCGTTCCCACGTCGAGTAACACCTGTAGGCTGGCAAAACTCGAGCGTGGAACGACTAATCGGGTTAACCCCATTACATCCAAAAACATGGAAATCCCTGAGAAATGCGATATTCTGCACAGTTAGGAATGGGAACTTAGTGTCCTTAGGTTTGTGTGGAACAGGAAGGTAGACACACGTGGAACAGCGAAACAAGCGCGGTTTTCAACGTAAAGCGCTGCTCACAGGCGTACTTGGCGCAGGAAGCCTCGCACTTGCTGGTTGTGACGTAGCGCCACCAGAGAACGGATTCTTTGACGCACTGCGTATGGGTTGGCCAAAGGGCATCACTCCTGAAGCAACCGCAATGGGTAACTTCTGGGTTTGGGTCTGGGTTACCGCCTGGATCATCGGCATCATCATGTGGGCCCTGATGATCTACGCCATCGGCGCATTCTCTGCAAAGAAGGCAGCGAAGGCTGGTAAGGACGAATTCCCGAAGCAGCTTCAGTACAACGTTCCGTTGGAGTTGGTACTGACCATCATCCCGATCTTCATCGTGATGGCTTTGTTCTTCTTCACCGTCCCAACCCAGGACAAGGTTACTGCCTTGGACAAGGATCCAAAGGTTACCGTCGACGTCACCGCGTACCAGTGGAACTGGAAGTTCGGTTACGCCAACGTTGCACCGGAGTTCTCTCCAACCGGTTCTGAGTACTTCGGCATTGACGAAGAGCGTCAGGCTGCAGCAGAAGCATCCAAGATCGACGAAGCTTACATGGAAGAGCACGGTGTAGGTGGTCCAATCCACGGTAAGTCCAAGTCTGATGTCTCCTTCTTGCACTTCAACAAGATTGAGACCCTGGGCACTACCGACGAGGTACCAGTTCTGGTTCTCCCATCCCAGACCCCAATCGAGTTCAACCTCGCTTCCGCTGACGTTGCTCACTCCTTCTGGGTGCCAGAGTTCCTGTTCAAGCGTGACGCTTACCCTCACCCAGAGGCGAACAAGTCCCAGCGTGTGTTCCAGATCGAAAAGATCGAAAAGGAAGGCGCCTTCGTCGGTCGCTGTGCCGAAATGTGTGGCACCTACCATGCGATGATGAACTTCGAAATCCGCGTTGTATCTGCAGACAAGTTCAAGCAGTACATGGAGTTCCGTAACCAGAACCCACAGGCACCAAACTCTGAGGCGCTGAAGGCGATCGGTGAAGCTCCATACGCAACCTCCACCTCGCCATTCGTTTCTGGTCGCCTTGACACTCGCGATGGCAACAACACCGTCGACCTCAACGAAGCTGCTAAGTAAAAGGGAAGAGGCGTAACGAACCATGAAATCTAGCGCAAGAATCATGTACGGTCTCGGCACATTCCTGCTGATCATGACCGTCATCTACTTCGTAGCAACCACCAAGGTGTCCGACAGCGGCAACATCCAAGGCATCGAGTGGGCTGGTGGTACCGGCCTGGTGCTCGCGACTGGCCTGTGTGTCATGCTCGGCGGCTACTTCCACTTCACCGAACGTCGTATGGACCTGCTCCCAGAAGACTGGGAAGAAGCGGAAATTGAAGACGGAACCGGTATGCTCGGTTTCTTCAGCCCTGGTTCCATCTGGCCGGCTGTAATGTCCGGCGCTGTTGCAGTACTCGGCTTCGGCATTGTCTACATGCACTACTGGCTGATCGCCTTCGGCGCAATGCTGCTGATCTGGTCCGCAACCATGCTGAACCTGCAGTACGGCATTCCAAAGGAAAAGCACTAAAGTACCTTCCTAGAAAACGGCTCGCCCTGGTGGCGGGCCGTTTTTGTTTATGTTTCAGGTAAACCGTTGGGGGAGGGGGTCAACCCAAAGTTGTAAAAGTTGGAAGAATGTACGGTGTGGAATGTGAGATGAATCTCTTGCCGGGAACCGCCATTTTCCTGCCAACGGAAAAGTTATCGGATAAAGTAGTTGCGAGTTCTTTTGTTTGGGGAGGCAAAAGGCTGTGACAATCCCGTGACCTGCATAAAGGTGAGCGTCGGATGGTGGGGTGCTAAAGTTCCCGCGGGGGTAGAAAAACTTTTGAACTTTTTATCGGCGCTGTTTGTTGACGTGTGAAGTGCATTTACCCGCCGTGAGCGGGGGGTTCAAAGTGACTTAAGCGACGTAACCCGGCATACTAGAACGCGTGACGAGCGCAGTTGGAAATACAGGTATGGCAGCACCACAGCGTGTTGTGGCACTGAACCGACCAAACATGGTCAGTGTCGGCACGATTGTGTTCCTGTCTCAGGAATTGATGTTCTTCGCTGGCATGTTCGCGATGTACTTTGTATCTCGCGCAAACGGCCAGGGAGAAGCGTGGGATTGGGGTACTGGACACCTCAACGTTCCTTACGCATTGACTATCACCGTAATCTTGGTGTCTTCTTCTTTCACAGCCCAAGCAGGTGTCTTCGCAGCAGAACGCGGCGATGTATTCAAGCTTCGTATGTGGTACGCCCTTACGATTCTGCTCGGCGCGATCTTCTTGATCGGCCAGGCATACGAGTACATTCACCTCGTAGAGCACGGTCTGACGATTCAGAACTCCGTGTACGGCTCCGCTTTCTTCATTACGACCGGCTTCCACGCCGCACACGTCCTCGCGGGCGTGCTTGGCTTCGTGGTTGTCCTTCTTCGTATTGCGAAGTCAAAGTTCACCCCAGCACAGGCAACCGCAGCAATGGCAGTGTCCTACTACTGGCACTTCGTTGACGTTGTGTGGATCGGCCTGTTCGTAACCATTTACTTCATTCAGTAGGCCGTACCGGCCGAAATGTTCGGCCTACAGCCCTTCACTTTCCGTATACGAGTTTTAAGGGAAATGATGGATACCAACCCACAACAGCAGGAGTTAGCCGCTGAGAAGGCAACTGCTGCTAAGAAGGCCAAGAGCCGCCGGAAGATGCGTCGCACTGTCGCTGGCGCCGCAGCTCTGACACTGGGCCTTACCAGCGCGGGCTTCCTCGCCTCCGCTTTCACTCCAGATGCTCAGGTGGTTACCGCTGACGTTGATGAGAAGGCATTGGTCGCCGAGGGCAAGTCCCTGTACGACGTCGCCTGCATCACCTGCCACGGTGCCAACCTTCAGGGCCAAGAAGGCCGTGGCCCATCGCTGATCGGTGTTGGCGAGGGTGCTGTGTACTTCCAGGTTCACTCTGGTCGTATGCCAATGCTCCGCAATGAGGCACAGGCTGCCCGTAAGCAGACCCGCTACTCTGAGCACCAGACCTTGGCTATCGCAGCATACGTAGCTGCCAACGGCGGTGGCCCAGCTATCGTGAAGAACGAAGATGGCTCTATCGCCATGGAATCTCTTCGCGGTAAGAACTACGACGGTCAGATTGACCCAGCCGACGTGGCACGTGGCTCTGAACTGTTCCGTTTGAACTGTGCATCCTGCCACAACTTCACCGGTCGCGGTGGTGCACTGTCTTCCGGTAAGTACGCGCCTTACCTGGATCCTGCTAACGAGCAGGAGATCTACCAGGCAATGCTTACTGGCCCACAGAACATGCCTAAGTTCTCTGATCGTCAGCTGACGGAAGATGAGAAGAAGGACATCATTGCATTCATCAAGAATGCTAAGGAAACCCCTAGCCCAGGTGGTTACGCACTTGGTGGCCTCGGCCCAGTGGCTGAAGGCATGCTGATGTGGCTTATCGGTATCGCCGCAGTAATCGGCGCTGCTTTGTGGATTGGATCTCGCTCATGAGCAATAACGAAGTAAAGAAATACACCGCCAAAGAACTGGCCGGCATGTCCAATGAAGAGCTCGCTCGCCTCGGTACCGAGCTGGACGAAGTCACCGTTGCGTTCCGCAAGGAGCGTTTTCCGGTAGCAGGTGATCCCGCTGAAAAGCGTGCCGAGCGCGCTGTCACCATCTGGTTCGCTCTTGCTGCAATCTTCGCGTTGGCTTTCATGGCTATCTACATTTGGTGGCCATGGGAGTACAAGGGCCACGGCCAAGAAGGGCTCGAACTCTACTCCCTGTACACCCCACTGCTGGGTGTAACCATGGGATTGAGCATCCTTTCCCTGGGCTTCGGACTCACCCTCTTCCAGAAGAAGTTCATCCCTGAAGAGATTTCCGTTCAGCGCCGTCACGACGGCCCTTCCGAGGAAGTTGACCGTCAGACTCTCGTTGCACTGCTCAACGACTCTTGGGAGACCTCCACTCTTGGTCGCCGTAAGGTGCTTAAGGGCTTGGCTGGTACTTCCGCTGCTCTGGCAGGTCTCGCGATCATCTTCCCATTGGGTGGCATGATCAAGAACCCTTGGAAGAAGAACGAGGGCCCTCTGAACTACTTCGGTGACGGCACTCTGTGGACTTCCGGCTGGACCAAGGCCAACGAAGGCACCAAAGTGTACCTTGGTCGCGATACCTCCGCTATTGCGGAAAAGCATGGCGAGCACTACAGCACCGTTGGTGTTACCCGCCTCGTTCGTATGCGTCCGGAAGATCTTTCCGCTGCAGCTATGGAAACTGTGTTCCCGCTGTACGAAGAGGATGTCAACGATGGCGACAAGTATGACGAAAAGCGCGACGTGTACGAGATGCACATGCACTCCATTCACGGTCCACGCAACGCTGTCATGCTGATTCGTCTGCGTAGTTCTGACCAGGCTAAGGTTCAGGAGCGTGTCGGCCAGGAAGATTTCCACTACGGCGACTACTACGCATACTCCAAGATTTGTACGCACATTGGTTGCCCTACCTCTCTATACGAGGCACAGACCAACCGCATTCTCTGCCCTTGCCACCAGTCGCAGTTCGACGCACTGCGCTACGGCAAGCCACTGTTCGGACCGGCCGCCCGTGCTCTGCCACAGCTGCCAATTACCGTGGACGAAGAGGGCTACCTCGTCGCTGCAGGCAACTTCATCGAGCCTGTCGGCCCGGCATTCTGGGAGCGTAAGTCATAATGAGCAATAAACTCGCTGAAATTGGTAACAACGTTGACTCCCGGTACACCATCTCCGGTATGGTCCGTACCCAGATCAACAAGGTTTTTCCAACGCACTGGTCCTTCATGCTTGGTGAAATCGCACTGTACAGCTTCATTATCCTGTTGCTGTCCGGTATCTACTTGACCCTGTTCTTCGATCCTTCGATCACCAAGGTCATCTACGACGGTGCGTACGCTCCGCTCAACGGTGTGGAAATGTCCCGCGCCTACGAGACCGCACTGAACCTCTCCTTCGAGGTCCGCGGTGGCCTCTTTATCCGTCAGCTGCACCACTGGGCTGCACTGATGTTCGCAGTGTCCATCATGGTTCACATGATGCGCATCTTCTTCACCGGTGCTTTCCGACGCCCACGTGAAGCAAACTGGATCATCGGCTGCATCCTGCTGATCCTGTCCGTCGCCGAAGGCTTCATGGGCTACTCCCTGCCGGACGACCTGCTCTCCGGTGTTGGTCTGCGAATCATGTCCGCCATCGTTGTGTCCCTGCCGATCATCGGCACCTGGATGCACTGGGCAGTGTTCGGCGGTGACTTCCCATCCGACCTGATGCTGGATCGCTTCTACGTCCTGCACGTTCTGCTGATCCCAGGCATCATCCTGGCCCTGATCGCGGCACACCTTGCCATCGTGTGGTACCAGAAGCACACCCAGTTCCCTGGACCTGGTCGCGCGGAAAACAACGTCGTTGGCGTCCGTATTCTGCCAGTGTTCGCAGTGAAGTCTGTTGCCTTCGGTCTGTTCACTTTTGGTGTTCTGGCTTTGATGGCTGGTGTTACCACCATCAACGCCATCTGGAACCTTGGTCCATACAACCCAGCACAGGTTTCCGCTGGTTCCCAGCCGGACATCTACATGCTGTGGACTGACGGTGCAGCTCGTGTCATGCCAGCATGGGAGCTATACCCCGGCAACTACACTATCCCTGCAGTGTTCTGGGTAGCTGTGATGCTCGGTATCCTGGTTGTCCTACTCTTCGCCTACCCATGGATCGAAAAGAAGATGACCGGTGACGACGCCCACCACAACCTGCTGCAGCGTCCCCGCGACGTACCAGTTCGTACCTCGCTCGGTGCTATGGCGCTGATGTTCTACTTCCTCCTGACCCTGTCCGGCGGTAACGACCTCTTCGCCTATCACTTCCAGATCTCCCTGAACGCGATGACCTGGGTCGGTCGTATCGGTCTGATCATCCTGCCACCGATCACCTACCTGATCACTTACCGTATCTGTGTTGGTCTGCAGCGCTCCGACCGTGAGGTACTGGAGCACGGTATCGAAACCGGTGTTATTCACCAGCTGTCCAACGGTTCCTTCATCGAAGTTCACCAGCCTCTCGGCCCAGTGGACGAGCACGGTCACCCAATTCCGCTGCCATACGCTGGCGCGAAGGTGCCAAAGCAGATGAACGAACTTGGCTTCGCAGACTCCTTGAGCCACGGCTCTGCATTCAAGTCTGACTCCGCTGACATCGTTGCAAGCAAGAACGCAATCGCACACGAGAACCACGAGGAAGAAGTTCAGATGTTCGAGGCACTGCAGAAGCGCACCCGCGCAGAAGACGAAGAAAACGGCCTGTAAGCCGCTTCGGCTGTAGCTCGTAACAAAATAGGCCCTACCAGCTTGGTGGGGCCTATTTTGTCGCTTAACGCAGTAATCAGCGCAAATCAAGCGTACCGATGGGACGATTCAAGCCCGAAAAATCCCATCCGTACGCTTGATTTCGTACCTGCCCCCTGTGTGCCAACCTGATTGTGAGTCGATCACACAAGGAAAGTAGGCAGGTTATGTCTTTAGTTGGATTAACCGCACAGCAAAAGATCGATTTGATCACCGAGTACCTCGGGCTACCGTATGGAACCAAAGCCGCATGGCAGAAAAAGCATGGCCTTAGCTCCAAGCACATGACACAGCTGAAGTACCAGTATTTCGCTGGTGACCTTGACCGGGGGCTTACTCCAAGGACAATGGAGGGCATGACTGACATTCCCTCCGCTAGACAATTGCAGCTGGAAAAGAAATTGCCGCACGAGATAAGCAGATCGCTGATCTGTCCGCCGAGTTGGAGAAAGCCCGCAAGGTAAATGATGTGCTGGGAAAAGCTATCAAGCTCGTGGAAAAATTCTCCGAGCACGCACCAGCCACCCCGACCACGCCGCCTTCATCGAAGAAGAACACACCCTCGTCACGGCCCTGATCCCGCTGGTGGGGTCGCAGAACAAAGCCCTTAAACTACTGGGGATTTCTACCGGTAGTTGGCACAATCGCATCTATGGTGACAGCCGCAAAACCGCTGATCCGATCCCGCAGAAACACCGAGTGCAACCACAGGCGTTAACCCCTGAAGAGGTCGAGCGGATCGAAAAGAAAATCCGTGCTGGGTGGGAGCGGAATCTATCGACTCAGCAGGTGTGTATCGAGTGCACCGACTCCGGTGAGCATTTAGGGTCGTTGCGCACGTTTGAGCGTATCGCCGCTAGGATGCGTGCCCGTGACAGGATCAGTGCGAAGCCTCGGGCCAAGCGTGGTGCCCGGGCGGTGCCGGTCGTGGTGGCTGATCGGCCTGATGCTGCGTGGAGTTGGGATATTACTGATCTGCCGTCACCGTGGGTGGGTGTTCATTTTAAGGCGTATGCGGTTACCGATATTTACTCACGAAAGATCGTGGCGCATCGGGTGGAGCTAAAGCAGTGTAAGGATCTGGC
>NZ_JBVJNS010000024.1:0-21985 GCF_055583565.1 Corynebacterium sp. NPDC104732
CTCAAGAACCAAACAGCCGACTGGGAAACCCCAGTCGGCTAACAGCCATGCCAGAAAACAACACGGCCAAACAACCCCGGCTGAAAAATCAACCCCGGCTAATCCACCCCCGGAGTTGACAAACTATATAGGAACACCCCCCCGCAAAACACCCACATCTACTCCCAGTCTCGAGTTGCACGTATCGAACTCAAACCCAAAACCCCATCAAAAAAGCCCCCACCCAACAGGATGGGGGCCGACTAGAACTTAGCCCAGCAGCTCTTGCACCTTAGCTAGTGCGGAGTCGTAGGCGATTTCGAGGGTTTCGCCGCCGCGGATGCGGATTTCTACGTTTCCGTCGGCGAAGCTGCGGCCCAGGATGACGACCAGTGGCATGCCGAGGAGTTCGGCGTCTTTGAATTTGACGCCTGGGGATACTTTTGGACGGTCGTCGAAAAGCAAGTCAATGCCAGCGTTGGAGAGCGAGGCGGCGAGGGACTCGGCGGCTTCGCCCGCGGCGGCGTCCTTGTTGGCGACGGCGATGTGGACCTGGAATGGCGCAACTTCTGCCGGCCAGACGAGGCCCTTGTCGTCGTGCATTTGTTCTGCGAGCACTGCTACCAGGCGAGAGACGCCGATGCCGTAGGAGCCCATGGTCGGGATGGCGGTTTTTCCGTTTTGGTCGAGGATCTGCACGTCCATGGCGGTGGTGTACTTGCGGCCGAGCTGGAAGATGTGGCCGATTTCGATGCCGCGTTCCAGGGTGAGGGTGCCCATGCCTTCCGGCGCTGGGTCACCTTCGCGGATTTCGGCGACCTCGATGTACGCGTCGATGGTGAAGTCGCGGCCACAGACCATGTCCACGGCGTGCTTGTCGCGGGCGTCGGCGCCGGTGATCCAGCGGGTGCCTGACACAACACGCGGGTCGGCGAGCACGCGGACATCGTTTTCTTGCAGTGCCCGTGGCCCGATGAAGCCCTTGACCAGGAATGGGTACTTGGCAAAGTCCTCCTCTGACAGCAGCTCAACCTCGGCTGGTTCGAAGGAGGCTTCGAGGCGCTTCATGTCGGCCTCGCGGTCGCCTGGCAGGAGCACGCCGGTGAGTTCCCAGTCCTCGCCCGGCTGGCGAACCTTCACCGCAAGACACTTGAGGGTGTCGGCAGCGGTCACATCAAGGTCTGCGGATTGCGCCCAGTCCACCAAAGCTGCGATGGTCACGGCACCGGGGGTCTCGTGTACGACGGCCTCTGGCTGGCCCTCGATGGGTTGCTCCACGCCCGGCTGCGTCACCACGGCCTCCACGTTCGCGGCGTAGTTACCTTCGGTAGCGGACACAAAGGTGTCTTCGCCGTTTTCGGAGATCGCGAGGAATTCCTCGGAGGCGGAGCCGCCCATGGCGCCGGAGGTTGCAGCGCAGATGGCGTACTTCACGCCCAGGCGGTCGAAGATCCGCTGGTAGGCCTTGCGGTGCGCCTGGTAAGAGGCCTCGAGCCCCTCATCGGACATGTCGAAGGAGTAGGAGTCCTTCATCACGAATTCGCGGCCACGGAGGATGCCGGCGCGTGGGCGCTCCTCGTCGCGGTATTTGGTCTGGATCTGGTACAGCGTGACCGGGAAGTCCTTGTAGGAGCTGTACAGGTCTTTGACTGCCCAGGTGAACATCTCTTCGTGGGTGGGGCCGAGGAGCATGTCTGCGTCCTTGCGGTCCTTGAGGCGGAAGAGGGAGTCGCCGTATTCGGTCCAGCGGTTAGTGATTTCGTAAGGCTCGCGTGGCAGCAGAGCCGGGAAGGCGAGTTCCTGGGCGCCGATGGCGTCCATTTCTTCTCGCACGACGGCCTCAATGTTGCGGAGGACTTTCAGTCCGAGCGGCAGCCAGGAGTAAATGCCGGGGGCGACGCGGCGGATGTAGCCGGCGCGGACGAGCAGCTTGTGGCTTGGGACTTCGGCGTCTGCCGGGTCTTCGCGCAGGGTGCGAAGGAACAAAGAGGACATGCGAGTGATCATGGAACGCTATTCTATACGGCGTCATGATGATTATTCTTCCGCCCTCCGAAACCAAGGCGCATGGTGGCGTCGGCAAGCCACTGCTTCTCGACGCCCTATCCTTCCCTTCCCTGAACCCGACCCGCTCGGCGATTGCCCGCGACCTGTCTGAGCTGGACGTTGATACCGCATGTCAGGCGTTGAAACTGTCCGATAAGTTGCGCCCCGAGGCGGAGCTGAACCAGCAGCTATTCACCTCCCCCACGATGCCGGCGATCCAGCGCTACACGGGCGTGCTTTACGACGCCCTCGATCCCACCACCCTGCCCGCCACAGACTCGCTGTTCATTTGTTCCGCCCTGTTTGGTCTGGTGCAGGCAAGCGACATGATCCCCCACTACCGGCTCTCGGGAGGCACTAAACTCCCCACGGTTGACGGAGCAACACCAACAATGAAGGCACGGTGGGGTTCGCTGATTACGGATGCGATCGCGAGCCACGATGGCCTGAAAGTCGACCTGCGCAGTGGCACCTACCAGCAGCTGGGGCGCGTCAAAGATGCCGTGACGGTGCGGGTGGAGAAGGACGGCAAGGTCGTCAGCCACTTCAACAAGCATTATCGCGGGCTGGTGGCGCGGGAGCTGGCGCTGGCTGAGCCGTGCGACTGCATCGCTGACGTCATGCGGACGCTCAACACCGCTGGGATGCAGGTCGAGCAGCGTTCGGAGACGGAGCTGTGCCTCATGGTGTAGCAATTACCCGCAGCCGCTTAGCTTAGGCTAACCTACCTAACTATGACTACAACATCACGCATCGTCCGGGCAGCAAGTGTGGTGGCAATGGGCGTCGTTACGCTCGCGCTTGCTGCTTGCGGCACTGACGCCCCAGAACCCGCACCGACCACCACCCCGGCCACGCCAACCACCCAGGTAGCCGAACCGGCCGTCACGGCGGACAAGACCGAGAGCCTTAGCGAGGGCGACACCATCACCGCGAAGGCCACCGGCCTGAACCCGAAGCGGGGCTACTACGCCGCGATCTGCGCCACCTCCGGCCCAGCCGGCGCTCCCCCGCTGTGCACCGGCGAGCGCGCCGATACCGCAGCGCAGCAGTGGCTGACCAACAAGCCGGGTGGCACCGCCCCGCTTCACGACGACGGTTCCGCCGAATTCACCCTCAAAGCCGTATCCACCGGCCCTGACCTGGACTGCAAGGCCACCGAATGCGTGCTCAAGGTGTTCGGCGACCACACCGAAGGCTTCACTCCGGTAGCTGAGGTGCCGGTGTCCTTCTCTTAAGGGCAGCCCAGCTCTTACGCGATCTTCGTGACCTCGAAGCGGCACTGTGGGTACGCGAACGCTTCTTGGGCCTTGATCAGCTCCAGTTCAGCGGAGCCGGATTCGTAGGTCACCTTCAGCAACTCGTACACGCTGGCGGCAGTGTTGCCGAGGGCGATCGACAGATCACCAGCGATGCCAGCTCCGCGGATCAGGTTGCCCGCGAACAGCGCCGCCGTCACGTCGCCCGACCCGTTGCGCTTGAACGGCAGGTACGGTGTGGACACCAGCCAGGCGCCCGCGCTGTTCACGGCCAGCATCTCGATGGTGTCCTCCGGGGCCTCCGGACGCAGCACACTGGTGACCAACACGGCCTCCGGACCCATCTCGCGGGCGGCGTGAGCTGCTGCGATGGTGGATTCCAGGTCAGAGACCTCGCGGCCGGTTAAGTATCCGAGCTCGAACTGGTTCGGGGTAATGACGTCCGCCACTGGCACCACCTTGTCGCGCAGCAGTGGCGGGATGTCGTCGGAAACGTGGCAGCCACTCTTGGCGTTGCCCATCACTGGATCGCAGGAGTAGATGGCCTGTGGGTTGCGCTCCTTCACCAGGGCGACTGCCTCAACGATCGCGTCGGCGATGTCGCTGCCACCCTGGTAGCCGGAGATGATGGCGTCGGCATCGCCCAGGCGGCCAAGCTCGTCGACGCCCTGGATCACAGCGCGCACGTCAGCGGCAGGGATCAGCGGGCCGCGCCACTTGCCGTAGCCGGTGTGGTTGGAAAAGGCGACGGTGTGGACGGGCCAGACTTCAAAGCCCGCGCGTTGCAGCGGGAATACGGCAGCGGAGTTGCCGACGTGGCCGAAGCTCACGTGCGACTGGATGGACAGGATCGAGGGGGTGCATTGTTCGTTCATTCGTCTATTGTGCACCGCGGGCAGTTAGAAGCCCGACATAGGCCTGCGTCTATTCGCTTTTATTTCGGATCGGCGTTGCTTTGCTGCTTTACGACGCCGCAGTGCCGCCCGCGTCGGCCTCGTCGGCCGGCGTTTCGGAGGTGGCGGACCGACGGCCTCACGCAGCAGCTCCCCGAGACGCCGCCGGGCTTCCGCGCGGTTGCGGATTTGGGAGCGTTGCGCGGCGACCGAGACTGTGAGGACCGTGCCGTCGAGGCGCGCCGCGAGGTTGCGCAGGGCGCGGCGGCGGTGGGCGTCGGAAAGCACGGTTAGGCTAGCCAGGTCTACGGAGAGCTGCACCTTGCTGTCGGTGGTGTTCACTCCCTGACCGCCGGGGCCGCCCGAGCGAGCGAAGCGTTCCCGCAGCTCGGCAGCCGGGATGACCAGGCCGCGCGGGATGCCCGGGCCTGGTGCGATAGTCAAGGGGTCCATGGGGAACAGTGTAGGGGGCTACACTTGACCTCATGCTTTTCGACGCCCTCCCCCGCACCAACACCCAGGTCACCCCGGGCGTCGTTCACCTGCCGAATTGGTTGCCGATTGATCAGCAGGCAGACATTATCGACCAGCTGCGAGCCATAGCCCGTGCGCTCTCCGGCACGCCGTTGGCCATGGCACGCCCGCAGCTGAAAAGTGGCCACATGCAGGTGTTTATGCTACACCTGGGTCGCTATTGGGCGACCAATCCGTATCGCTACGTCACACACGTCGAAGGCCAGCCCGTGCCGCCGATCCCCGTGAATCTGACGAAGCTCGCCATGGACGCGCTTGACGAAGCCTCGCACTACGACAGCTCACTAGCCACCACGTCCTTCCGCCCCGACATGGCGCTGGTGAACTACTACCCGCCCAGCGCCACCATGGGCTTACACCAGGACCTCAACGAGGATTCCCCCGCACCAATCGTGTCCCTCTCTATCGGCGACGAAGCACTGTTTCGGATCGGCGGTACCGAAAATAGGAATAAGCCCTGGGACGACGTCACCCTGACCAGCGGCGACATCATCGTCTTCGGCGGCCCGAAACGCCTCGCCTTCCACGGCGTGCCACAAACCCGACCGGGGACGCTGCCCAATGGCTGCGGGCTTAGCGACGGCCGGATCAACATTACCTTTCGGCAGGTGGAGACATAGACGATGAGTAATGACTTCAACGCCGATGCGCCACGCAAGTCCTCTCTCACCGCGGCCGCTTTACGGTACCCCAGGCGGTTCGGTTGGGGTTTTACAGCGCTGGCGGCAATCGCGTCGTATGTGCAACTGCTCCTTCCCTACCGCTGGTGGAACGTAACCGTGATTGTTCTGGGCATTATTCTCGTTGCCACATTCGTCGCGAATTGTTATTTGGCTGCTAAAACGAAGCGCACGGAACTCTGGTTCGCTGCGGCCTTGGCTTTGGCCTCGCCATTGTTAGTGATAATCATCGCGCTGCTGCTTTTCCTTTAAAACCGCAGCACGTCTATTTCATTGAACCACGAATCAGAATCTCCGAGCTGAACGGTACATGCATTAACGAGGTCAGCCTCAGCTGCAGCAAGGTCCCGCGAATCACGTAATCCAAGAAGATTCTTTAGTGTCGATGTTCCTGGCTCGATATATGGGTCAAGAGGCGCCACATTTTCTAAGCCAACCCGAATCGTGCGCGAGTGCGTTCCACTAATTGCGCCGCAGAGATTTCGCCGACGACATAGCGCTCAGCGTCTTCGTTGTAGGCCCTACTTGTGATGAGACCCTCCAACGTATTTGTATGTTTTGCCTGTTCAACGCTATCTTTGCGCAGTTGTTGCAGATTCATTTTGACCTCCTTTACTTCCAAAACTCTACCTACATCGTCATTGACGATGGAAGTACGTACCCACGGGAGCACTCAAGCAGAGGGCAATGTGGGTGTCATCGTGATCTAAAGCAGGTCCCCGGACAGGTGCGCCACAGCTTCCATGCCGCATGTTTCGTCTTAGCTTTTCTGTTCAACGGTGTCAGTTACGTGTCCTCCCCGGATGTAATGCTGTGTTCAGCAGAGCAAACGCCACGAAAAAACACCGAAAAATTAGCTTTTACCTGCTACGATATTGAATCTGCAAGACTGTTAATTGAATGGAGAACCATGTCCCCTACCCCTGAGCAGATCGCCCACGCCCGCAGCACTACAGCCAACGCAGTGTGGAATACGGCGGATCGTTATTTGCGCAGCGTGGTCGAACCGGAGGAATACGGCGACTACATCATCCCGTTCGCAGTCCTGCGACGCATTGAGTGCATGTTGGACGATAAACGTGAAGCGTTTAACGAGCTGTACAACAAGATGTCTCAAGGTGGCACTAAGGACGTCAATCCGCGTATGCTGAGCTTGCGCGCGTCCCACGAGCTGCAGCTGTCTTTTTATAACACGTTCCCGCTCGATTTGAAGGCCATCGGCAGTAATGATGACAACGTGGATGTGGCCCTCAAGAGCTACATCGATTCTTTCTCCGACAACCTGACAGACATTTGGCGCGCATTTAAATTCCACGACAAAATCGACACTTTGCATGCCGCTGGTCGTCTGTTCGGCGTGGTCCAGCACTTCGCAGGTATCGACATGCACCCTGACCTGCTGCCCGACACCGCGATGGGCGACATGTTCGAGGACATCATGTACCGCGCGTTCAACACCAAGGGCAAGAGTGCGGGTGCGTTCTACACCCCGCGTGACGCAATCTCCCTCATGGTGGACATCTTGTTCTCCTCTGATGATGAGGGGTTATCCGGTGAATCTCCCAGCCGTACGATTTACGATCCGTGCGCCGGAACGGGCGGCATGTTGCTCGTGGCGAAAAATGAGCTGCAAGCGTTCAACCGGAACGCCCAAGTTTCACTCCACGGCCAGGAGTTGATGGATTTCGCGTACGGTATCGGTAAAGCCGACCTGATTATGCTCGGCAACAAGCCGGAGTCTATCCTCCTGGGCGATACGCTGGTCAACGACCGTTTCGAGGGCCAGACCTTCGACTATATCCTCACCAATCCACCGTACGGTTCCGACTGGTCTGCGGTCTATGACGATGTGACTCGCGAAGCAGCCCGGGAGGGTTCCCGCTTTAGCCACGGGCTGCCCGCCAAGTCCGATGGCCAGATGTTGTTCCTGTCCCATGTGGTACACAAGCTAACGGATCCGCACGGTGAGACCGGTGGTGGGCGTGCGGGCATTATCCTCAACGGTTCGCCCCTGTTCACGGGCGCTCCCGAGTCCGGCCCTGACCGTATCCGTGCATGGCTGCTTAACGACGACCTAGTGGACGCAATCATCGCCCTACCAACATCCATGTTCTACGGCACCGGCATTGCCACCTACATCTGGATTCTGGATAAAAACAAGGAACCGCACCGCCGGGGCAAGATTCAGCTGATTAACGCCACCGACCAGTGGACCCCGATGCGCAAAGGCATGGGCGACAAGCGACGTGAGCTTTCCCCGAAAGATCGTGAGATCATCACCAAGGCGTACGCAGCTTTCGAAGAGTCGGATATTTCCAAGATCGTCACCGCAGACGACCTTGGGTTCAAAGACGTGCCGGTCTACCGCCAGGAACGATACATCACTGTGTTCTCCGACGAGGCTGTGGAGCAAGCCCGCGCCTACAAGGCCTTCACCGACGCACACGTCGAGGTCATGCGCGAGCTGGACGGCGCGGTCTGGAACGAGCTACCGGACCTACTCAAGACCAAGGCCAAGGTACGCGGGCTCAAGATGCCCGTCGGCCTCATCACAAAGATCATGCAGGCCATGGCCGTACATGACGACGCCGCCCCCGCCGCAATCGATCACAAAGGAAACCCGGTCTCCATGGCCGGATGGAAGATGACCGAGCGTATCCCACTAACAGAGGACGTGGACGAGCACATGCGCCGTGAGGTCTTGCCGTTTGCCCCAGATGTGACCTGGGACGAGAACGCGGCCAAGATCGGGTACGAGATTCCGTTCACCCGCCTGTTCTACGTGCCGGAGGAGGTACGTCCGCTGGCCGAGATCGACGCCGATGTCCAGCGTGTGATGGGCGAGCTGATGGACATGTTCCAGGAGGTGAAGCGGTAATGGGAACAGTGCAGAACAAGTGGCTGCGCAAGGTTAACCCGGATTGGAAAATCGTCCCGTCCTACCTGTTATTTTCTGATCGGCAGCAGCAATGTCTGCCAGGTGACGAACACCTCACCCCATCACAAAAGTACGGAGTAGTTCGTCAAAGCGACTTTATGGAAACTACAGGTAACCGTGTAGTCCTCAATCTGTCCGGTGCTAACAAAATGAAGCACGTCGAGCCGGGCGATTTCGTAATTCACCTGCGTAGTTTTCAGGGCGGGATTGAGTACAGCACTCTACGGGGAAAGGTAAGTAACGCTTATACCGTGCTATCACCGAGCGAAGATGTCCACCACGACTTCTTCCGATGGTTCATGAAGTCCGACCTGCTAATTTCCGGCTTGGAAACGCTGACTGACCAACTACGGGACGGTCAAACGATCAATTTTGCACGATTCTCCCGCTTGTCTTTCCCCCTCCCACCGCTCGACACTCAGCGTGCCATCGCGGACTACCTCGACCGAGAGACGGGCGAGATTGACGCGATGCTGGACAAGCTCAATGGTCTGGGCCGGTTGCTGGAGGAGCGACGGAAAAACGAAATCACCCAATCGTTTTTGTCTGAAAACACAGCCGAGCTTTGGCATTTTTGTGAGGTCAACCCTGTTACACCTGAATTTCGGAGCCTGACTGACGGTACTCAAGTCACCTTCATGCCCCTCGAAACAATTTGGTCGGACAAGCGAGCTGACTTTTCTCGAACAATTGAATGGTCGAAAAAGGTTGGTTCGTACACTGAATTTCGTTCCGGGGACGTGCTCATTCCTAAGATCACCCCGACTTTCGAGGCAGGTCGTTCAACGGTGGCGGACATTCCACTTCCTATCGGCCTGGCAACCACAGAAGTCCACATTGTGCGTACAAGGCCAGAAAGAGCCCTTTCCCAATGGCTAAGTTATGCTTTCCAAACTTCCATGTTCCTCAAAGAAGGCGAATCAGTACTCCAAGGGGTGGGAAATCTCCGGCGTATTAGCCCTCAGTGGTTGCAGTCGTTTAAGGTTCCAGCTTTGTCGCTAGACGAGCAGGAGCGCATCTCCCAGCACCTGGACGAGACCACCGCACGTATTGACGCGATGCTGGCTAAAACCCAGCAACTCAAAGATTTGCTCACCGAGCGTAGGTCTGCCCTGATTACCGCCGCCGTCACCGGACAGATAAAGGTGTACTAAGCCATGAACCACACACTTGAGCACGGGTTTGAAACCGCTATCTGCCAGCATCTTGCCACCTCGGGATGGACGTACGTGGACGGGGCGCGCGACACCGGGTTCGACCCCGACCTCGCCCTGTTCCCTGGGGACGTGCTGGACTGGCTAGCCACCCAGTACCCGACTGATTACGCCAAAGTCTGCCCACCGGACTTGGGAGAGGTAGCGACCAAGGCCGCGCAACACCGGCTGCTGATCTACCTGTCCAAGTTGCTGGGTAAGGCGCCGCAGAAGAACCATACCAAGGGTGGCACCATCGGCGGCCTGCTCGGCGTGCTGCGCGACGGGTTCAGCTACATGTCTGCAGCTCACGGTAAAGCCACCTTCGGCCCCATGGCCGGGTTCTACCCCACCAACCCACTGCTCACCGAGGTGACCGAGCGTGCTGACGCGAACCGACTGCGTGTTATCCGGCAAGTGCATTTTGACACCCGCCCGGGCAACAACGAGACCATCGACCTCGTGCTGCTACTCAACGGAATCCCAGTGGCCACGCTGGAGCTTAAGACAGACAACACCCAAACCATTGAGGACGCGATCCGCCAGTACAAGAAGGACCGCAAACCTGGCAAAACCCGCACCCTGCTGCAACCAGGACGATGCCTCGTGCACTTCGCCGTGTCCAACACCGAGGTGCAGATGGCAACTGCACTTGCAGGAGACAAAACATTCTTCCTCCCCTTCAACCAAGGCAACGGCGAAAGCGCAGGCAACCCGCCGTGTGCGGACGGCTCCGAGACCTCGTACCTGTGGCGGGACGTCCTCGCACCCCGCAGCCTGCTCCAAATCTTGTCCACCTACGCCATGTGGCAGCCCTCGGACAAGGGCGGATACTTGGTGTTTCCCCGCTTCCACCAGCGCCGCGCGGTGGAAAACGTCATCCGCGACATTGAGGTCGCGGGCGTGGGCCAGCGCTACCTGATTCAGCACTCGGCGGGCTCGGGCAAAACCAAAACCATCGCGTGGCTGGCTCACCGCCTGGCCCGGCATTTTAGCGGCGAGATCAAAACTTTTGACTCGATCATCATTATCTCCGACCGGCAGGTGCTCGACCGCAACCTCGCGGACGAAATCAAACTCCTGCCCGCGTCGGCTGGCCTGGTGGTGAACGTTGATGCGAAGCAGGGCGCGAAGTCGCCGCAGCTCTCGAAAGCATTGCGGGAAGGCGGCCATATCATCACCTGCACATTGCAGACCTTCCCCGTCGTGAAGCAGCTGCTTGATAGCGATTCGAGCCTAGCCAATCGCCGTTGGTGCGTGATCGTGGACGAAGCGCACTCTTCCCAAAGCGGCAGTTCCAGCTCCGCATTGAAAGAGCTGTTGGCGCAGGTCACAGGCGCTGATGTTGCCGATTTGAACGAAGCTGATGACTCCGACTCTCCAGTCGAGGCACGTTTGGAAGAAACCCTGGCTGCACACCGCTCGCCAGTGGAACAACTCATCGAGGCAAAGCTAGCTGCGCAAGACCAGGCGGCCAGCGCAGCCACCAACATCACCTTTGTTGCGTTCACCGCCACGCCGAAGCCAAAGACGATGCGCATTTTCGGCACCTACGATCCAGAGACGGACACGTGGAACGCCTTCGATCACTACACCATGGCTCAGGCTATCCAAGAGGGCTTCATCCTGGATGTTCTGACCAACTACACCACGTACAGCAATTACATCCGTATCGCGGACTCCATGAGCCGCGATGAAATGGTGAACAAGGGTGAGGTTGTGGGTGAAATCGTGCGCTACGCCCGCGAGCACCCCACCAATATTGCCCAAAAGGTGGCGGTCGTGGTTAACCACTACCGTGATAATGTCGCTGGGCTTCTTGGCGGGCAGGCACGAGCCATGGTGGTGGCGGCCACGCGCGAGTCCGCGTTCCACTGGTGCAACGAGATGAACAAATACATTGCCAAGAACAACTGGCAGGACGAATTCAAGACTCTCGTAGCATTCTCCGGTTCGCTCGATGTTCCTGCCCCCAAAAAGCCAGTGCGTACACCTGAGATGACGGATGAGCAGTTTGCCCAGCTAGTGGAAGATTACGAACTCGATCTTGCCCAGCGCGAGGGACGCGCCACCGCCGATGGAACGTACACAGAAGCCTCGTTTAACGGACTATCCGATACGGAGGGCGCTTACAAAGATTCGGATAGTCCGTACCGGGTGCTGATCGTGGCCAATAAATTCCAGACCGGCTTCAACGAGCCACGCCTGTGCGCGATGTACGTGGACAAAAAGCTCTCGGGTGTTGCAACCGTGCAAACCCTGTCTCGTCTCAACCGCACGTTCCCGGGTAAGACAGACCCGATGGTGCTGGACTTTGTCAACGATGCCGATTCGATTCTGGCTGATTTTCAGAAGTTTTACACGGCCGCCACCTTGTTCGGCGATGTGGAACCGTCAGCATTGTTCGAGGTTGCCGAGCGTATCGACGGTGCCGGTTTTTACACCGCTTCCGACATCGAGGCAGTTGCGGTAGCTGCCACCGGAGATGAGGTAGACCACGAGGTGTTCCGCTCGACCATCTCCCCGATTGTCCATCGCTGGAATGAGGGACTGCGTCAAGCGCGACTAAGCGGAGATGAAGACGAAGTCAACCGCCACAAGGCCTTCCGATCTGACCTGCACACCTATGTAAAGTCCTGGGAATTCTTGTCGCAGATCGTCAATTTCCAAGACACCACCATGCGCAAGCGCGCCATTCTGGCATCCTATGTGTTGCGTAACCTTCGATTGGGCCTGTCCGATGTCATCGACGTGTCCTCGGTAGACATCATTGGCATTGCGGTGGCCCCGAAGTCAGTGTCCGAAAACCTGGGCCTGACTGACGGTGACGGTCAGCTGGAAGTACCGACCTTAGGAGGCGGAACCGCGCCGGCCGATTCCTCCCTGGGTATCGCTTTCACTGAGGCCGTGGATGAGGCCAATGCGATTCTCACCGCTGCGGGCATTCCTGCATCTAACAAGGCAGTGCGCGGGTTCGTCATGCAGGTGTGGGGCACCTTGGCGCCTAATCAGTCAGTGGCGAAAATGGCTGCTGAGAACACAGCTAGCCAGCTGGAGCACGCTCCTGCGTTTGAGCAGGCAGTGGTCGGTGCTTTGATCGAGGTCATGAACGAATCGCGGGAGATCCAGGAACTGTTCCTCAGCGATGATGTCTCCCTCAAGGGCCTGAAAAAGGTACTGGCAGGACTCGCCCACAATGCAGTGCGGCAGGAGGAGTCACAGAGATAAGTCTCGAGCCAGACAATTATCAATTTATCAACCCGTGCATTTTTATCAATTTATCAATACGCTTGCGGTATGTCTCATAACCCGTTCCGCCCGACCTTCGGCGCTTCGCCACGCTTTTGGGCTGGCCGCCGCACGGCTCTGACCCAGTACCACGACGCCATCCAGGGCCCTGCGGGCCACCCGGACCGCTCGATTGTCATTTCAGGTTCCCGTGGCATCGGCAAAACGGTGCTGCTCACGGAACTAGAAGACATTGCCCGCAGCCACGGCTGGCTGGTGCTGCGCGTCCCCAGCGCCCCTGGTTTGGTTGATCGCCTGGTCAATTCGATTATCCCCACCGCCCGCCAGGAGTTCCGCGGCCGCCAGTCCAACACCCGCGTCACTGGGGTGAAGCTACGCATGCTGGGGGTTGATACCGAAACGTCCTTTGAGGACGCACCAGTGCCCACCCTGTCCTCTGAACTGCGGGGACTGCTCGCGGAGCTCACTCCGCACGGCACGGGCATGGTTATCTCGGTCGATGAAATCCAGGACTGCGACCCCGCTGACCTGCGCGAACTCGCCACCGCCTACCAGGACCTCATTCGCGATGATCTGCACGTCAGTCTTATCGTTGCGGGGCTCACCCATGGCGTCGATAAGCTGCTTGACTTGCCCGGCACCACCTTCATGCGGCGTGCGCGCCACTTCGAGCTCGGCCCGCTTACCGACGACGATTCCCGCGCCATCCTCGTCGAATCCGCCACCGGCACCTCCCACGAATTCACCGAAGCTGCTGCCGACGCCGCCGTCGCCCTTGCGAAAGGCTACCCCTACCTGCTGCAACTCGTCGGGTCGCTCGCCTGGGAACACGCCACCGGCGACATCACCGAAGACGACGTCGTCGCAATCCGCGCCGAAGCCATCACCACCATGGGTCGCCAGGTCCACCAACCCGCCGTCAAAGGCCTCCCGGAACGACAGCTCGAATTCCTCCACGCCGTCGCATACCTCAGCAACGACGGCGCACCCGTACGAACCGCAGAAGTAGCCTCACTCTTGGGACGCCCCATCACTGCGATCAGCGATACGCGCGCCAAACTCATCGCCCGCGACCTGCTCGAATCAGCAGGCTGGGGCAGCCTACAATTCGTCCTCCCCTACTTCCAGGACTTCCTGCACACCGGGTCCCAGCCGACCAGAATTCAGTGACCATTTTTTGATGAGGGTTCGCCGGCTAGGGAAACCTCTTCCCTGGGTGCAGGCCTAGGTGGGTAAAAAGCTAGGCCCCGACATTACGCCCCCGAGAATGCCCCAAAAGCACCCCAGAAACCCCGAACTTCGGGAGGGTAATGTCGGGGACAACGCGGAACAGCCATTCCGCTACCGCCACAATTTTCTCCAGTGAAATGATCCCAGCCAGATCCCTACTACAGCCTGGCCACATCCCCGATCACGATGACGGCTGGTGGCTGCACGCCTTCTGAGACCAGCGAGGCTCCCAGTTCTCCCAAGGTGGTGCGAAAGCCCGTTTGCGCAGCTGTGGTGCCTTCTTGGATGACGGCTACGGGGGTGGATTCGGGGCGGCCGGCGTCGATAAGCGCGCTGGCGATGGCGCCGCCGTTCTTTACGCCCATGATAACGACGAGGGTGCCGCCCGTTTGTGCGAGCGCCTCCCAGTTGTTCAGGGAGGTCGGGTGTCCGGGTGGGACGTGGCCGGAGATGACGGTGAAGGAATGCACCATGCCTCGTTGGGTGACCGGTACACCGAACACGGCAGGGACGGATATGGCAGATGTGACGCCAGGGACTACCTCGACGGTGATGCCAGCCTCCGCGCAGGCTTGGATCTCTTCAAAACCGCGGCCAAAAACGAACGGATCCCCGCCTTTCAGTCGCACCACCTTCTTACCCGCCTGGGCGTGTTCCACCAGCATGGCGTTGATTTTCTCCTGCGCCACCTGCCGCCCGTAGGGCAGTTTGGAGCAGTCGATCACTTCTTTGGCGGACAGGTCGCAGAGCTTGTCCAGTTCGGCGGTGGGACCCAGGTGGTCGGCGAGGATCACGTCGGCGTTTTGCAGCGCGTGCATGCCACGTACCGTGATGAGGTCCCACGCTCCGGGACCGCCGCCAACCAAGACAACTGGGTGTTTTTCCATAGCCACTAATTTTACTGCGCGGTTTTCGCCGCCACGCATTGGGCAACGAAACGCTCGATTGCCTGCGGGCAGGACGCCGGGTGCACGTGCAGATAGGAGGCATGGATCGTCTCCGAGACGAACCCTTCCGCCCGGTTGGATCCGTCCCAGGCGCGCCAGCCCCACGCCGGGGCGAAACCGGCTACCGATTCCTCGGTGAGCGCGGTGTGGTGGAACTCGTGCCCGGTGACGCGCTCCCCCGCCTGGTACAGCACGCTGTCGGTCAGCGCGACGGCCTCCCGGTACCCGAGGGTGAGTCGCCGACGCATCGCGGCGTGCGTGGGGATCAACCCGACCATGGGGTGCGCGTCGAGGGTCTCTACCAGCCACAGCAGTCCGGCGCATTCGCTGTGAATAGGCTTGGTGCGGGCGTGCGCGCGGACAGCGTCGCGCAGGTCAGCGCGAGCACTGAGCTTTTCGACGTGCTCTTCCGGGAATCCACCCGGAATGATCAGCCCGTCGCATTCCGGGAAATCATCCACCAGCGGGTCAAAGTCAATCACGGTCGTCCCAGCGGCGGCGAGGATCTCCCGGTGCTCGGCGTAGGCGAAGGTGAAGGCTGGGCCCCCGGCGAGCGCAATGCGCGTCTGTTCAAAGGTGCGCACTCCCGGAGTCCAGGCTGGCCCCTCATAACTGCAGGCGGCAAGTTCCACGATCGCGCCCAGGTCGCAGTGTTCGGCCACCAGGTCGGCCATGCGATCTACCGCGTCACGGGCTTTTGCCCCGTGTTCCTCGGCGGTGATGAGCCCTAGGTGTCGGGAAGGAACCTCTACCTTGTCTACCCGCGGGATGGCACCGACGACGGGAATTCCCGCTGCTTCCACAGCGTCACGGCACACGGCGGCGTGCCGCTCCGAACCGACCTGATTCAGGATCACGCCTCGAATCGCGATGTCGCTGCGTTCCTGGGTAAATCCCCGTACCAGGGCCCCGACGGACTGGCTCATGCCGCGCACGTCTACGACCAAAATCACTGGCAGGCCAAGCTCGGCGGCGATGTCGGCTGATGACCCGGCGGGGTGACCGCCGATCCGGCCGTCGAAAAGCCCCATGACGCCTTCCACCACGGCAATGTCCTTGCCGGCGGCGCCGTGCGCGTAGAGCGGTCCGATGAGGCCGGGGCACATGACCATGTCTAGGTTGCGGCCCACCTGCCCGGTGGCGAGGCTGTGATAGGACGGGTCGATGTAGTCCGGCCCGACCTTGAACGGCGCCACGGTGCGGGTCCGGGCCAGCGCCGCCATCAGGCCAGTCGCGATCGTGGTTTTGCCCGTCCCGGAGCCGGTGGCGGCGATGAGGATGCCCGGTGTTACCACTCGATGCCCTTTTGCCCCTTGCGTCCCACGTCCATGGGGTGCTTGATCTTTGTCATCTCGGTGACCAGGTCCGCGACCTCGATCAGCTTCGGGTCTGCGTCCCGGCCCGTGATCACCACGTGCTGCGTGCCAGGACGGTTGCGCAGGGTCTCCACCACATCGTCCACGTCGATCCACCCCCACTTAATCGGGTAGGTGAACTCGTCCAGGACGTAAAAGTCGTGTTCCTCGGCCATGAGACGGCGTTTGACTTCTTCCCAGCCATCGCGCGCATCCTGGGCGTGGTCCTCATCCGAGCCTTGCTTCTTGGCCCAGGACCAGCCCTCGCCCATTTTGTGCCACTCGACGCTGCCGGGCTCCAGCTCACCAAGGCGCCTAAACACCGCCTCCTCGCCCACCTTCCATTTCGCAGACTTCACAAACTGGAACACGCCCACCTTCATGCCCTGGTTCCAGGCACGCATGGCCATGCCGAACGCTGCGGTGGACTTGCCCTTGCCGGGGCCGGTGTGCACGGCCGTGATCGGTAATAGTCGGCGCTGCTTGGTGGTTAATCCGTCATCAGGGATGTTCGCGGGATCTACTTTTCCTTGCGGCATGGCCACACTCCTTTTCGTTAGTAACGCTCGAGTTTACCGATACCCGCTACAAGGCATCGATCACGCCGACCACATTGTCGGCGCTGAGTTCAGACAGGCGCAGGCACACTGCGTTCATCTGCTTCGCCAGTTCCCGCGCCAGGCCCAGCTGCACTCGACCGGGTTTCTCGCAATCGATCACCACGGGCGCGGCGAGCCGGCGGGCCGCGATGGTGTGCGCGGCCTGGCGAGCTCCCTCGAGACCGGAACCGCCGGTGGCGCGCCCATCCGAGATCACGATCAGGATCGGTCGCCGCCCCGGTTCCCGCCGGTGCTCACGTTCCATCAATTCATGGGCTTTGAGCAGGCCTTCACCCAATGGGGTGCGCCCGCCGGTGGGGAGGCCATGCAGCCGGCGCACTGCCACATCAATGGACGAGGTAGGCGGCAGCACCACTTCGGCGTCCGCGCCACGTACCGTGATCACGGCGACGCGATCTCGGCGCTGGTAGGCGTCGCGAAGCATGGAGTGCACTGCCCCGGTGACGGCTGCCAACCGGTCCTGGCCCGCCATCGACCCGGAGGAGTCCACCACGAACACAATCAGGTTCGCCTCCCGGCCGCGCCGCAGCTGCCCGCGCAGGTCCTGGGGCCGGAAATCAATGAGGCCTTCCACCACCCGGCCACCGCGGTTTGCTGCGGCGAGCACCGTGCCCACCACGTGTAGCCCATGGCCGCCCTTGACCGCGCGCACGCTCGCGCCCTGCGGCGTGTACGCATAGGAGCGACGGCCCGGCACCCCTTCCGCGCCGGTGCCGGCGCGACGCACCAGCCTAGGAGCGAAACTGAGCGCCAGTCTCGGCGCTACCTACCTTCCCATCCGACGGCGGTTCCTCGGGTTCCTTCTCGGGCTGCGCTGGTGGCTCGTTGGGTTCCGGTTCTGGCTCCTCAGGTGTGTCCTCGCGGGCGTCATCCAGGGCTTGGTCCAGTTGGTCCTCGTCCAGGCCGGGCTCATCAAACGGGTCACGGCGCTTGCGGTGTGGCAGCGCGAGCTCGGCGGCGGCCTTGATGTCCTCCTCGGCAACCTCAGTCGCGCCACGCCAGGCCGCGTGGGCCTTCGCTGCGCGGGCAATGACCAGGTCAGCGCGCATGCCATCCACATCAAACGCAGCACAGACATGGGCGATGGTGCGCAGCGCCTCATCCCCGAGCGTGACCTCCAGCGACTTCGCCTTAGCGATCCGCGCACTCAGCTCCGCGGTCTCCTGTTGCCACTGCGCAGCAAACGCCACGGGGTCTGCTTCAAAAGCGAGGCGCCGCCGCATAATTTCAGCACGCTTGTCGACGTCCCGAGATGCCACCACCTCTACCGCCAGGCCGAACCGGTCCAACAGTTGCGGGCGCAGCTCCCCCTCTTCCGGGTTCATCGTGCCTACCAGCACAAACGACGCCGGGTCAGAGTGGGAAATTCCATCGCGTTCCACTGTGACGCGGCCGGTGGCGGCGGCATCAAGTAGCGCGTCGATGAGGTGATCTGCCAGGAGGTTCACCTCGTCCACATAAAGCACACCGCCATGAGCTTGGGACAGCAGTCCCGGCTGGAATTCGGTGTGGCCGGTGGTGAAGACCTTTTCCACGTTGAGGGATCCCACCACGCGGTCCTCAGTGGCGCCGAGCGGCAGGTTCACTAGTGGGGCGCCTTCCAGGAGGGCAGCGAAAGCGCGGACGGTGGTAGTTTTTGCGGTTCCTTTTTCTCCGCGTACGACGACGCCCCCGATCCGGGGGGAAATCGCGTTGAGGATCAAGGCCAGTTTGAGCTGATCTTGTCCAACAACTGCTGCGAAGGGGAACCCCGGATCAGGGGCGAGAGTCACTGTGATTAGTCCTCCAGTTTCAGGGTCTTCTGGGTGCGCTCCCAGACCTCGTTGAACAGCTTCGGATCACCGGAGAGCTTCACACCGTAGGTAGGAACCATTTCCTTCAGCTTTGGACCCCACTCGATCATGCGGTTGCCGAAGCAGCGCTCCAGCACCTCGATCATGGCGGATGGGGCGATGGAAGCACCTGGGGATGCGCCGAGCAGGCCGGCGATGGTTCCCTCTGGGTTGTTGATCAGTGCGGTACCGAACTCCAGGGAACCGAATCGTGGGAAGCCGGCAGGCTTGATGATCTGGACGCGCTGACCTGCGATAACCAGCTCCCAGTCCTCCGCCTTCGCGGTTGGCATATACTCGCGGAGGGACTCCAGGCGAGCAGCCTCATCCTTCATCACTTCGGTGACCAGGTACTTGGTCAGGCCCATCTCCTGCACGCCAACGCCCATGTAGGACGGCAGGTTGCCTGGGCGGAAGGACTTGAACAGGTCCAGGTAGGAGCCCTGCTTCAGGAACTTCGGGGTCCAACCAGCGTATGGGCCGAACAGCAGGCCCTTCTTGCCGTCGATCACGCGGGTGTCCAGGTGAGGAACAGACATTGGTGGGGTGCCCACGGAAGCCTGGCCGTAGACCTTCGCGGCGTGCTGCTCAATGAGCTCCTCGTTGGTGCAGCGCAGCCAAGCGCCGGACACTGGGAAACCGCCGTAGCCCTTGATCTCCTTGATGCCGGACTTCTGCAGCAATGGCAGTGCCATGCCGCCAGCACCGACGAACACAAAACCAGCCTTCACGGTCTGGATGTCACCGGTGTGGACGTTCTTGACGGTCACCTTCCACTTGTCGCCGTCGGCCTTGATGTCCTTGACCTCGTGGCCGTAGCGGACCTCAGTGCCACCCTTTTCAGCTGCGTCCAGGAACTGCTTGGCCTGAGCACCGTAGTTAATGTCGGTGCCCTCGTCGAACCAGGAAATGTTGACCTTTTCAGCGTCAAAGTCACGGCCCTTAGCCATCAGTGGCAGGAACTCGGCGAACTTCGAGTCATCGTCGGAGTACTGCATTCCCTGGAACAGGGTGTGCTTGGAGAGCTTTTCATAGCGCATCTTGATGTACTTAACCTGGTCATCACCACGGCCGAAGGAGACGTGAGGAACCGGGTTAATGAACTCGCGAGGGTCGGTCAGGATGCCATTCTCAACCTGGTGAGACCAGAACTGACGAGAGACCTGGAACTTTTCATTGATGTTCACAGCCTTGGAGATGTTCACTTCACCGTGCTGCAGTGGCGTGTAGTTCAGCTCGCAGAGCGCGGAGTGACCGGTACCCGCGTTGTTCCACGGGGAGGAGGACTCCTGAGCTGGGACATCCAAGCGTTCAAAAATGATCTGAGACCAGGTTGGCTCGAGTTGTTTCAGCATCGCACCCAGCGTGGCGCTCATGATACCTGCGCCGATGAGGACAACATCCGCCTCGTCAGTTACCTTTGCGCTTACTTTAGCTTCGGACACTGTAACTCAACTTCTTTCATCAACTGTGCGTATGTATAGAAACCCCGGACTACTAGTGCCTCGAGGTGGACTTCCCATTCTTGTTGTCAGCCAAAAAGCCGGACAAACTAGTCCGTTACCAATCAAGCTTACGCGCAAAAATTGCAGCTTTGGTAAAACTTCCCCCACAAATTGGGAATTTTCACCCCAATGGGAATATGCATGGGGCGCTCGCCATCAACGTGAAAATCTCACTACTATGCCTACCAGGACCCTAACTTTTAGAAGGAGCGCTACGTGGGCAAGCACTACGACATCATCATCATCGGCACTGGTTCCGGCAACTCCATCCCCGGCCCCGAATTCGATGACAAGTCCATCGCGATCATCGAGAAGGGTACCTTCGGCGGCACCTGCCTCAATGTCGGCTGCATTCCCACCAAAATGTACGTCTACGCGGCGGATATTGCCCGCACCATCGAGGAATCCGGCCGTTACGGAATTAAGGGGCAGTTCGAGGGGGTGGATTGGGCGTCGATAAGCAAGCGCGTCTTTACCGACCGCATCGACCAAATCGCCGCAGGTGGCGAAGCTTACCGACGTGGACCTGAAACCCCCAACATCGACGTCTACGACCAACACGCCCGCTTCACCGGTCCGAAAACCATCCGCACCGGATCTGAGGAAATAACCGGCGACACCATCATCATCGCCGCAGGTTCGCGCCCTCAAATCCCCGCGGCTATCGCCGAATCCGGGGCCCGCTATTACACCAACGAAGACATCATGCGCATCCCTTCGCTCCCTAAGCGTATGACCGTCGTCGGCGCCGGCTTCATCGCCTGCGAATTCGCGCACGTCTTCTCCTCCCTCGGCGTATCCGTGACGCAACTGGTGCGCAGCGACCGCATGCTCCGCGGCCTCGACGACGACATCGCCGCCGCCTTCCAACGCGCCGCCGAAACCCAATGGGACGTCCGCTACGAAGTCGAAGTCACCGCAGCCACCGACACCGGCGTCACCCTCAGCGACGGCACCGAGCTGGAACACGACATCCTCCTCGTCGCCACCGGACGCATCCCCAACGGCGACCAAATGGACCTCCACCTCGGCGGCATCGACATGAAAGACGGGTCCATTAAAGTCGACGAATACGGGCGCACCACCGCCGACGGAGTCTGGGCACTCGGCGACGCCTCCTCCCCCTACCTCCTCAAGCACGTCGCCAACGCCGAAATGCGCGCAGTACGCCACAACATCCTGCACCCCGACGACCTGCAGACCATGCCACACGACCACGTCCCCGCCGCCGTGTTCACCCACCCCCAAATCGCCTACGTCGGACTCACCGAAAAAGAAGCACGCGAAAGCTACGACGTAACCGTGAAAGTCCAAAAATATGGCGACGTCGCCTACGGGTGGGCAATGGAAGACACCACCAACTTCGCCAAACTCATCGCCGACAAAAACACCGGACGCCTCCTCGGCGCCCACATCATCGGCCCCCAAGCCTCAACCCTCATCCAGCAACTCATCACCGTCATGGCCTTCGACCTCGACTGCCGCGACGTAGCCACCAAACAATACTGGATCCACCCCGCACTGCCGGAACTCATCGAAAACGCGCTGCTGGGGTTGGAGTTTTAGGGATCTTGGGACTTTTCGAGACCTGTTTTTCGAGACTCGGTGAATAAAACCCCTAAAATACCCCGGGACTGCGGACTTTTTGTTGGAGGGTCTGCGTGGCTGAGCCCGGCGTGTGTTGCCGGGAGGAAGCTGCTTGTTATGCCTGTCAGTAGGACTGTT
>NZ_JBVJNS010000025.1:0-18817 GCF_055583565.1 Corynebacterium sp. NPDC104732
ACTCTCATCTTGTACCGGCCAGGGCCCCTATATGTTGTGCCACCCCGACATATCACTTCCCGCTAATTACGCACTCCAGATCCGGATGAGCCGGTAAACAAGGTAGCCGACAGTCATAGTTGCACGTCCTTTTAAAAATGGGCACTTGTACGTCTGTTAGCGTACCCAGGATCAGGAGAACCTGCTGGGTGAGCGATTAATTCGCATACACCTGTGGGGTCTCCACCTCTAGCGATGGGTCGCACCCGATGCTGAGTTCCGAAGGGCGATGCTGTTCAAAAACCCGCTGGGCGCCGAGCGCGGCGATCATCACGCCGTTATCGGTACACAGTTTGAAACGTGGCACCCGCAGTTCAATGCCAGCGGACGCGCACCGCCGGGCGGCGAGCTCCCGAAGGCGTGAGTTTGCTGCCACGCCACCGCCGAGCAGCAGCACCGACGCCCCAACTTCCTGGCAGGCGCGCACTGCTTTCTTCGTCAGTGCATCACAGACCGCCTCTTGAAAGGACGCGCACACGTCTTCCACCACAATCTGGCGACCTTCACGTTCTGCGGCCTCCACATAGCGCGCCACCGCAGTTTTGAGCCCGGAGAAAGAGAAGTCAAGGGAGCCCCGCAGGGCACGCGGGAAGTCAATGTTCGCCGTGCCTTGCTTGGCCAGGCGGTCAATCACCGGGCCACCCGGGTAGCCAAGGCCGAGGAGCCGGGCTACCTTGTCATAGGCTTCACCTGCGGCGTCGTCAAGCGTGGCGCCCAGCTCGCGCATCGGCGCCCCCACCGAGTCCACCTCCAGCAGCTGCGTATGCCCGCCCGAGACAAGCAGCGCCACCGAATGCGGCAGCTTCTCCCCCTCCAGGTTGGCCACCGCAACGTGCCCGCCCAGGTGGTTAATGCCGTAGAAGGGCACGTCCCACGCCGCAGCGTACGCCTTCGCCGCCGACGCACCAACGAGCAGCGCCCCCGCCAGCCCCGGCCCCACCGTCGCAGCGACAGCATCAGGCTTTACGACGCCCGCCTCCGCCATCGCCGCGCGCATCACCGGTTGCATTGCCTCCAAATGCGCCCGCGACGCAATCTCCGGCACTACCCCACCGAAGCGCGCGTGCTGCTCCATCGACGAGGCCACCTGGTCCGCAAGGATCTCAACATCGCCGGTTTCCATATCCAGGCGAACAATGCCGACACCAGTTTCATCGCAGGACGACTCAATGCCGAGGATGATCATTCTTGCTCCTTCTTTTTTGGCTCGCGTTTCATGGTGTACGCGTCGGCACCCGACGGCTGATAATAGTTCTTCCGCAACCCAAGCTGCACAAATCCGTACTTTTCATACATCCGTATCGCGGGGTCATTGTCTGTACGGACTTCCAGGAACACCGGCCCGCCATAGGTATCAGCCGCATGCATGAGCTGGTCCATCAACTCCGCACCGATACCTTTGCGGTGGTGCTGCGGATCCACGCCAATCGTATGGATCTCAAATTCCGGATCCTGCAAGCTCCCCAACAACGACAATCCCGCGTAACCCACCAACTGCCCAGCAAGATCAATGCCGATATAGAAGTTGTTGGGCTGCGCGAACTCCTCCTCAAAGGCGCTGGCCGGCCACGGGTCGTCACCTGCGAAGAGGACGCGCTCCAACTCGGCACACCGCGCAGCATCTCCTGGGGTTAAGCGTCTTACGTCCCAGGTCACAGCTGCACATCCGGAATCGCAGGGCTCTTCGGCTTGGACTTCGGCTCTTTGGCGTCCGGCCGACGCAAATACAGCGGCTGCAGTGGCGCAGGCTCATGCATCAAGTCGGCCACCTGCACCAACGCTTGCGGGGTCGGATACAGATCATGCGTCGCCTGCGGGAAATGTTCTGCGAGGTTGGCAGGCGCGTTCACTACCGCCCCTACCGGGACGTCCGCGTAAGGCGTCACCTGTGGGTCCCCCACCCGCGAACCTGCGTATTGCGCCCAATACGCCTCACGGCGCCGCGCATCAATCGCCACGACTTTCTCTTCCGCAGGGATCTGCACCGCAATCGCGTCAAGCGAGCAGACCCCGTGAACAGGGATACCGAGAGCGTCGCCGAACGCTGCCGCCGTTGCCATGCCCACCCGCAGACCAGTGAAAGGGCCGGGCCCGGTACCAACAACGATGGCGTCCAGATCCGCGAAAGTCTTGCCCGCCTCTTTCAGTGCAGCTTGGGCCGCAGGGACGAGCTGTTCGTTGTGGTCACGGCAATTTTCGAGGATGGTCTGCCCCAGCACCTCGTTGGTGTCCGAATCAACGACACCGGCGACAACAGTTGGGGTTGCAGAATCAATGGCAAGTACGAGCACGGGTTCCATCGTAGTGGGTTAGCTGTTTAAGCTTCGCGATCCGTTCGTTGGAACGTGGGTTCATGGAGTCTGGGAATGCGCGCTCCCGTTCTGGCTTCTATCCAACCAATATCGGGGTCAACAGCTCCCAAGCGCCGATGTCTACCCCCGCCATTCCCACGTGATAATGCGGGCTTCTGACGATGGGTCTTCTGCGACAGCGGTTTCCCGGTCTAGTTGAACGAACAAATACCGGTCGGCAATTTGTTCCACCAGTCCCCCGCCCCATTCAGCGACGACCACGGAGTCCAGCAGGTCAGTGTCCAAATCGAGGGAGTCAAGAGCATCTGATGGGGAGGCAGCCGAGTCTAGGAGTCGGTAGGCATCCACGTGGACCAGAGCCGGGCCGTCAATCAGGGAGCGGTGTTCCCGCGCAATCACAAAGGTTGGCGAGGTCACGCGTCCTTTGACCTGCATACCTCGGGCTATGCCCTGGGTAAGCGTGGTTTTGCCGGCTCCTAGGGGGCCGTCGAGGATGACGACGTCGCCCGCTTCCAGCGCCTGGCCAAGCGACTCTCCCCAGGACTGGGTTTCCTCCGGGGTTTCAAAGAGCTCCGATCCGGACAACGGGAAACTAGGCTTCACTTTCGTCCTCCTACGTAGTGGCGCACGGTCCTGCCTTTTGGCCAGCAAGCGACCTCGTAGTTGATGGTGCCGATGGCGTCGGCAAGCTCGGTGGCGGACATGCCACCTTCGCCAAAGATAATCGCCATATCGCCTGGTGCAGCGGTGTCCTGGCCTAGCCACACCACGATCTGGTCCATGCACACGCGCCCGACCTGCGGGTAGCGCTGACCGTTGATGGTCACTTCCAGATGGCCCTGTACCGCGCGCGGCAAGCCGTCCGCATAGCCGACGGGGACGATGCAGTAGTGACCGTCCTCCGGGGCGCGCCACGTGTGGTTGTAGGAGCTGCCCTCACCCTTCGCGATGTCCTTCACCACCGTCACTCGGCCCGACCATGTCATCGCAGGCCGCAGCCCATGGTCCCGACCCGGGATCGGTTCCAGGCCGTAGCAGATCAGGCCAGGTCGGACCATCTGCCAGTGCAGATCAGGGCGGCTGAGCACCGCTGGCGAGTTAGCCAGGTGGTTAAACGGCACCTCCAGGCCAGCAGCGCGGGACATGTCCACCGCGCGCGCAAAGTTCTCGGCTTGCCAGTCGGTGGTGGGATCATCCACCACATCCGCGCTGGCTAGGTGGCTAAATACGCCGCTGACGCGGGCCTTGCCACGGGCGAACAACTCAAAGACTTCCTGCCATTCGGTTTCCGGAACGCCCGAGCGACGCAGCCCCGAGTCCACCATGATGGCGACCTCGCAGTCGAGATCGGCAAGGACGCGGGCTTCCGCCAGGTCATGAATGCCCAGGGAAATACCGCGGTCGATCGCAGCCTGGTAGTCCTGGGATAGCGACCAGATCCACGCCAAAACGGGGGCAGTGATCCCGGCATCGCGCAGCGCGTGCGCCTCGGCCAGCGTGGCGACGCCAAAGCGATCAGCCCCGTTCGCAGCCATCACCTTTGCCACTTCAGCAGCGCCATGGTTGTAGCCATCCGCCTTCACCACCGCCATGAGCTGCGCCGGCGCCACCCGCTCCTTGATGAGGCGAGTGTTGTGAGCGACGGCGTCCAGATCAATTGTGGTGGTGAGCAAATCCATGGTTAACCATCGTAGTCACCACATCGGGGATTGCCTGCGAAATGTCCCCGGCAATTATTGGCCCGCCCCGATGCATCGCCGCGAGCGCATGGACACGTACCGCCGACGCCACCATCTCCGCTGATGCCTCCCAGGCCACCGCCTTTCCGATAATCCCCGCCAGCACATCCCCGGATCCTGGAGTCGCCGCCCACGAGGAACCCGCCTCCACCAGGTAAATCTCCGCGCCATCAGTAATGACGGTGACCCGCCCTTTGAGCACCACAACCGCATTGAGCATCCGCGCAAGATCCTGTGCATCGGCCACACGGTCCTCGGGTTTACGTCCGTACAACCGAGCGAATTCCCCATCGTGCGGGGTAAGGACGGTCAATGCGTCTCGGTTGCAGACCCGCCCTTGTAGTTCCGGGTCCCCAGCCAGCTGAGTCAACGCATCAGCATCAATGACCAGTGGTTTGTCCAGGTCAATCAGCTTCGCCAGCAGAGGGTCCTCGGTTCCGACTCCGGGACCGGTAAGCCAGGCGGTGGCGTTGCAAAGCTCGCCGCCCACGACTACTTCCGGCTGGGACGCGAGCACCCGATCGCCACACGGCCCGAGGTAGCGCACCATCGAAGAGCTCGCGCGCACCGCCGCCTGCGTACACAGCACCGCTGCGCCCGGATACCGCTCACTACCTGCATGAATACCCAGCACGCCGAGGGTGTATTTGTGGTCGCGCGGCCCAGGGACCGGCCATTTTTGCACCCCTGCCGAATAGCCCCACGGCTCCCCCATTTCAATGCCACAATCATGCAGTTTGACCCGCCCGCAGTGCTCCCACCCGAGAATGTGCGCGGGTTTCAGGCCGCCAAAAGTCACCGTGACCTGCGCGCTTATCGACGCCCCAGCAACCTCACCCGCCATCGGATCCACACCACTCGGAATATCCACCGCAACAACGGGAAACCCTTTTGCCTGCTCGGCGGCCTCCGCCGCAACACCGCGAAGCGGCCCCCGCGCACCAATGCCGACGATCCCATCGATAATCACATCTGGATTGCTTACCTGCGACACCATCCGTGGGTACTTGATGGCATTGATCGCAGGATGGATGCTTTCCCCCAGCTTCCAAACGCTAATCTGTGCGCCTCGCTTCTCCAGCTCCGCCGCGGCATACAGCGCATCGCCACCGTTATTCCCGGAGCCAGCCAGAACCAACACCTTCCGACCAAGCTTGAGGCGAGCCGTTTCCATCGCAACAGCAAACGCGGCACGACGCATCAACTCCTCGCCTTCGCGCTCAAGGAGCGGAGCCTCGGCTTCCCGGATCTGCTGTGGAGTGAAGAGGGGGATGTGGTGCATTTTCATGTAGGTCACACCATCGTGTTTACACGCTGTTTTAGATCTCGGTTTCTCAATATCGCGACTACTCCCAAGAATGCAGGAACAATGGCGGCCACAGTGATCCATTCAATCATGAGGCTCTTTGCGATCAGGCCAGCCACTGCAGCAGAAACTGGCATGAGTGAAATGCTCACGAGCCAGTCCGCGCTTGCAACTCGTCCACGATAGTTTTCCGGAACTTCCGACTGCAGTAATGACGACCAAATTATGTTTCCGGCAGCATTAAAGAAGCCCATGAGAAACATAATGAATACGGCGACCCGGGTATCGATGACGAAGACAATCGGCAGCCAACATAGCGACCCCACCAGCCAAAGGATCATCAAGGCAGTAAAGCTCTCGAATCTGTTGCCAACCCTCGACATGCATAGACCGGACAACAGCGCGCCCACCCCCAGAGCCGAAATCGAAAGCGCATAACCCGCAGGATCCTCATGCTGTTGGAACCAAAATGGCATGAGAACCACTCGCGTCCCGTATTGAAACAGAAGGGCTATCGCAGACCACAAAAGTCCCCATTTCAACCATTTACACGCGAAAATAACCCGAATTCCAGCAAGAGTACCTTGAACCCACTGATGTTCCAGATTCTCATCTGACCGCTGCCCATTGGACACATTCAGTGTTAAGCACAAGGCCATAGCCCCGACGCAACATACGGCTAGTGCAGCAAATAGCAGTTGTTCTCCAAACACCACGACTGCCAGACCCGCCATTGCAGGTCCAACCAGTTTCGCAGCGAGAGACTCTGCCATCGAAATCAAGGAGTTCGCTCGAACGAGCGAACTTTCGTTGACGACTTCTGGAACAATAGCTTCACTGGCAGGACCGTATAGAGCATCAGCAAGCCCCAAGACAAACGAAACGGCGAGGAAAACAGGAAGATTCTCGAAGAGCCAACCAATCGAAAATGCGACAACCATGTAGCAGATAGCAGAAATTCCGCTCGAAATCGCCATCAAGTTGGATTTCGACAACACGTCGATAAAGAATCCACCGCCAACGAGCGCAGTGATGGTGCCAATTAGATAGGCCGTGGTAACTCCTCCAACCACTGAAGGAGGGTAGCTACTCGCCAAAGCCACAATTGGAAAGGCTACGATCCAAGCACCTGCAGAAAACAAATTGAGGACATTAGCACTCCATAGTCGCCAAAATCGAAGATCTGCTTTAGGCATTTGCACCAAGATTCTTTCGACGTAGTGCAACCCGAATTGGCGTTCCGTTTTCCTGGTCGACCAACAACACTGCCGGCGTTTCATGATCAACCGGATTCAACATTTGCTGTTTTTGAGACGCAATTCGATCCTTATACTCAGTTAGTTGGATTTCTTCGGACCCCGTTTCAAAGGCTGGCAAGGGCTCACGATCCAGCGGCCAGTCGATGACATCTGGAAATCCAAAACCATGGTCGGAACCGGGCACCTTGAATAGTCGAGGTCGATTAACTGTGAATACATTTTCTAACCCCTCGAAAGCATGGGCTACGCCAGCCGGAATGCTGAGGAATCGCGTCGGCGAAGGTGTGAACTCAAATTCGTTCTTTAATCCATGCGTCGGCGACCCATTCCTTGCGTCAAACATTTTCACTCGAATTGTCTGGGTGCCATCACCAAGAAACGTAAGGCGATCTTCTTGATAACAATGGATTCCGTAGGCGTCATGCGAATATGGCGATTTGCCATGATCGACAAAATAGAAGGGCCGATTATCGATGAGAGGAACGAAACCAGAATGCTCTCCGCTCGGAATATTCGGATGCGGCTGCCATTCAACTCCCAATATTGAACATGGCCGTTCAGCACGGGCTTCTTCCATTTCAATTCTCTTTGAAAGTTTCATTCTAAGTGTTTCACCTGAATCCATCTGAACGTCCATTGTTATTGGATATTCACGAGTAACACTCTTGAAGAGTTCTTTCTGCATCGCAGATACTAAGGCATACCAAATCTCACTCGCTGGATGAGTATTAGGTCTAAATAACGGCAATTCGTCTAAGTCAACATCATCCGGAAGATTAATGACATCTGATGTGGGAGACCAGTCCGAATTCTTTTGCAGCCAATCCGACATGGATGGCAAAAAACTCTCGTACGTATTTATGGTGAAGACTCGCTCGAGGTTTTCAAATGCATGTGCAACACCAGGCGGGATTCTCAACCTTTTTCTGGAGGATGGAGTCCATGAAAATGTCTGAAATTCACCTCGAGTTAGCGAATTTTCGCGACAATCGATGAACTTTCCCACAATAACCTGGTCGTCTGGACCCAAGAAGGTCAACACATCCTCTTGACCTAGATGAATTCCATAATGCCCATAGGAAAAATTACCTTCACCGTGATACACAATTGTCACTGGACGCATAGTTGGAAATGGATGGACACTCGATTCTCCACCATTCGGAATCGACCAGTTTTCTTCCCAACGCAAACCTTCAATTTGCAATTCTTGCTCCTAGGCCTCTGAAGGAAAGGTCGGGCTGACACAATCAGCCCGCCCCTCCAACTAGAATCGATGAGTCACTGACTATCCGAGAATTTCAAGGTCGTAGCCCGCTCTGTCAGCAGCTTTTCGAAGATCTTCAATCGAAGTAGTCGGGAGTTCGCGCAAGAAATCCTCGATCACGAACTGTTTAATTCCTGCAAGGGCCGTGTAAAGCCGCTCAGATTGATCTCCAGGTTCAGACTTTTCAAGCAAAAGTTGCCCCATCAATATCTGCAAAGCCTCGTCGCCAGACTTGGTTTGTTTGGAAAGATCCAAAACTCCCGCTTGGCTTATCTCAGTCCAATCAGCATCATCACCCCCCCTTGCATAAAGGCTGCGCAAAAGGTCTTCGGTCATGATCCCCTGCGTCGCAGTATTCATGATTGCCTCCTTCTGGGTCGAAGCCACTACACCCGTTGCAGTGACTTGGAGCACAAGATAGCAGACAATATGTGTTTTGCGCCACATTATTTGTTCAACTTTTTGAATTATTAGTTTTTATACTTCACAACCATCATTGCCAATAACGTTTATGCGTTGAATTGGGAAGCCAATTTTTCACGATTCGGCGATCGATAAGAACCCCACGAGTGGTGTCATTCCTTGATCAACATGCATGGCTCAGATCAATACTGACGAACACGGCATCTAGCCACACTGGCGCGCCCTATCCCTGAAAACTCAAACACCACCCGCCAACCAAGGATGGTCAGCGGGTGGTGGGGACGATGGCGTCGATAAGCGCCTTATTCCACGGTCACGGACTTGGCCAGGTTACGTGGCTTGTCGATGTCCTCGTTGCCACACTGGCGCGCGATCTCGGCGGCCAGGAACTGCAGCGGCACGGTGGCCAGCAGTGGCTGCATGATCGTGGAGGACTGCGGAATGCGGATCAGCCAGTTAGCGAATGGCTCCACGGCATCGTCGCCCTCTTCCGCGATGACGATGGTCTTGGCACCACGGGCGCGGATCTCCTGGATGTTGGAGACGATCTTGGAGTGCAGCACCTTCACGCCACGTGGGGAAGGAACCACGACAACCACTGGCAGGTCGTCCTCGATGAGGGCGATCGGGCCGTGCTTGAGCTCGCCGGCAGCGAAGCCCTCAGCGTGAATGTAAGCCAGCTCCTTGAGCTTCAGCGCGCCCTCGAGTGCAACGGGGAAGCCCACGCCACGGCCGAGGAACAGCATGGTCTTGATAGCGCCCAGCACGCGGGCGATCTCAGTGACCTGGTCGCCGCACTTCAGCACCTCAGCGATCTTGGCTGGGGTTTCTTCCAGCGCTTCCCAAATCTCCTTGATCTCATCCGGGTACTTGGTGCCCTTGGCCTGCGCCAGGGAAAGACCAACGATGTAGTTCGCAGCGACCTGTGCCAGGAATGCCTTGGTGGAGGCAACGCCGATTTCCGGGCCAGCGTGGGTGTACAGCACGGCGTCGGACTCGCGTGGAATCTGGGAACCATTGGTGTTGCAGACAGCCAGCACCTTTGCGCCCTGGGTCTTGGCGTGGCGGACGGCCTCGAGAGTATCGGCGGTCTCACCGGACTGGGACACAGCGACGACGAGGGTGTTGGAATCCAGCACTGGGTCACGGTAGCGGAACTCGGAAGCTACTTCGATCTCCACTGGGATGCGGACCCAGTGCTCAATCGCGTACTTGGCCAGCAGGCCGGAGTGGTAGGCGGAGCCACAGGCGACGACGAAGACCTTGTTGATCGCCTTGAGTTCCTGCTCAGAGATGTTGTCCTCATCGAGCACGATGTGGCCGTCAACGAAGTGCCCCACGAGCGTATCGCGGACGGCATCTGGCTGCTCGAAGATTTCCTTCATCATGAAGGAATCGAAGCCGCCCTTTTCCGCCGCAGCGAGATCCCAGTCAATGGTGAAAGATTTTCCTTCGGCTGGGGTGCCGTCAAAGTTCAGGATCTCGTAGGAATCAGCGGTGATGATCACGACGCTGTCCTGGCCGAGCTCAATAGCGTTCTTGGTGTGCTCGATGAAGGCCGCGACGTCGGACCCTAAGAACATCTCCCCTTCACCCACGCCCACGATCAGCGGGGTGGAACGGCGTGCCGCGATCACGGTGTCCGGGTGATCCGCATGAGTAAACAGCAGGGTAAAAGCACCCTCCAGGCGGTTCAGGACCTTCATAGCGGAGGCTTTGAAATCGCCGGCGGTGTCCCCGTCGTTGTAGGCGAGTGCCAGCAGGTGGGTCGCAACCTCGGAGTCGGTCTCGGACTTGAGTTCGATGCCCTTGCTTTCCAGCTCAGCACGCAGCGGTGCGAAGTTCTCGATGATGCCGTTGTGGACGATGGCAACCTTGCCGTCAAAAGAAAGGTGTGGGTGCGCATTTTGGTCGGTAGGGCGACCGTGGGTTGCCCAGCGAGTGTGCCCGATCGCGGTGGTACCGGCGAGGTTGTCCGCGCCGACTTCAACGATGCGGTCCTCTAGGTTGGCGAGCTTGCCAGCGCGCTTAACGACGCTCACTGCCCCCGCCCCATTCGCCACCGCGACACCAGAAGAGTCGTAGCCACGGTACTCCATACGACGGAGCGCTTCGACAGCAATGTTCAGGCCTTGCTGCTTACCTACATATCCAACGATTCCACACATACAGCAGATTCTAAATGCAAAAACCCTATTGTCTTGTCATTCGGTGGCTAGTTCTTTCCGAAAAAGTAGCTTTTCCCAGGTCTCAGCTTCTGCTATCAGCTAACCTCAAGCCGGTTTTCCACTATCCTTAACAGGTGTGGCTGAGAATTTGAACAAACTCGTGAGCAAACTGTCCAAGCGTGGCCCGCACCGGGTCCTCGTCGGCGACCTGGAATATGCCGGTCTGCTAGGAAAGATTTATACGCCAGCAGAAGGAAATGGTCTTCCTGCTGTTGCGTTCGGCCACGATTGGATGACCGACATCAAGCGTTATCACGCGACCCTGCGTCACCTCGCTTCGTGGGGAATCGTGGTCGCCGCTCCGAACACCGAAAAAGGCTTTATGCCGGATCACCGCGGTTTCGCGGCAGACTTGGAGACGACTCTCCAGATCCTCACCGGTGTCAAACTAGGTACTGGTGCTGTGACTGTCGCGCCGGGCAAGATCGGTTTTGCTGGCCACGGCATGGGCGCCGGGTGCGCCATTTTAGCAGCTGCCGGACGCAATCACATCAAAGCGGTGGCGGCCCTTTACCCTGCTGCGACCTCTCCTTCTTGTGAGAACGCCGCGATGAACGTTAACGTCCCGGGATTCGTCCTAGGCCAAACGGAGCGCGACTTTGTCACTACCGGTAATCCGGTGAATGTGGCCGCTCGTTGGGCGGGTTCCTGCACGTACCGTGAGATCGAGGGCGCAACCCAGCAGGGCTTCCCTGAGTTGTCCTTCTCTCGCTTGGCCGTCGGTATGGGACGCCCACAGACTGGGGCGCAGGAAATCACCCGCGCATTACTCACAGGCTTCCTCCTGCACCGGCTGGATGGCCAGCACAGGTACTCTGGTTTCTCCAACGCGGAGGCCACGGCAAAGAAGGTCACCAGTTTTGACGCCACCGGGGTTCGCCTGAAGCTCGACGAGATCGAGCACACCGCCTTCTAACCGCGCTGACTCCGCAGCACACTCCGCACCGCAGTCGGTCGTCCCACTCGGGGGCCACGAGGCTGCGGTGCTGCGCTTATCGACGCCACAGGCTGCTCACTCACCGCCTTCCGCGCATTCGCTGCTGTGTTATTCGCTTGGGCAAGTTCAGCTTCAAAATCAGCCATGCGCTGCGCAGCCCGCTCACGGAATCGCTCCATCACCGTGTCGAAATCGGGTTTCACCACGCACCTGCCTTTCGAGCCACACCGCTACTTGCCAGCTCTGGTTCCGGTGCCGGTGGTGGCTCTGCGACAACTGGTGGCTCTGGTGCTGCCGGTGGCGGCGGCACGTGTTCCTTCGGTGGTCGCGGAGGCTCCTCAACAACCGGCGGTGGCACGTGCTGCTTCGGTGGTGGCGGAGGCTCCTCAGCAACCGGCGGTGGCGGTTCTGTGGCAGGAGCAGCTTCCGGTTCGGGCGCAGCAACGCACTCCTCTAACGCGGTGATAATCACGCCGATGATGGCGACCATGATTCCAATTCCAAGGACGGCCGACAGTGGCGAAGAATCGCATTCCGGTGTGTCAGTTTCGGTCTCGCAATCCGCTGGCTCTTCGGGGACGTCCGCCGGTGTCTCGCAGTCCTTGACTACAGGTGGTTCCACTGCCGAAGGTTCGACAGGTGCTGGCGTTTTAGGCTCAAACATTGGTTCCGGAAGTTTCTCTACCGGCAGTTCCACTGCGGCTGGCTGCACAGGAGGCGCTGCCGGAGCCGACGGTACCTCCGGTGCCGGCGCCGGTGCAGGCGATACTTCCGGTGCGGGAGGCGGTGCCGGTGGCGTGGCCGCTGGCGTTGTCGCTGGTGAGGGGCCGGGCGCTGGGCCCGCCGGTGCCGGAGCCGGTGCAGGTGGCGCCGAATCTGGAGTGACCTCGCACTGTGGAGCTGGTGGGCATTCCACGGTTTGTTCGCACGCGAGAGGTACTGGTTGGATATCTTCCCCGCAGATCTCGGAGCCCCGCTGGATGAGTTGGTTGTAAATGTCGGATACGCACGTGTCGCGTTCCGCCGCAATCCCTATTACCCCGCTGCCGCACTGGTTGATGAGCGAATCGGCAGCGGAGAGTACAGCGCGGTACTCCTTGGGGTGTTTTTCTTTATCGATCATCCGCAACAAAGAGCAAAGCCCCGCCACGGTTGATTTGGTCTCTGAGCACAGTTTTTCGGCGCATTCCCCTGTGGTCTTTTCCACGTCGTCGAGCCGATCTGCTGCCTTCGTGGTGTCTTCGCCGAATTCCTCGGCTTTTTCGTCCGATGCGATCCAATCCCAGGCTTTGGAGATGAGCGTTTCCGCGATGGCTCCCCCGATGATGCCGACGAGCATGGCACCAATCTGCGGCAGAACTCGCCCGTTTTTCACTCCGGTTGCCCGGCCACCAGACGTGATGTCGGTCTGCTTTTTGCGCAGCTCATTGGTGTCAATGCCCGCTGTGCTGTTCAACGCTTCGGCTACTTTGTCGGAAGAATGCGCGGGGCCATTCCAGTCGGCTCCGGCGGCAACGCGTAAGGCTTCAACTGCTTCGTCGTAAAGCCGCTGCGCTTTCTTTACTTTGCCCATGTCAGCCCCTGCTGCGCTACTGCGTCGAGTGCCGCTTCGCTGTGGGTGTCCGCCTCGCCCACGGTCGTGACGTCCCGGCGCGCTGCGACGCTCACCGCCACGGTTTGCTGCATGAGCTCGAGATTTCGCTGGTGCAGCGCCGAGTACACCTGATTCAAGGCAGCGCCGTGACCTGCGAAATCACGTCCGGCGGCCAGAGCGGAGAAGCCTGGCGTGATTGCTCGGTGGCGTGTGATTTCCGTTTCGGTGGCGTCGATAAGGCTGCGCAATACGTTGGTGCTTGCCAGCACATCGACCTTCAGATCGAACACAAAAATTCCCCCTGTGAAAAGTCAGATTAGTGAAAACCCCTTCACTATGTTTTGACTCTCCACAGGGGGCAAAAGGTTCCCTCGCGGCGAAAAGTTTTTTACACGGCGGCCACAACTGCAGCGAGGCGACCTGCGATCCGCACTGCGGTATCGGCGTCTGCGGCTTCCACCATCACTCGGAAAATTTCTTCAGTGCCGGAGGCTCGGAGCAGGACGCGGCCCGTTTCCCCGAGTTCCGCCTCAGCCTCGGCGATCGCACTAATGACGCGCTCGTCCGACATAATGACGGATTTGTCCGTAACCGGGACGTTGATGAGCTTCTGTGGCAGCACAGTCATCGCCCCTGCCAGAGTCTTTAGCGATGATGCGGTTTCCGCCATCCGCGCCATCAGAGTCAAGCCGGTGAGGATACCGTCTCCGGTGGTGCCATAGTCGGGAATCACCACGTGGCCGGACTGCTCGCCGCCCAGCGACAGGCTCGAACGACGCAGCTCTTCCAGCACGTACCGGTCTCCCACCTTGGTGGTCTTCACCTCAATGCCGGCATCTTTCATCGCCAGCATCAAACCGAGGTTGGACATGACGGTGGCAACGAGGGTGTTCTTCCGCAGCTCGCCGTTCTCCTTCATCGCGATCGCCAGAATCGCCATGATCTGGTCCCCATCGACCACGTTTCCGTCGGCGTCGACGGCCAGGCACCGGTCAGCATCGCCGTCATGGGATAAGCCAAGGTCAGCGCCATGCTTCACGACGGCCTTCTGGATCTGTTCGATGTGAGTGGAACCGCAGTCCTCGTTGATGTTGTACGAGTTAGGCTTGTTGTGAATTGCCACAACTTCGGCGCCAGCCACTGCATACGCTAGCGGACCAACCTCAGATGCCGCACCGTTCGCGCAGTCCACCACTACTTTGATTCCGCTGAGGTCCGTCTTCACAGCCTCGGCCAAGTGATTCAGGTACCGCTCCTGCGCGTCTGGGGCTTCCTCGATGACGCGTCCCACACCATAACCAGTAGGGCCACAGTCCTGCATCGAGTTCATGACGCTTTCGATTTCGTCTTCGACCTCATCAGCCAGCTTGTGCCCACCGGCGGCGAAGAACTTGATGCCATTGTCTGGCATTGGATTGTGGCTCGCGGAGATCATCACGCCCATGTCAGCGCCGTAGTCGTCGGTAAGGAATGCCACCGCAGGCGTAGGGAGCACTCCCACGCGCAACACGTCCACGCCACGCGACGCCATACCAGCCGACAGCGCCGCAGCCAGCATTTCTCCAGACACGCGTGGGTCGCGCCCCACCACCGCCGTTGGGCGCCGCTTAGAACTACGGTTCTCTCTCGTGAGCACCTCTGCAGCTGCTTGCCCCAGGCGCAGCGCCAGGTTGACGGTCAAGGTTTCGTTGGCGAGTCCACGCACGCCGTCAGTTCCAAAGAGTCGAGCCATAGCTTTCATTATGCCTTGGGCCCGGCTTATTTCTGGTAGCCGGGTTGATTGGGCGCGGGAGGGTGTTCCATGTTCAACGATAGTGCCGGCATTTTCTTTGCCAATCGCTGGGATTTCGCATCTCCCGCACCTAGATGCTTTTCCAGCCCCTACGCCCGGCGGGTTAAACGCTAAGCCCCCGACATTACGGCCCCGACAATGCCCCAAAATCGCCCCAATAAGCCCGAACTTCGGGCGGGTAATGTCGGGACCAAAAGAAACGCCGCCCCACCATCGACCAAAACGTAACTGCTGGGAATATTGGGGCAATTGGGGATATCCTGGCTACCGCGTTGTCCCCGACATTACGCCCCCGACAATGCCCCAAAATCGCCCCAATGAGCCCGAACTTCGGGCGGGTAATGTCGGGGACAACCCACAAACAACGCGACAAACCCCGCCTACCCCACCCAGACTAGGTCAATGTGAACCCCATCACTATATTAAAGGGGGGTGTTCCCATATTCTGGGAATGACCTACACCAACCTGTGGCAGCATCGCCACCACTGATGAGGTCACAGTGGTCACCACACCAGTACCTGCTTTCTAATAAAACACCAAGTTATCCCAAGGAGGCTAGCCTTGACCGACTCCCTTGCCACCGTTATTTCCCGCGCCGCTGACCAGGCATCCGCGTGGCACTCGTCGATTTCAGATGACAATCAGATTTCTGAAATGGTCCGTCATGAGGGCGGTATCGATTTCACGATGCGTTTTGTGGATAAGGTTGCTCGCCCCTCCGACAACACGGCAGCTGCGAAGGCCCTCAGCGAGCTTCCTAATCCGCCCGGATTCGTGAGCGGTATCGACCGCATGTTGTTCAAGGCCGGGACGCAGATCGCTCCGCTGCTGCCGAGCATTGTCATTCCGACAGCTAAGCGCCGGTTCCGCCAGCTGGTGGGAGACCTCATTTTGGATGCAGATGGCGAGAAGCTCAACAAGCTCCTTGACGAGGCCGCCCAGCAGGGCGTACAGCTCAATCTCAACCTGCTCGGTGAGGCTGTCTTGGGAGAAAAGGAGTCAGACAAGCGACTGGCAGACACCATCGAACTGGTGAAGAACCCACGCGTATCGTACGTTTCTATCAAGGCCTCGTCGGTCGCCGCGCAGCTGAATCAGTGGGACATGGAGGGCAGCTTGGAGCGCCTCAAGGATCGTCTGCGTCCGCTGTACCGCGCTGCACGAGACAATGAGGTTTTTGTCAACCTGGACATGGAGGAATACAAGGACCTCCAGCTCACGGTGCGCCTGTTTAAAGAGCTGCTCAGCGAGAATGAATTCCACACCTATCACGCAGGCATTGTGCTCCAGGCTTATCTGCCAGACTCCTTCGCAGCACTCCAGGAGATCACAGAATTCGCCCGTGCCCGCACTGAACAGGGCGGTGCCAACATCAAAGTGCGCTTTGCTAAGGGCGCGAACCTGTCGATGGAAAAGGTCGAAGCTGAGCTGCACGACTGGCCACAGGCCCCTTACCTGACCAAGCACGAGGTGGACGCGAACTACTACCGGATGCTTGACTACGTGCTCCAGCCGGAGAACGCTGTCGCGATTCGCATCGGCGTGGCCAGCCACAACCTGTTCACCATCGCGTTTGCTAAAGAACTGGCCAAAGAACGTGGCGTGGAAAAACAGATCGACATGGAAATGCTGCAGGGCATGGCGCCAGCGATCGGTGAGGAAATCCTCTACACGCCAGTGGTCCGCGCAGAAGACTTCGACGTCGCCGTCTCCTACCTGGTGCGCCGCTTGGAAGAAAACGGTGCTGAGGAAAACTTCCTTCACGCCCAAGCCGTCGGCGATTTCTCGGGTCAGCGCGATGCGTTTCTCCGCGCTGTAGCGGACCGGTGGAATGTGCGTGACACTCCGCAACGCGATCAGGACCGTGGCGTCGATAAGCAAGCGCGTTACTCCACTGGCGTGTTCCGCAACGAACCCGACACCGACCCGGCGTTGCAGGCCAACCGCGAGTGGGCCTTGCGCCACCTCGCCACAGACCCCGGCCCGACGCAATCCCCGCTGGTCACCGACCCGGCCGTCATCGATGAGGCCGTGGCCCGGGCCCGCGCGGCCGCCTCGCCGGATAACCGCGTGGAACTGCTGCTTCGGGCTGCGGATGCACTGGCACGGCACCGTGGTGATTTGGTCTCGGTCATGGCGCATGAAGCGGGCAAGGCGGTCGACCAATCGGACCCGGAGATTTCCGAGGCCATCGACTTCGCCACCTACTACGCCTCTTGCGCCGAACAGCTCGATGACCGTTTCACCCCGCACGATGTGGTCGTGGTGACCCCGCCGTGGAACTTCCCCGTCGCTATCCCCATGGGTGGCGTGTTCGCTGCCCTGGCAGCTGGTGCGCGAGTGATTTTGAAGCCCGCACCACAAACCTTGCGCTGCGCCGAGGTGGCTGTGGCTGCCCTTCGCGAGGCAGGCATCACCGAGGACATACTCCAGATGGTCAACGCCGACGAAGCCGAAGCCGGCAAACGCCTCATCTCCCACCCCGATGTGGACTGCGTGGTGCTCACCGGTGCCTCCGAGACCGCCAAGCTATTCCGCTCCTGGCGCCCAGAGATGAAGCTGCTGGCGGAAACCTCCGGTAAGAACGCCATCATCGTCACCCCGCACGCCGACCCTGACCTCGCGGTCGCCGATGCCTACAAGTCGGCCTTCGGCCACTCTGGCCAGAAGTGCTCCGCCGCCTCCCTGCTGATCCTGGTGGGCGACTGCGGGCGTTTCAAGAGCCAGCTTGTCGACGCCGTCTCCACCCTCCGCGTCGGCCGCGGCACCGACATCTCCACCACGATGAACGGCCTCATCGAAGCCCCAGGCGAAAAACTCAAGCGCGGCCTCACCAAGCTGGAACCGGGAGAGTCGTGGCTGCTTAAGCCACGAGAAATCGAACCTGACCTGTGGACCCCAGGCATCCGTGACAACGTCCAGCCTGGCTCCTGGTTCCACACCACCGAGTGCTTCGGCCCCGTCACGGGCATCATGTACGCCTCCACGCTGGAAGAAGCCATCGAATGGCAAAACTCCACCGGGTTCGGACTCACAGGTGGCCTGCATTCCCTCGACGAAGACGAAATCGCCTACTGGCGCGAACACGTTGAAGTAGGCAACGCCTACATCAACCGCGGTATCACCGGTGCGATCGTGGAACGGCAGTCCTTCGGCGGTTGGAAGAACTCCGCCATTGGTCCTGGCGCCAAGGCTGGTGGCCCGAACTACGTGGCACAGTTCGGCACCTGGACCGACGGCACTTTGGAGCCGCTATCTGGCGTGTCCCTGTCGCCTGAGGTCACGCGCCAGCTGCGCGCCTCTTCCCTGTCAGATGAGGACCTCACCTGGGTCACCCGCGCCGCCGAGCTGGACGCACAGGCCTGGGCCACCGAGTTCGCCGTGGAGCACGACCGCGCGGCACTGCGCTGCGAATCCAACGTGTTCCGCTACGTCCCGGCAGAGTCCTACCTGTACTACGCCTCGGACTTGTCTCCGCGCGAAGAGTTGCGGCTAAAGATCGCAAGCACTCTCACCGGGGTGCCTCTGGTTCGCCTCACTGCTCCGGATTTCCCAGCGTCCTCCCGGATCCGCATCATCGGCACCGCGCCGGATTCCTTCCGCGTCAAGGCCGCCGAGAACGGCTCCTACCTTGCCGAAGGCCCACTGCTTGCCGACGGCCGGATCGAACTGCAGCTCTTCCTCAAGGAGCAAGCAATCTCGCAGACTATGCATCGCTTTGGGGTGCTCGTGAAGTAGGGATTGCGCGGCGGGATTTAGCGTACGGATGGTACTTTTCAAGCCTGGATCGTCCCATCCATACGCTTGATTTCCCATTACGTTGTTAGTAGTTCCGCTTGAAGGAGCCCAGGATTCGTACTCCTAGCCCCATGCTGGGGCAGGCTATGTTTATCTGCGTTCCTTCTGCCTTGTGGCAGCGGAAC
>NZ_JBVJNS010000026.1:0-18634 GCF_055583565.1 Corynebacterium sp. NPDC104732
ATTTCCTGACCCCCAGCCCCGAATTACTCCCCGAGGCCCTTGCAGCCTAACCAAAACAAACGGGTCTAACCGTCAACAAAACTTGACACAGCCCAGTTAACTCAAGTTCAGCAGTTGTGGTGGCAGGGATTTGGTATCCGAATCGAGCACTAAACCTAAGGTAGGCGGGTCGGGCGAGGGGTGAGCCCAGCAGTTGAAAGACGATATTGAATTGACGATGACCCTAGGTCACGCTATCGAAAACAAGTGACAACGAGGAGTTATCGTCAATTCAATATCGGCTTTCCTGCCCACACGCCGGAAACTACTCCGGAAACAGGGTTAAGGAACGAAAGTGGTTGCCACCTCAGCACCTGTTCAGGGTATGTAAATCAAGGTCTTTTATTGATCCACTTCTTCCTAACGCACAAACCTGTATCGGCGACCAAGGAGCCCCATCCACCAAAGACGGTGCAATAACAACGGCCCCACCCCACATGGACACACGTTTTGTCCCTTAACCCGAAAAAATCCCTACCCCATTGTCCGGAGTAGGGATTTTTACCCAAATGCGACCCTGACGGGACTTGAACCCGCGACCTCCGCCGTGACAGGGCGGCGCGCTAACCAACTGCGCCACAGGGCCATATTTAGTTAATAAGGCCCGCCGAAGCGGACCTTTGTACTCCCAACGGGATTCGAACCCGTGTCGCCGCCGTGAAAGGGCGGTGTCCTAGGCCCCTAGACGATGGGAGCGAGCCTTCAAGGGGTTTCCCTTGCGACAGACGTTTAATATACGTGAATTTTCCCCGAGTACAAAATCCGCCCCTGACGTGCGCAAACGGAAGCTTTAAATCGCACACAATGCACTAAAGAATCCACCCCAACAGCCCGCAGCAAAAAGCCCGCCCACTTCGAAAAGTGGGCGGGCTTTTTACTGTGGGCCCTGCGGGGCTCGAACCCGCGACCTGCGGATTAAAAGTCCGTAGCTCTACCAACTGAGCTAAAGGCCCGACCAGCAACGCTCGTTAGAGAGTGTCGCTAGAGAACTACTTTAGACCCTTGATTTTTGGATCACAAAATCGGGTCACGGAATCACCCAAAACCACACTCCAGCGCTTGATAATCTTGCCGGAACAAAAACGGTGGGGGTAAATAGCCCCGAAAAGGGCCAAGTGCTATGTGATTGGAAACTTTATCTCTGGTGTACCCGACTACTTAGGGAGCATGCTTGTATTTGAGGGCGCTTTTCACACCTGGAGGTGTCACGTATGGACATAGTGGATGTCTCAAGGTGGCAATTTGGGATTACCACCGTTTATCACTTTATTTTCGTTCCTTTAACTATCGGCCTTGCCCCGCTAGTGGCTATGCTGCAGACCGCATGGCACGTCACCGGCAAAGATCACTGGTATCGCGCAACTCGGTTCTTTGGCACATTGTTCCTGGTTAACTTCGCCATGGGCGTGGTAACCGGCATTGTGCAAGAATTTCAGTTCGGTATGAACTGGAGTGAATACTCGCGCTTTGTGGGCGATGTTTTCGGCGCCCCGCTGGCGCTAGAGGGACTCGCTGCTTTCTTCATTGAATCCACCTTCCTCGGACTGTGGATTTTTGGTTGGGGCCGGTTGCCTAAGTGGGCGCACTTGGCTTCGATCTGGTTGGTTGCGTTTGCGGTTAACCTGTCCGCTTACTTCATCATCGTGGCGAACTCGTTTATGCAGCACCCGGTGGGTGCGGTGTTCAACCCAGAAACGGGTCGTGCTGAGCTGACAGATATTGGTGCGCTGCTGAGCAACCCCACTGCGCTTGCGGCCTGGCCTCATACGTTCTCTGGGTCGTTGTTGACGGCGGGCACCTTCATGGCCGGTATTTCGGCATGGTGGATCGTGCGTGATCGCTTGGCTCACAAGGATCGGGCCAGCATTTTGTGGCGCCCTACAATGCGCCTCGGTTTATGGGTCACCGCTATCTCTTCGGTATTGCTCGGTATTACCGGCGATATTCAGGCTAAATTGATGTTCATTCAGCAGCCGATGAAGATGGCGTCTGCAGAATCACTCTGTGAAACCCAAATGGATCCGCATTTCTCCGTGTTGACCGTGGGTACCCACAACAACTGTGAGTCCGTCAAACACTTGATTGAGGTTCCGTGGGTCTTGAGTTTCCTGTCTGAAACCAAGTTCTCGGGTGTGACCTTGCAGGGTGTGAATCAGCTGCAGGATAAGTACGAGGCACTGTACGGTCCGGGAAATTACACACCAAACCTGTTCGTCACGTATTGGTCGTTCCGCATGATGATCGGCCTGATCGTCGGCTCCCTCATCCTGTGTGTCCTGGGCTTTTGGTTCTCTAGGAAGGGCGCGCTTCCAGACAAGAAGTGGTTCGGCACCCTGGCATTGTGGGCTACGCCGTTCCCGTTTGTCGCTAACTCTGCGGGCTGGGTGTTCACGGAGATGGGGCGCCAGCCATGGATTGTGCATCCAAATCCGGCATTCGCTCCGGGGAGCCCCAACGGTGAGGACCAGATTCATTTGATTGTTGACTTCGGTGTGTCTAACCATGCGCCGTGGGTGGTGTGGGTGTCGTTGATCGGGTTTACGCTGGTCTACGGTTTGCTCGCGCTGGTGTGGTTCTGGCTGATCCGCAAGAAGGTGTTGGAAGGACCACTTCCGCTTGGGGCTAGCGATCACGCTGCTGATGGATATGGGCCGCCTGACGCCCCTGTCGAACCGCTTCGTTTCGGTGCTGAAGGAGTGCGAAACTAATGGATTTGCAAACGGTTTGGTTCATTCTGGTCGCTGTTTTGTTTGCTGGTTACTTCGTCCTGGAGGGCTTTGACTTTGGTGTCGGCATGGTGTTGCCCTGGCTAAAGAAAGAGGAACGCACGGCCGCTATTAAGACGATCGGTCCGGTGTGGGACGGCAACGAGGTGTGGCTTATCACCGCTGGTGGCGCGCTGTTCGCGGCGTTCCCGGAGTGGTACGCCACGTTGTTCTCGGGTTTCTATTTGCCACTGTTCCTGATCTTGCTCGGACTGATTCTGCGTGGCGTGGGGTTGGAATGGCGTGGCAAAGTCGATACCGAGCAGTGGCGGGATCGGTGCGACCTCGGCATTATGTTCGGCAGTTGGGTGGCGGCGATTTTGTGGGGTGTGGCCTTCGGCAACATCGTGCGGGGCGTTGCTATCGACGGCAACCGTCAGATCGAGTCCGGCTTCGACGGTTTTATCGCCCTGTTGAACCCGTACGGCCTGCTGGGTGGTGTCACGTTCCTGGGGGCCTTCCTGATCCATGGCTTGCTGTTCCTGGGGCTGAAATCTGAGGAGCCGCTGCGTGGTCGTGCGCATGAGATTGCGCAAAAGCTCATCATCCCGGTGATTGCTGTGGCAGCGGTGTTCCTGGTGTGGACGCAACTCCAGCACGGTCGTGTGGCAACATGGATTCCGCTCGTCGCCCTGGTGTTGTGCGCTCTTGCTGCCGCTGTGGCGCTGTTTAGGGGCAGGGACGGTTGGGCATTTGCCGCCTGGGCTGGGGTCATCCTGCTCTGTGCTGCGCAGCTGTTCGGTAGCCTCTTTCCGAACCTGATGCCAACCACCCTGGCTGATGGTGTGTCTTTGGATATCTACAATGCGTCGAGTAGCCAGTACACGCTCACGATTATGACGTGGGCTGCGGTGCTTTTGACGCCGGTGGTGCTGCTGTACCAGGGGTGGACGTATTGGGTGTTCCGTAAGCGGGTTAGCGTCTAGATGGCGTCTCCGCTTGATCGTCGTCTCCTGGTTGCAGCTCCTGCCGCCAGGAGACACATCATTGTGACGGGGCTGGCGCAGGCGGTGGATACCGCGCTCACTGTGGCGCGTGCGGTGCTCATTGGTGTTGCTGTGGCGTCACTGGTCGAGCAGCAGGTGACGCGGTGGGATTTGGTGGCCTGGTTGGTGGCTGTGGTGGTCGCGCAGTCTGGGGTGGCGTGGGTTGCGCGCAGGTGGGCGTCGTTAAGCATTGGTGAGGCGGTGGACGAACTTCGCGAGGCCGCCCTGGTAGCCTTAGCGCACCGTGACCCGCGTGACGTCGAGGAGGACGCGGCGCAGTGGCGCGAAACGCTGACGGCGGGGCTGGCGGGCGTGCGACCGTACCTCAGCGACTACGTACCCGCCCTGATAGCAGCCTGCTTATCGACGCCCATTGCCCTCGCAGTCATGCTGTACTTCGATCTCACCTCCGGCCTGCTTGCCACCACTACCCTCCCCCTGATCCCCCTGTTTATGGTGCTGATCGGCACCCTGACCCGCTCGCATACCGAGAAGCGACTGCAGGTGGCGGGGAAGCTCAGCGGACAGCTCAGCGACCTCTTGCAAGGCTCCGCCACCCTGCGAGCATTCGGCGTCACTGAGACGCCACACGCGCAACTCGTGCGTACCGGCTCGTCCCATGCGACAGCGACCATGTCGGTGCTGCGCCTGGCATTCCTGTCCGCGTTTGCGCTGGAATTCCTGGCCACGCTGTCTGTGGCGCTCATCGCGGTGAGCATCGGCCTCCGCCTCGTCGCCGGTGACATGACGCTCCTTGCCGGCCTGGTAGCGCTCATCATCGCACCCGAGGTCTACACCCCACTCCGGCGCGTTGGCTCCAGCTTCCACGCAGCTGTTGACGGTATTACCGCCGCACAACGGGTGTTCGAGCTTGTCTCTGAGTCCCGCGCCCTCACAGCGTCCTACCGGCGCGCAGGAAACCGGATCGATGTGCGCCAGCTCAGCGTCACCGGCCGCGACGGCATCCGCCCTAACAACCTGTCTTTTACCGCCAGGCCCGGCACGATCACGGTGCTGCGTGGCGCCAATGGTTCCGGCAAATCCACCGCACTGCTCGCAATCTTGGGGCTGCTGCCAGACGATGTGGTCGACGGTGAGATCATCGCCCCACCCCTGTCACTTATCTCCTATCTCCCTGCGCATCCGGCATTCGAACCGGGTACCGTGTCCAGCAATCTCGCGTTGCTGGGTGCCCGCGCCCACGAACTTTCCATCGCCGCCGAACGAGTTGGCCTCGATGTGCCTGCAACGCATCCCGTGGGCGCCTCCGGAACCGGCATCTCCGCTGGTCAAGGACAGCGCTTGGCGCTCGCACGCGTCATCGCAAACTCGGAACGCACCACCCTGCTGCTAGATGAGCCAAGCGCACACCTCAGCCCCGAACTTGTCTCCCGGCTCACCGCACAGCTACAGGATCTCGCAGAAGAGGGCCGAACAATCGTGATCAGTAGCCATGATCCGCGGATTGTTTCCCTTGTAGATCAGGTGATTGACCTATGACCGATACTCGATTCCTGTTCCGCCTCGCAGGGGTACGGCGCCGCGACATAGCCCTCGCTGTCCTGGCAGGCTCCATCACGCTCCTGGCGGCGTTGAGCCTGACGGTCCTCTCCGGTTGGCTCATCACCCGAGCTTGGGAGAGACCTCCGATCCTCGACCTTGCTGTCGCGATCACGGCGGTACGTGCACTTGGCATCACCCGCGCTGGCTTCCGCTACATCGACCGCCTCATCAGCCACCGCGTCGCCCTGGCCGCGACTACCCGCCTCCGCCCCGCGCTTTTCGACGCCATCGTCTCCGATCCTCGGGGCACCGCGCACACCCTCGGACGCGGCCGCGCCCTCGCCCACTTAGGTGCAGATGTAGACCGGTTTGCCGACTACATCGTCCGCTGCATCATCCCCGCGGGGATTGCGCTGGTCGTATCCGTAATCGCTGTCTTAGGGGCCACACTGTTACAGCCACTGGCTGGCCTTGCGTTGGGGCTGGGATTCGTGGTGACGGGCGTCGTTACGCCTGCACTGGTGGCTGCTGCCCATCGGCACGCGCAGGCGGTCGCCACGTCGGATGCACTGCTTCATGCCCTCGATGACCAGCTGCTACACCGCGCAGAATTCGCCGTCGCAGGTCTTACCCAACCTCGTATCGACCGCACCATCAACGCATCGAAAGCGAACAGCGCAGCGCAGGCACAGTCGGAACGCCCATTGGCGCTGGTAGCAATGCTGGATAGGCTCGGAAGCGGTTTCGCCATCGTGGTGCTCCTGGCAGTGGGCCTACATTGGTACTCTGGGGACCCGGCATGGCTCGGTATGCTCGTGCTTCTTCCCCTCGCTGCGTTCGAATCGCACGGCCCCCTGGCCACCTGTGCAATGCACGCCGTCGACGCTCACCGGGCTGCCCGACGCCTCCGCAAGCTCTGCGCTGATCAGCCACACACAGCTCAGCGTATCCCGGACTCCCTCCACCTCACCGCCCAATCCCTGCAGCTCGAACGAGGCACAGCCACCTGGAACATCGATGCCCCGCAAGGCAGCAGACACATCATCACCGGACCAAGTGGACTCGGCAAAACCAGTTTCCTACTGACCCTCGCCGGACTGATTCCCGCCAAGTCCGGACACTGCACCATCGGAGGAGTGCCAATCTCAGAGATCGACCCAGCCTGGCTACGAACCCACGTACGCGCCCACACCGAAGACGAATGGATCTTTGCTACCACCATTCGAGAAAACCTCCTCGTGGCAGCACCTGACGCCCAAGACGCTATGCTCCGAGAGGTGCTCGACTTCGTAGGCCTGACAGATTTCTCCTTGGATCAGCTCCTCGGCAACGGAGCCGATTCCCTCTCCAGCGGTCAACGCCGCCGACTGCTCCTCGCCCGGGCCTTATGCTCCGATGCAGATATCCTCCTGCTGGATGAGCCCACCGAGCACATGTCCCACGAGGACGCGGGCTATTACCTCCACCTGCTCCAAGACGAACCCCTGCCCGGCGCGCGGGCTGAACGCACGGTGATCGTAGTGACGCACGCGGAGGCAGGTGGCCGGGTGAACTGAGTGAGGGGTGGATTTGCAGGTGACCGGGTGGGCTCAGCAGGCGGAATGGGGCTCAGCAGGCGGAATGACGATATTGAATTGACGATAATCCTAGGTCGCGCTATCGAAAACAAGTGACAACGAGCAGTCATCGTCAATTCAATATCGTCATTCCAGCCCGCACACTGGAAATCTCGCTGGAATCCCCGGCCCCTGAACCTAGGCCCCTGAACCTATGGAAACCCAAAAAACACTAAAGCCCCCGGAGAAAAACCCGGGGGCTTGGTGTTGAAGTTTTACTTCATGGAACCGGTCTCAAGGAAACGCTTGTGGAAGTCGAATGCAGTTACCAGGTCGTGTGGCGTCTGCAGGATGCTCTTTTCCTTAGCCATGGACAGAGCACGGTCGTAGTACTCCTCCAGCAGTGGGCGGTAGTCAGGGTGAGCCAGGGCGATGATCTTCTCAACGCGCTGACGTGGAGCCAGGCCACGCAGGTCGGCGTAGCCGTACTCGGTGATGATGACCTTGACGTCCTGCTCGGTGTGGTCGATGTGGGAGGCGAATGGAACGATCGCGGAGATGGCGCCGCCCTTGGCCACGGATGGGGTGATGAAGGAAGAGATGAAGCCGTTGCGGGTGAAGTCCGCGGAGCCACCGACACCGTTCATCATGCGGGAGCCGGACACGTTGGTGGAGTTAACGTTGCCGTAGATATCGGCTTCGATCAGGCCGTTGGTAGCGATCAGGCCGAGGCGACGGACGACCTCTGGGTGGTTGGAGATCTGCTGTGGACGCAGGATGATGGTCTTGCGGTAGTTAGCTGCTTCCGCGTTCATCTTCTCTGCGTACTCAGGGGACAGGGAGAAGGAGGTCGCGGAGGCGACGGTCATCTTGCCGGCATCGATCAGGTCGACCATCCCGTCCTGGATAACCTCGGTGTAGGCCTTGATGTTCTCGAACTTGGAGTCGAGCAGACCAGCCATCACAGCATTTGGCACGTTACCGACACCGGACTGCATGATGTAGCCGTCGTAGGTCAGGCGACCTGCAGCAACTTCGCCCTCGAGGAAGTCCAGGAAGTGACCTGCGATCTGCTGAGAGACCTCATCCACTGGGGAGAATGGCGCATTGCGGTCTGGAGCGTCGGTTTCGACAACGGCGACAACCTTGTTGACGTCAATGTCGATAGAGGTGGAGCCAACACGCTGCTCAGGAGCCGTGATCGGGATTGGCTGGCGGTGAGGCAGGCGGTTGATGCGGTAGATGTCGTGCATGCCCTCGAGTTCCTCGGACTGCCAAGAGTTGACCTCGATGATGATCTTCTCAGCGTTGTCCAGGTACTCAACGGAGTTACCGACGGAGGAGGATGGAACGATGCTGCCGTCTTCGGTAATACGCACAGCTTCAACGATGGCCACGTTCATCTGACCAAAGAAGCCCTGCTCCACGTACATGCCGGACTCGGAAAGGTGGTAGTCCGCGTAGAGGGTGGTGCCGTCGTTAATCTTCTTACGCAGGATCGGATCGGACTGGTATGGGGTACGGAAGCGCAGTGCATCCGCCTCAGCCAGCACGCCGTCACAGTCAGGAGCGGTGGAAGCGCCAGTGAAGAGGTCGATCATGTACTCTTCGCCCTTTGCGTGTGCTTCCTTAGCGCGCTCGGCAATAGCGGTAGGCAGCGCCTTTGGGTAGCCAGCACCGGTAAAGCCGGAGATGCCAACCTTGTCGCCGTGGTTGACAAACTGGGCTGCTTCAGCAGCGGACATAACCTTGCCACGCAGCTGAGCATTTGCAATACGATCAGACATTCATTCCTCCTAGTAGCCTGGGCGGACCCAGAGATTTATCGAACAGTCCACGGGTGATTCACATCGCACGTGGCTGTGACCATGGATACACAATGTACACCATAGATGTCCATTACACATTAACTGATATTTGCAAAGATCACCCCCACAATAAACAAGTTCCTGGCGCCATTGCGGTAATTTCTCACCCTTTTTGGGTAGTCGGCGCATTTCCCGCCTCACAAGGGAGTTGATGTACTTCGCCAAAACCAGGACAATGAAGCTGTGCCTTTACAGATCGGATCTCTCACCCTGAACTCCCCCGTCGTGCTTGCCCCCATGGCCGGCGTGACCAACATGCCGTTTCGCGTGCTCTGTCGCGAACAGGAAATGGAGAAAATGGGCACCGTATCCGGGCTCTATGTGTGTGAAATGGTCACTGCCCGCGCACTAGTGGAGCGCAACGACAAAACCCTCCACATGACCACCTTCGCGCCCGTGGAAACGCCACGCTCCTTGCAGCTGTACACCACAGACCCGGAGTACACCTACAAGGCCGCAAAGATGATCGTCGACGAGGACCTTGCGGACCACATCGACATGAACTTCGGCTGCCCCGTCCCCAAAGTCACCCGGCGCGGCGGAGGTTCAGCACTCCCCTACAAGCGACGTCTATTCGGCAACATCGTCGCCGCCGCCGTCAAAGCCACCGAGGGTACGAGCATTCCGGTGACAGTAAAAATGCGCATTGGCATTGACGACGCCCACCACACGCATCTCGACGCCGGCCGCATCGCAGTGGAGGAAGGCGCCGCCGCCGTGGCCTTGCATGGTCGCACCGCCGCACAGCGCTATTCGGGAACCGCCGACTACCAGGAGATCCGCCGATTGAAGGCACATCTCGCACACACTGGGATCCCCGTGCTCGGCAACGGAGATATCTTCGCTGCCTCCGACGCATCCCGAATGATGGCCGAAACAGGCTGCGATGGTGTGGTCATCGGCCGTGGGTGTTTGGGCAGGCCGTGGCTCTTTGCAGAACTCGCAGCGGAGCTCCAGGGCGTCGATAAGCCTGCGCCTCCGACGCTGGGCGAGGTGACCCGTATTATCTATCGCCACGCTGAGTTGCTCGCAGAGCACAGCGGTGAGGAGCATGGCCTGCGCGACATGCGCAAGCACATGGGATGGTACATGCGGGGGTTCCCGGTCGGGGGTGAAATGCGGGCCGCGTTATCGCAAATTTCCTCGCTGGCAGAATTGGCCGAAATTCTGAAGCCATTTTCCGATTCCGAGGCCCTGGCTGACGACTCCGAAGGACCCCGCGGAAGACAGGGCTCACCAGGCAAAGTTGTCCTTCCCGAGGGCTGGCTGGATGACCCTGAAGACGACACCGTGCCAGAGGGCGCAGATATTATGCACTCCGGCGGATAGCTGCACGCCAACGCGACAAAACAACTTATAACATCTAAGCTGTTTAACATGCGTACCGCCTTTAGGGACAGTTTGAATGCCTTCGCTGACGATGTCATCGTTTTATGCGACACGGTACGCTCCGTCGCGCAAAAATCCCTGACAGCCCTGTTAGAGGCAGATCTGCAGGAGGCGGAAGACGCTCTCACCCTAGCGGAAGAATTACCGGAAATTAAACGGCGTTGCGAACAGCGCGCCGTCGAATTGCTAGCAACGGAAGGTCCACTAGCACGTGATCTGCGCCAGGTGATTTCCTCGATTTACATTGTCGACGACCTCGCCCGCATGGGCATGCTCGCGCAGCATGTCGCGAAATCTGCGCGACGGCGCCATCCCGCGTGCGCTGTACCGGAGCCAGTGGTGCCCTACTTTGCTGAGGTGGCGCGCCTCAACCTGGAAATGGTGGACAAGATTCGGCACCTGCTCAGCAACGCCAACGCTGATGTCGCCATGGTCCTTGTGACCGACGACGACCTCGTCGACGACATCCACGAGCATCTCATGATGATGCTCACCCGGCGCGACTGGCCTCACGGCACCGTCGCAGCAGTGGACGTCACTCTCCTTTCTCGCTTCCTTGAACGCTTCGCTGACCACGCCGTGAACGTCGCTGCCCGAATCGTGTACCTCGCCACCGGGCTCACGCCACACGAATACCAAGAACGTCGCAACGAAGAACGCGAAGAAGCCGACTGGGCCAAGCGCTTCGCTGAGCTAGAGGCGCGGTTTAGCGAGCAGTAGGTACGACGGATCTGGCTTAGGGACGCCCGTTAGAAAAATTTCCAAATCGGCCACCAAAACGGCGTGCTCGTGTAAAGATTGTTTGTGTCACAAGACACACCGATCATCTTTGTTCTTGGAAGGAGCGATATGCCTGAGGTAACAAAACGCAGAATCGTCACATGGGGGGGAGTACTCCCGAACGAATTGGCAATAGAACCGCAGTAGCTGAATCAAAGGTGGAAATTTCTTTTCCTAATTCAGAAACTAAAGACCGCTGTTTGGCAGCGTTAGATTCTTCTGACCGGCGTCTGGCAATGGGGCCGAAGACGGGTGGTTACGATTGGCAGGCAGTATCCGAAGAAGCGCTCTCCGACGGTAGCTTTATCATCCGATTTGGCGTCGCTTGGTATGATTCCGAGTTTTACCGAGAAAAGCGAGATGTTTTTTTCGGCAACGAGCACCGTGAACTTTTCGCATCTTTTGGAATCGATCCCTCTGAAGTAATAGTCAGCCACTGGGAGAAAGTAGCCTAGTGTGGCTTACCTGCGTAGCCTTCCCACTCTGCAGTTGTTAATCACCATTTTGGGGTCTGCCAGCGGTATTGCGGTTTCTTTGCAGTTGGTCGAATTGGGGTGGGGTACGTGGGTGATCACGTGGGCTGTTCTTGCTAATCTCCTCCCGTCGCTCATCGTGGCACCGCTAGTGGCACCGCTCATGGATTCGCTTCCGTTGAACCGCCTCGGTGCCGCGGCCCTCGGGCTTGAAGCTGTGGCGGCTATCGTTATCGTGTTGCTGGACACTCCTCCCCTGCTGTTGGGCTACGTCCTAGCGGTGGGTGTCCTGAGCTGCCTGACCAGTCCCATCTTGCTGACGCTAGCCTCAGAAGCAGAAAGCACCGCTGCCGTGTCCTTTTCCAAGATGGATACCGCCAGAACGCTGGGATTATTGGTGGGGCCAGCATTAGGTGGTCTGCTGTTTGACCTTTCAGGATATAGAGTCCCCATTGTTTTGGAGGCTCTGGCACTGCTTTTCGGTGCGACAGTGCTGTTTCTCATGGCGACTCCGCCCACTCAAATCCCCCGTGAGAAATCCTGGCGAGCTCGCATTCTTGCAGCGCCTCGTTTTCTTATTACCGATCCGTCGACTCGCACCGCGCTCCTCGTTCTTACGCCGAGCGTAGCTTTTACTGCTGTCTATTCTGTGGCCAATATTTTCATTGCCCGCGACCTGCTCGGGTTAACCGGCGTCGGGTACGCAGTGATTATTCAGTGTTTCGTTGTCGGGAGGATCATCGGCGCGCGTCTGGGCTCCCGGATCAGTGCTGCATTGCCAACGCTCATTGCATCCAGCTTAGCCATGGGGTCAGGGCTAGTGGTGGCGGGGATCTCCACAGCGGTCTTCTTGGTCGGGCTCGGGTTCTTCGTTTCCGGCGTCGCGAACTCTGTGCAAGTGGCTGCGTTGCGCTTGGTTATCGCGGCCGAGGCGGGACCGTTGCTGCCGAAGGCGCTCAGTTCGGTGGGGTCTATCAATTCCGGTGCGATGCTGGTAGGCACTGTGGGGGCAACGCCGCTTATCGACGCTTCCGGCCCCTCTCACGCACTTGCTATTGCTGGCTGCGGGACCATTTTTGCAGCTTTGGCCGGCGCCGGATACGCAAAATGGGCCAGCCGAAGCTGACCCATTTGAGTTCTAATAATTATCCGAAGCGGCCAGAGATGTAGTCTTCGGTTTCCTTCTTATCTGGATTTTCGAAGATCTTGGTAGTAGGGCCAACTTCAACCAAGCGACCTGGCTTGCCGGTGGCTTCCAGGGAGTAGAACGCGGTCTGGTCGGACACACGGGCTGCCTGCTGCATGTTGTGGGTCACGATCACGATGGTGAAGTCTTCCTTCAGTTCGTGGATCAGGTCCTCAACGGCAAGGGTGGAGATTGGGTCCAGAGCGGAGCAAGGCTCGTCCATGAGGAGAACCTCAGGCTCGACGGCAATAGCGCGGGCGATGCAGAGACGCTGCTGCTGACCACCGGAGAGGCCACCTCCTGGCTTATCAAGGCGGTCCTTGACTTCTTCCCACAGGTTTGCGCCACGCAGTGAACGTTCTGCAACCTCGGCGAGCTTCTTCTTGTTCTTCTCACCGGCGAGCTTCAAACCGGCGACAACGTTATCCTCGATGGACATAGTTGGGAAAGGGTTAGCCTTCTGGAACACCATGCCGATGGTGTTGCGGACTGCTACTGGGTCAACCTTTGGGCCGTAAATGTCTTCGCCGTCCAGCAGGATCTGGCCCTTGACGGTAGCGCCTGGGGTAACTTCGTGCATGCGGTTCAAGGTGCGCAGCACAGTGGACTTGCCACAGCCGGATGGGCCGATGAAAGCGGTCACGGACTTTGGTGGCACGTGCAAGTTAACGTCCTGTACGGCATGGAAGTCACCGTAGTAAATGTTGACGTTTTTCAGATCGAGGCTCTTAGCCATCGGTGTCTCCTTTGATGAAAAGTGTGAATGTAGGTGAACGAGGAAGTTACTGCTTAATCGAGAACTTCGCGGAAATGATTCGTGCACCGATGTTGAGCACAGCGATGATGAAAACGAGGGTGAAAGCGGCCCCCCACATCTTGTCCAGCACAGCCGGAGTGGAGCCGGCCTTGTACATATCCAGCATCATCAGTGGCAGCGAAGACTGCGGAGCCGCGAAGGGATTCCAGTTGATGGCCTGCGTGGAGCCCACCAGGATCAGGACCGGAGCAGATTCGCCCATCACACGAGCGATGGCCAGCATAACGCCGGTGACGATACCGGAGAGAGCGGTAGGAAGAACGATCTTGGCGATGGTCTTCCACTTCGGCACGCCCAGGGCGTACGACGCTTCGCGCAGATCCTGTGGCACCACGCGCAGCATTTCTTCGGTGTTACGGACGATAACCGGGACCATGAGCAGCACCAGGGCCAGTGCCACTGCAATACCGGAACGCTGGAAGCCGAACAGCACGATCCACACCGAGTAGATGAACAGCGCGGAGACGATCGATGGCACACCGGTGAGAATGTCCACCATGAATGTGGTGATACGGCCGAGCCGGTTGCCGTTGGAGTACTCCACCAGGTAGATAGCGGTGAAGATACCGATTGGGATAGAGATCAGAGACGTGATTCCGGCCTGCACGAAGGTACCGATGATAGCGTGGGCCGCGCCGCCACCTGGCAGGGTGTACAGCACGCCCTTCTGGGACTTTGCCCACCAGTCAGCAGACAACGTCGGACCCAGACCCTTGGAGATGACTTCGTAGAGCACCCATACCAATGGAATGAATGCGAGGAACATGGCGAAGTAAATGATGCCGGTTGCCACAGCGTCCGCGGTCTTACGCCCAGCAGAAATGTCAGTGAACGCTGACTGCTTCTTGATCAGCTGATCAGTGTTCATATTCTCTACAGCTTGTGTCATGTCGATCTACCTACTTCTTCTTGTTCACGACGGCACGCGCTGCAGCGTTCACGAGGAACGTGAGGAAGAACAGCACCAAGCCTGCGGCAATGTAAGCGCCGGCCTTCATGTCGTTATTGAATTCTGGGGCAGCGTTAGCGATCACAGTTGCGAAGGTAGTACCACCGTCGAACAGGGATGCGCGGAACGCGGAGGAAGGAGACACCACCAGGTAGAGCGCCATCGTTTCACCGAGAGCACGACCGAGACCCAGCATGCCACCGGAGATGTAACCGGACATGCCGAATGGCAGCACGGTCAGCTTCACCACTTCCCAGCGGGTAGCGCCGAGAGCGAGGGCGGATTCAATGTGTCCCTTTGGAGTCTGGACAAAAACCTCACGCGCGGTTGCGGCAATAATCGGCAGGATCATGACCGCGAGCACGATGCCACCAGTGAGCATATTTCGCGAGGTAGCGAAAGAAGGAGAGTTGGAGTAGTGGGCGAAAAGGAAGAAACCATTGCCCCAGCTGTTGATCCATTCGAAGAAACCAGACAGGGCTGGGCCGAGAACCTTAGCACCCCACAGGCCGTACACGATGGACGGCACAGCCGCCAGCAGGTCCACCAGGAAACCCAGTGGTTTGACCAGTCGCTTAGGCGCATAGTTGGAGAGGAAGATCGCGATACCCAATGCCACAGGCATAGCGATGATCAGCGCCACGATGGACACCGTGAAGGTCACAGCAAGCAGGTTCGGGATACCGAAGTACATTGCTTCGGTGTCAGCGGTGTTCCAGTCCCCGGTGTAGGTGAAGAACCCGCCCAAACCTTCGGCGTTGTTCATGAGCGACGGTACAGCACGCCAGAGCAGGAACGCACCAACGGCTGCGATGATGACGGAAATCGTCACTGCAGAAGACGTGGAGAGGAATTCGAAAACGCGGTCACCTGGTCGTTTTACTGACCCGACATTAGTTGCAACGAGTGCAGGGGGCTTAGCAACGCTTGCACCGGTGGAAGTAGCGATGACGTCGTCAGCGCGCTCCTCACCGAGAAGGTCTGCGCCCTGGCCGGCGAGTATTTCAGCCATTCGGAAAAGTCCTTAAAACTTGTAGTTGTACGAAGTGTGGCTGGTCGTCTCTCACAATGTGACGGCGTTATCCTGTTTTCTTCCGACGCCTGATCCATGAGAATTTATTTTCCCAACCAAAGCACCCTCGTTGAGTTTTGATGCTCAACGAGGGCATAGGTTTTCGCTTTTCAAGCAAAGCGAAGAAGTTTAACGGAACGCGAGGCGCAGCCCTCAGGGCTATCCTCGCTCCGGGAAATCAAGATTTACTTGATGGCGTCGACGGCGGCGGTCAGCTTGTCCTTGAACTCACCTTCGACTGGGATGTAGCCCAGTTCCTCGAGGTCGGATCCCTGGTTAGCCAGTGCTACCTTCAGGAAGTCCTTCACGCGGCCGGAGGTTTCAGCGTCGTAACCAGCGGAGCAGACGATCTCGTAGGTGGTGAGAACGAGTGGGTATGCGCCAGCTTCCTTCATTTCGAAGAGCTTGGTGGAGTCAACGACCATGTTGTGGCCCTCCCCCTTGTAAGAGAGGTTAGCCAGAGCCTTGTTCACAGACTCGTTGCTCAGCTCCACAGCGCCGGAACCGAAGTCGATCTTTGCCACGCCCAGGCCAGCGTCCTTAGCAAAGCCAGCCTCAACGTAGGTGATGCCACCTTCGGTCTTCTCTACTTCACCAACAACACCGGTGGAGCCGTTAGCACCAGCACCAACTGCAGCTGGGAAGGACTTTCCGGAGCCTTCCCAGACACCGTTGGAGGTAGCCTTCAGGAACTTCTGGAAGTTATCGGTGGTGCCGGACTCCTCAGAACGGTACACAACCTTGATGTCCAGCTCAGGGAGCTTAGCGTCCTTGTTCAGCTCTGCAATCTCAGGAGCGTTCCACTTGGTGATTTCGCCCTTGAAGATCTTGGCGGTGACCTCAGGGGTCAGCACGACGCTGTCAACACCAGGAATGTTGTATGCAACAGCCACTGGGCCGATGACCATTGGCAGGTGCCATGCTTCGTTGCCTTCACAGCGCTGCTTTGCAGCTTCGACCTGATCGTCCTTCAGTGGGGAGTCAGAGCCACCGAAAGCAACCTGACCAGCGATGAACTGCTTCTGGCCGGATCCGGAACCGGAAGCGGTGTAGGAGAAGGTAGCACCTGGGACGGCCTCGGAGTACTTAATACCGAACAGGTCTACAGCCTTCTGCTGAGAGGAGGCGCCTTCGGCCACCAGCTGGCCGGTGGTGTTGGACAGACCCTCGACCTTGGTGGTGCCGTCGGAACCATTCTCGGAGGTTTCAGAGCAGGCAGTCAAAGCAATGGAACCAGCGGCGACAGCGCCCAGGACAGCGACAGTGCGCTTGAAGTTGCGAATCACAGGATTTCCTCCGGTGCAGTAAAAGTTATGGGTATTCGGGCAACAACCACATGGTGTTGCTTCGCTAAGCAACCTAGGGTGTACAGATTTCTAAAAGGGGCCCATAAGGTTAACTTTTGATGAATTTCCACAACTTTCCCGGAACCAATGCTGCAAAACGCTCGGATTTTACCTACTTATTCGGTACAAACTGTGCCGTTCTATGACAGCGAACCCCAAGCTTTCATACGTCGCCACTGCCGGCTCATTATCAGCTTCTACATATAGAATTACCTGCGGATATCCATGCTTTTGCATGAAGTTGACCCCCAGCAAGGTGATAGGTTTCCCCAGCCCCTTCCCCCGCGAAGTACTGGACAATCCCACCACGTACACTTCACCGGTGTTTTCCCCACCGTCCACCTCCTGTGATCTTTGGCATTTTGTCCAATGAAACCCTGCCAGTGTGGTCGGCTCACCCCCGGAAGATGCTTCCCACAGCAGCAGCACCCCTTCCGGATCAAACCAGGGTGCTTCCTGGGCACGTTCCCAGCGCTGCATATCCCACCCTCCCTGCTCCGGGTGCCAGCTAAATGCCTCATTGTTCACCCGCAACAGCTCAGCATCGGCTTTCTCTCCCCATAGCTCGCGGGCAGCTGCCAAGCTCAGAACTTCGTATCCAGCGGGGAATTCCGCCTGTGGAGCTGGCTCAGATAACCGCATGACCAGCAATTCGCGTGTTTTTGTGGCTGCTAACCGGGCCGCCAGGTGTTGTGCTGGCGCGAGGTCGCCGTGCGCCCATACGTCGCCAGGCCCATGGGCGTCGATAAGCGCGCTCGCAATACCTTGCCGACGCCAACCTGGGTCCACCACAAGCTCCGCCGTTGCGCCATCGTGGGCAAGCACTCCGACGATTTCCTCCGCGACCCTAGCGATGAGGTGTGTGTGACCGAGTCGAGGGTCGCTAAGGCCTAGTAAAAACTGCTCCGAGAACGGGTCGCAACCGTCTGTGGACGCTGCTCGTTCGATGAGTGCGTGGACGTCAGGGTGCAGCGGCGCCTGGTCGGACTGGATGTCAAAGGTAGTCATAGCAACCGAGGCTAGTTGATCGAGTAAGAATAGAGGTGTGCAGAAATCTCCCCGCCTTCGAATCACCGCACTACTGCTGGGACTCGTTCTGATTCTCAGTTGGCTTGTGGACAGCGTCGTTGCAGCGCGAGCCGAACGCACTCTCGCCGCCGATGTCCAGCACTATTCCCGGCTCAGCGTGGCACCACGCATCCACCTTGGGGGGTTTCCTTACCTCGCTAATCTGTGGCGCACAACCACACCTTCGCTCAGCGCAGAAATGCTTGATGTGGATGTGCCCGGATTCGGCATGATGAACGCCCGCACCGAGGTCACCGACCTCACCCTTGATCGCACTGAAATCCTCACCGGAAGGCTCAGCGAAGCACCCGCCAAACTTGTCACGCGCAACCTGCGTCTCGACGGCGTGGCCTTGGGCGCCCAGTTAGACATTACAGACCTCGATATTTCCAATCCCTACGACATCTCCCCCTCCGGCGGGCCTGCATCTGAGGTACAACTGACCGGCACCCCACAAGGCTTTGACAAGCCCGTGACTGTTGTCGCCAAACTCCGGATCAACGGCACGAGCATCACCATGACCCCGGATCGCTACATCGACGTTCCCGAAGACCGTGAACGAGAAGCAAAAGACGCCTTCACTTGGACTATTGACAGCCGTTCCCTTCCCCTGCCTGCACCGGTCAACCGGGTGTACTGCGCCGGCGGATCCATCTACTTTGAAGCCGAACAACGCAGTACCACCGTCGACGCCAGCAACCTGTCTCCCATCTCCAAATTGGAGGACGAGAAAGACTAACCGGGCTCATCCGGATCTGGAGTGCGTAATTAGCGGGAAGTGATATGTCGGGGTGGCACAACATATAGGGGCCCTGGCCGGTACAAGATGAGAGTTAC
>NZ_JBVJNS010000027.1:0-18185 GCF_055583565.1 Corynebacterium sp. NPDC104732
AACGGCTCAGTCCTATCAATAGGACGCCACTCGGTTACCTCAATAACCAGTTTGGGGTACACCACCTGCTCGTACCCCTCAGCAGTATCGTGCTGCAGAAGTTCGACACCACGCGCGGTGGCCTGGTCATAGAGAGAAATCAGCCGGTCGACAGCCTCGTTCGGGATGCGCATCTGTTCCATGGCGCCAGCCTATCTGTGTTGTTCGGGACGTGCCCGACGCACGACAATGATCTGATTTTCCCACCAGGCAAATTAGGATAGGCTAACCTTAGTTTTGAACTATTAGAAAGGATTTTCATGCCAGATTCAGGTCCTGAAGCCCACCCAATCGCGGTGGTGACCGGGGCGAATGGCGGGATAGGTAGCGCTGTCACAGCGGCACTCAGCTCTCGGGGCTACCGCGTCCTACCGTGGACGCATCCGCCATACGATGTCACTAACTCCGCGGGCGTCGCCGACGCCATCTCCGAAATCGAGCGCGACCACGGCCCGATTAGCGCCCTCGTTCACACCGCCGGAGCGCTCCTACCCGATGCCGCCCTGTCCCCTGATTCGACAGCTTTAGAACGCTGCATGGAGGTCAATTTCCGCGGCACTGTCAACGTATGTTCCGCCATCGCGCAACGCATGGTGGTGCGACGACACGGAGCAATCGTGGTGGTGTCCTCGAATGCAGCTACCGTGCCCCGCGCGAATCTCGCCGCCTACTGCGCCTCAAAGGCTGCCACCACCGCCTGGACCAAAGTACTGGGACTTGAATGTGCGCCCTTCGGCGTGCGCTGCAATGTTGTCTCCCCCGGATCCACGGATACCCCGATGCTCACCGCACTGACCGGGAGCGCCCCTGGCGCATCCATCGTAGGCCGGCCCGAGGAATTCCGGCTCGGCATCCCGCTCGGACGCATCGCAACTCCGCAAGACATCGCCCACGCGTGCGCCTTCCTGCTCTCCGACGCAGCTGCACACATCACCATGCACGACCTGCGCGTTGACGGTGGAGCCACCCTCGACGCCTAATCCATCCCACTATCAAAAGGAATCCCCGCTTCATGGCTATCCCACGCATCCCCGCCTATCGCATCCCTGAACTGCCGGAAACCTCCACCACTCACTGGCACCCTAACCCGCAACGCGCGGCACTGCTTGTCCATGACATGCAGGAGTATTTCCTCGCAGCCTATGACCACGCTGCCGAACCCGTGAGCCGCGCAGTCGAGAACATCAGCGCATTAATCCGAGCCGCAGAACAACACAAGATTCCCGTGTACTTTTCGGTTCAGCCGCCACAGCAAAAGCGAGACCGGCGCGGTTTACTCAGCGAATTCTGGGGACCAGGACTTCAGACCGAGGCCGACGCTCGGGTCGTCGATAAGCTGCCGCTTGACACCAACAACCCGCTCCACCATGTGGTGACCAAATGGCGCTATTCCGCCTTCGAGCGCACTGACCTGCGCCACGCTCTCGCTTATGCCGGGCGTGATCAATTGCTTATCACCGGCGTATACGGCCACATAGGCTGCAAGGTCACAGCCACCGACGCGTTCATGAGTGACATCCAACCCTTCCTCATCAACGACGCCATCGCCGATTTCTCCGCCGCTGACCACGCCCAAACCACCGATTGGGTCGCACGCCGCTGCGGCATGGTGTCCAACACCCATGAGATCCTGTCCCAGTTGGAAGCAGTGGTAGTTTCTCGATGACCCCCGCGTTTATCCTCACTGACAGCAACCACACCCTCACTGGGGTTGGCACCACAGCTACCTGGGGCGATGCCGCGTCGGCCCGTGCAGCCCTTAGCAACGGCGAAGTTCCCCTCATCGTGGGGGCGCTCCCCTTTCACCACCACGAACCGGCAGCGCTGTTCACCCCAGAACGATACTGGTTCAACCATGGTCCGGCCCGCCCCGTTCCTTCTTTCGCCGAGGACGCGACAGCTGCCCGCCCTTCCGATCGCATGCCGGTGCAGATCCTTTCGGAGACTGATCACCACCCGCGTGAGGTGCACACAGTCCGCGTGCGCCGCGCCGTCGACCTGCTGCGGATGGGGGCAATGGATAAGATCGTGTTGTCCCGCGCTGTGCAGTTTCACCTCGATCACCCGGTAGCCCCTCGCGAGCTGTTTGAACACTACGTCGCCGGCTCGGGAACCGGACACGGGCACCTCGTGGACCTCAGCAGTGCCAGCGCCCGCACGCACGGCCACTACCTCGTTGGCTCTAGCCCTGAGCTTTTGATCGCCAAGCGAGGTCGGCACATCACCTCACATCCGCTTGCCGGAACGGCTCCCCGCTCCGCGGACCCAGTAAAGGATCAAGCTTTAGCCACGGAGCTGCTACTTTCGGAGAAAAACCGCGCCGAGCACGCCTATGTCACGTCGGAGATCCGTCGCCTTCTCACCCCCTATTGCTCGGAACTGTACATCCCGCGATCACCCTCGCTCACCAGTTCTTCCCACACCTGGCATCTGGGCACCCCGATGTGGGGCACACTGAAGGACGAGTCGGTGTCTGCACTCGAACTGGCCGAAGTGTTGCACCCGACCCCGGCGGTAGGTGGCTACCCCACGCAGATCGCGCAAGCCTTCCTCGCTGAGGAGGAGGCAGATCGCGGCTTCTATGCCGGTGCCCTGGGCTGGTCGGATAAGCACGGCAATGGTGAGTGGCGGGTCACCATCCGCAGCGCCATTATCGACGGCGACACTGTGACAGCCCACGCTGGCGGCGGCATCGTCGCCGAATCAGATCCAGAGACAGAGTTTGCGGAAACGGAAACCAAGCTAGGACCAGTGCGGGCCGCGCTCACGGCGTGCCTGGTGGATCGGGAGCACGCCGATGTCTGCAGTTAGTACCGCGCCCCTATTCCCACCAGAGTTCGCGCGTCGCTATCGCGCAGCGGGCTACTGGACTGACGACCACTTCGCCACCTTCCTCGCCACCTGCGCCGAGAGATTCCCCCAGCGTACTGCGGCGACCGGCCGGAATCAGCTGGGCGATTGGGTCAGCCTGACCTATGCACAACTTGCCGATTCGGCCGCACGCTTAGCATCCCGCCTCCACCGTGGGGGTGTCCGTCCGGGCGATTTCGTGCTTGTCCAGTTGCCTAATCGCATCGATTATTTACAGGCAATTTTCGCGGTATTTCACCTCGGCGCGCGTCCGATCTTCACACTCCCTGCGCACCGAGACGCCGAGCTTCGCTCCTTCACAGAGCTTTCCGACGCCACGGCGTTGATCACCATGGGCTCCTACGGCGGTTTCGACTACCGCGATTTAGCCAGTCGCCTGCAAGAGGAGTTTCCTCAGCTCACCGTATTTGTGTCTGCAGCTGACCCCGGCCCACATCAGCCGCTGTTTGATTCCGAAATAGCTGAGCCCTGGCAAGCTGTGGCCACAGACACAGAGGACATCGCATTTCTGCAGGTATCGGGCGGGACCACCGGCACCCCGAAGTTGATTCCCCGCTCCCATGCGGACTATTTGTATTCGGTGCGTCGCTCCGTAGAGATCTGCGAGCTTTCACCGGAGACGGTATTCCTCGTGGTTTTGCCAGCCTCGCACAACTTCACGATGAGTTCCCCCGGCATCCTCGGCGTGCTGTTCGCAGGCGGACAGGTAGTGCTGAGTGAGGACCCCTCCCCCTCGGTGGCCTTCGATCTCATCGAAAAGTATCGGGTGTCAATGACCGCAGTGGTGCCACCGCTGGCATTGGTGTGGCTGGAGCTCTTCCCGGTGCTCAACCGGGATGCTTCCTCGCTCCAAGTCCTGCAGGTAGGCGGGGCGAAATTTACCCCAGAGTCTGCTCGCCGAGTCGAACCCGAATTGGGCTGCCGATTGCAGCAGGTTTTCGGCATGGCAGAGGGGCTAGTCAATTACACGCTGCTCAACGACCCGCCGGAGCTCATCACCACCAGTCAGGGGCATCCGATGAGCCCCGCTGACGAAGTCCTCGTTCTTGATCCCCAAGGAAATCCGGTGGCTCCCGGCGAACGCGGGGTGCTGTGGACCCGCGGCCCATACACCATCCGAGGCTATGTCGGCGGGGCCGATGCCAGCTCCTTCTCCGAGGACGGCTTCTACTGCACCGGTGACGTTGTTCGCCAACTCCCCAGCGGATACTTGGTGGTGGAGGGCCGGGACAAGGATCAAATCAACCGTGCCGGGGAGAAGATCTCTCCGGAAGAAATTGAGGATCACTTGGTGTCTCACCCAGCAGTACGTGATGCAGCGGTGGTGGGTCTTCCCGACGATCTCCTCGGCGAGCGAACCTGCGCCTACATTGTCCTCTGCGGCGAAGCCACCGCCGGCGACGCGAGCGAGATTCGCCGCTTTCTCCACGGCCGTGGCCTTGCGGCATACAAGATCCCCGACCACATAGAATTCGCGCACAAGTTCCCGCTCACCGGAGTGGGCAAAGTGAGTCGCAAGGAGCTGCGCGCCCGCTTGGCCGAATTCCTCCTCACCAGAAAAGGACCCCATGCTCCTCACTAAAGAAAAGATCATGAGAGATACCGCCGAAGCACTCGGGATGGAGCCCGACGCGCTAAGCACCACCGTTCCCGTAGTCGATCAAGGGCTCAACTCCTTGCGCTTGATGATGCTGGTGGAACGGTGGCGCTGCGAAGGTTACCCCGCTGACTTCCACCAGCTCATGGCGCTGGACAGCGTCGACAAGTGGCTCGAGTGCCTCACCGCGGAATGATCAACGGCACGCCCGTTTCCGGGTGCGCGATGCGCAGGATTTGCTGTCCGTATACCTCATGCACCCGCTCTTCCGTGAGCACCTCATCAGGTGGCCCATCAGCAACAACCTCGCCTGAGCGCAACATGATGATGCGATCCGCGTAGCGCGCAGCCAAATTGAGGTCGTGCAGCACCACAATGACCAACACGCCTGCATCCCGCGCCGAGCGGGCACGACTCAGGACGAGCTCCTGGTGGCGTAAATCCAAAGCCGCGGTGGGCTCGTCCAGAAACATGATGGGCGTGGTTTGTGCGTCGGTGCGTGCGAAATTGCAGCGGGCGAACTCGCCGCCAGAAAGCGTCATGGTGCTGCGGTCCCGGAGTCTTTGCAGTTCGGAGACCGCCAAAGCGCGTTCGACAACCTCACGATCCAGCGAATCGTTCACGGGATGCGGCAGTCGAGCCATCTGCACCAGCTCAGCCACGCTGAACCCGAATCGGGCTTCGTTGGATTGCAGCATCACCGCACGCTCTCGCGCCAATTCGGCGGCCCCCCACTGGGCCAAGGGCTTCCCGCCGACCAGCACTTCCCCGGAGCTCGGCGGGAAGTCACCAGCGAGCACACCCAAGAGTGTGGACTTTCCCGCCCCATTCGGCCCCACCAAAGCCACCAACTCACCTGCTTCGAGTTCACAGTTCACCCCGCGCAGCAGCGCGCGGCCATCGACGGTGAAGCTCACCTCACTCACCGAAATTTCGGCAGTCACCACATGCTCCTTTTCTCACGCAACACAAGAAATAGGAAGAAGGGGGCACCAACCAGCGCCGTAAATAAGCCAATGGGAACCTCCGTTGGAGGCGCGATAATACGACTAACAGTATCCGAGGCGACGATGAGCGACGCACCCGCCACCGCCGAAGCTGGCAGCAAGGCGCGGTGCATCGGACCGACGATAAACCGCAGGATGTGTGGGACAACTAGGCCGACGAATCCGATCGCACCGGCGAAGGCAACCGCCGCAGCGGTAAGCATGGCCGTCGCAATGATCACCAGCAACCTCGCCTTGGCAACATTTAGCCCCAAGTGCTGCGCTTGGCGCTCGCCTAGCGTCAGCACATCTAACGCGCGGGAGAGAGACAGCGTGCACACTATGCCGATAACAAACACCGGGACTACCACCATCACCTGCGACCACGTCACCTTGGACAACGATCCCATCTGCCAAAACACCAGTGTCTGCAGCTCCGAATCACTTGCGATGTATGTGAAAAATCCCACCACCGCTTGGCATGCAGATCCAAGGGCGATGCCCACCAGCAGCATCCGCGCCGTCCCTCGGTTTCGTTTTGGACGAGCAAGCACGTACACCAGGAGAGTAATAGCCAAGCCGGCCACAAAAGCGCCCACTGGTACCACCCATTGTGTCCCTAGTGTCTGCAGTAGCCACGTGTGTTTGAAGGAGCCAGCGAGCACAATGGCACCCACGGCGCCCACACTGGCACCACTGGTCACTCCAACAATCCCGGGATCTGCCAACGGATTGTTGAAAAGGCTCTGCAGAGCAGCACCAGAGATCGCGAGCGACGCACCTACCACTGCGCCCATAATGACTCGGGGCACACGGAGCATCCACACCACATTGATATCCCTGGTGGACAGGTGCCCGGCGTCTACCGCACCAAACTTGAAAGCAAAGATGCGCCAGACATCAGGAATCGGGATCCGTAGTGGCCCCAGAGATACGCCTACAATCACAAGTGCCAACAACACTCCGCCGCCAACCAACAATGTGGCAGCCAAGGAGATTCTGCGGACCCTTGATTCCGTACTGCGCTCTTTTAGCATCTGGTTCCTTTAGTTTCCGAATTCTTTCACCAGGGCGTCGGCAAGCGCTTGTGCTCCTACACCCAGTTCTGGGCTGGTGTAGCGGATCTGCGCATCTGGCATGACGATCACTCGCTGCTCCCGACCAGCGGTAGTGTCTTTGAGAGTGGGGAACGCAGACCACATTCCTTCTTCGCTACCCCACTTCTTCAAATCAGATTCAGCGATCAAGATGATTTCTGGATCCGCGGCCAGCAGGCCTTCATTGCTGAACTCGCGAGAGAATCCGCGTAATCCGGCTTCCTCTCCAACAGATTTCAACCCCATAGCTGTCACCAGCTCCACGCCCGGGGTACCTTTACCTGCAACGGAGTTCTGACCACCGGCACCCGTAGCAGTAAGCTGAATAACCCGCTTGCCTGCAATGTTGCTCGCAGCCATTTTGGAATATGCATCCTTAAGCTGTGCGGAAATGTCCGCGACCAGTTTCTCTCCCGCCTGGGTGGCACCTACATACTCCGAAACAGCCTTGATTTTGCCCAACTGTGGCTGCTGATCATCTACCACTACAGCGTCCATGGCAACGTCACGGAACTGCTGTGCGACCGTGCCGTGGCGCTTGGTGTTATCCCCAATGAACAAGGTGCCGTCGATAGCAAGCAGTCCCTCTGCGCCAGTGTCCTTACCGAACTTGAAGTGTTGTTCGGCGCAGATGCCCTCGGGGGAGGTGGAATCCTCGGAGGCGGCGTAGATCTTATCGGCCAGCCCCAACGCGCCCAATGTCGCGGAAATACCATCGCCGGCGGAAATGATCTTGCTGATGTCTTTGACCTCGACTTCGGCTCCGATGCCATCTTTGACCTTCGCTGGCAGCTGAACTTCAGCGTCGAGTTCGGCGAAGTCGTTGGTGGAGGTCACATGAATCCAGTCCTGATTCAGAATCAAATCGGAGCTCGCTTGCTCTTTCGCTGTGTTGATGCACTCCTGTCGCTGTTTGAGCGCAGCGTCATCGGGCGCGGCAGCCACGGCGCCGCCGCCTGTGGCGTTACCTGAGCACGCGGTGAGGGTGACGGCTGCGGACAACGCCACAACGGCAGAGAGAAGTGAACGATTACGGGACAACATGAGAGAATTGCCTTTCTATTAAGTGGGATGGGATTAGTTATGCAGCACAATGCTGGTGAGCCTCGCGGCAGCAAAATGATCATCAGCTAGTCACATGGGATTCTGAAGACGCCGCATTAAGTGAGGCAAATTGGCCATTTGCGTGCAGCAATTCAGTTGGGGTGCCCCATTCGACGATCCGTCCCCGAGCCATCACGGCAACGTAGTCACAAGCACGCGCCGTACTCAGGCGATGAGCTATCACGATGGCGGTGGCAGCGTCGGCAAGCAACTGCTCGACCACGACGCGCTCTTGCTCATGGTCTAGGTGGGAAGTGGTTTCATCCAGAATCACGATGGGATGATCAGCCACGAACGCGCGCGCCAAAGCCAAGAGTTGACGGTGAGTCAGCGGGAGATTTGTGCCTCCGGAAGAAACCTCGGTGGCGAGTAGTGTTTCATCGGCCACGAGCCCGGCGCGTCGCACAGCGTCATATAGCTGGGATTGCGTGGCCTCCGGTGCACCATAGCGGAGATTGTCTCGAACGTTGCCGGAGAAAAGGAACGGTTCTTGGGGGACATAGGCGACGCGATCGGCGCCTATCACGGTGCCGTGATCAGGACTGGCGAGTCCGGAAAGCACGGTGGCTAGCGAGGTCTTCCCGGAGCCGGATTCTCCAACAATCGCCACCTTTGCCCCTTGAGGAACCTCGAAAGAAACCTGATCGAGCGCCGTTATCGGGGTGCCGTCATCGGCATAGTAACGCAGCGAAACCTCCCGTGCACACAGGGCATAACCGGCGGGTGCGGCATCGCGGTGGAGAGTTGCTGCTGGTTCTTCCGCCAGGAAGGCGTGCAGGCGCCGAACACCAACGACTGCTTGTTGGAGGGCATCGAAGTGATTGGAAAGCTGCTGAATTGGGCTGTAGAACAACGCCTGGAGCAGCAAGAACGCGGTGGCTGCGCCGAGGCTCAGCTCATTGCGGGCAATCAAATGAGCACTGGCTACCAAAATGAGGGCATAAGCAGCCTGTCCCATCAAGACAACGAAGGGAAAATACAGGGAGATATACAGCTGCGCCCGTTCGCGCGAGTCTCGGTAGCGTTCGGAGAGCTGCTTGAAGGCGCGGCGGCTCGCCCCTTGCTGGCCAGCGGCCTGCACGGTTTTCATGCCGCCTACCTGCTCTTGTACGTAGCTATTGACCTTCCCGATGCGATCGCGGGCTTGATCATAAGCGCGGGCAACACCGCATTTGAAGGCTACGGTGGCCACGATGATGAAGGGAAGCGGGGCGAGGGCCACTGCGGCGAGAGTCGGGCTGACAAGGAGCATAGCGGAAGCCGCTCCCACCATGGTCAGTACGCTGACGAGCGAATTGGCCAGGCTGTTTTGCAGGAACCGGGCGAGGGAATCAACGTCTACGGTCATCCGTGTCAGGAGGTCATCGTCGTTGCTGCCACGCAGGCGCTGCACGCCGATGCGGTAAAGGTGCTGCACGCTGCGGATCCGCAAAATGTACTGGACGGACTCGCTGGCACGAGCGCTAAGGCGAGTCGCGGCAATCTGGGCGAACCAATCAGTGACTACTACTAACAAGGCGAGGGCGCCGATCAGGAGGTAGTCCGGGCTGTCAATGCCGTGTTGGATCAGGATCGGCAGCGCCGATTGCGCTAGGGCGCTGACAGCGATCGCTGCAAACGCCCCGAGGAACGTGAAGCGGGCGGGAGCGGCCATGCTCAGCAGGGTGCGTCGCTGTTCGGCGAGGGCTGCTTCACGCACGCGAGGGCTGGGCTCGCCGGGCGCCGCTGCAAGCGCCTTAGCGACGCTAGGTTCCGGCTGGGCAGTTGCCAGTGTGGACTCCGGCGTGACAGCATCCTGCGTGGCTATTCCCATGAGGGCGCGGAAGTAGGGATTCCTCCCCTTCAACTCGGTAAAGGTGCCGGTGTCGTGGATCTGGCCGTCTTTCAGCACGATGATTCGGTCCGCCAGCTGCGCCGTGGAGTTTCTTCGGGCGACGATCAGCGCGCATCGATCTTCTCGGGTTTTCCAGGAACGCAAACCTGCCAGAATGAGCTGTTCGGTGTGTGCATCGACTGAGGAGGAGATGTCGTCGATGAGCAGGACTTTGGGATCGCGGAGCAAGGTGCGCGCCAGCGCGATGCGCTGGCGTTGGCCGCCAGAGAGGTTGCGCCCCATGGCAGTGACGCTTCCCGCTAGGCCACGTTCGGCGATCACCTCGCCCAAACCACTGAGCCTGATCGCCTCTTGTACCTCCGCGTCCGTCACGTTATTCGGGGCGCCGTACCGGATGTTGTCTGCGATGGTTCCGGCGAATAGGTAGGGCTCCTCAAATACCACTCCGAGGTAGTCGCGCAATTCCGGTTGCGACAACTCCGCCGCTAGTCGATCCGCAAACCGGATCTCTCCGGCGGTTGGGTCGTACATGCGAGCAGCAAGCTGGATGATGCTGGTTTTTCCGGAGCCGCTGTCTCCCACGAGGGCGACGGTCTCGCCAGGGCGTACCTGCAGGTCTATGTCGCGCACGGCGGGTTGTGGCGCGTCTGGATAGCTGAGGGCCAACCCACGCATACTGATGCTTCCGACTGCGGGCGCGGGAAGAGTGCCGTATGTGAGCTCGGGCTGCAGCTGCAGGACTTCATCAATGCGGTCCAGGCTGGCTTTGGTGCGTTGCGCAATAACGAGGAAGGAGGCCAGCACGCGGGTAGGCCCGGTGAGCATACCGAGGTACAACACAAACGCAATAAAAGTGCCCGGGTCCACTGCCCCGGTGCCGATCTGCCATTTGCCGGCTATCAGCAGCACTACCTGGCCGAGTGCTGGAATACCCAGGAGCGTGGCACCTGGAACGGCTTGGGCATAAGAGCTCGCGATACGATCACGGAGCAGTCCGGTGCAGCGCAGTTCTAGGGAGGCCAGTTCCCGAGGCTGTTGAGAGAAAGCGGTGGTCACCGCAATGCCGTCGACAAGCTCGCGGACGTGTTCGGTCATGCTGGCGAGCTCCCGCTGTGCCCGGCCGGTAGTGGCGATGACGCGGCGACGAGTGAACCAGGCGGTGCAACCGAGGGCCACGACGATGGCGACGGTGATCAAGCTCAGCGCCGGGGACAGCCACACCATGACGGCGATGCCACAGAGGTAGTAGGTGCAGACGGCCAGCGGAACTGGACACATGCTGAGCAGGGGGTGGGTTTGCTGCACGTCGCTGCTCAGGCGGGCGATGATGTTTCCGGCGCCGATCGTGTCACGCTGGTGGCCGTCAAGGTTGTGGACAGCGTCGAAAACTTTGGTGCGGAGCCGATGTTGGACGCGCAATGATAGCTTTCCGGCAAGATAGCGACGCAGGTAGTCGCCCCCGAAGTCCAGTAGGGCGATCCCCATGAGCAGTGCGCCGAACACCCAGAGCTGCTCGGTGTGACCGGCGAGGGCTTCGTTGACGGCGCGGCGGGACAGCAGCGGCCCGGCGACCACCGCGATAATGGTCGCGCTAGAAACTGCCACGATGCCGACGATGAGGCGCGGGTAGTGCGCGCACTCCTTCATTAGCGTGCGGTTCATGGGGCCCGGACCAGGTCGCTGAGCTGGGCTGCGACTGTCGCCGGGGCGGGCATGGCAGCCAATTCCGCAGCTACCGCATGCGCTTGTCGACGCAGTTCTTCATCCCCCATTACCCCGCGGAGAAACTCGGCGCTGAGTCCGGTTTCGGGCGGGAGCACTCCGCACCCGCGGTTGCGTACAATTGCTGCGTTGTGGGGGCGGTCTGCGCCTTCTCCGAAAATGACTTGAGGAATGGCGTGGCTGAGGGCGGTGAAGGTGTTTCCGGCTCCGCCGTGATGGATGAACAGGTCAGCTTGGTGATAGGCATCTGGGCCGAGCCAGTCAACGAGTTGGACGTTCGCGGGGAGCTGTGCCGGGAGGCCCGCGCGGGCGTTGGTGCGCAGTTGGACAGTGAATTGGGCGTCGAGTTCTTCCGCCTGTTTGGTGATCCAGCTGATGAGGTCAAGCCCGTCGACCATGGGTTTGAGCGTGCCTAGGCTGACCAAGATGCGGCGTTGCCCCTGCTCGTCCTCAGCATGGACGTCTCTCAGGTGCAGTTCGGTGCCACCGTTGTATGGCACGTAGCGCATGGGAACCACCTCAGCCTTGGGGTAGTCGAGCACACTCATACTCGGGGGAGCGACGTCGATCCAGCGCAGATCTTGATGCGGTGCTTCCAGTATGTGGGGGACTCCGTGGCGTCGTAGCGCTGGCTCCAAGGCGCGGGTCACGGTATTTACATGCGTCGGCTGGTGGGCGAATCCAACAGTCTGGAGCACGGTGGGGATGCCGAATTTTGAGCCGAGCAGCCGAGCTGCCACGCCTAGCGGCGGGTAGACGATGAGGTCGGGCTGGTATGCCCGGGTAAATTCAACGAGATTATCGGACATTTCTTCACTGAAGAAGGCGAATCCGCCGGGTTTGGTACCGAGGTTTCGTTGCTTTCGGCTGGCTTCTTGCCTGCGGTATTCTGCGTCGGGGTCAAGTCCCGGAGCGGCGTTGAAGGTTGGCAGCCCAGCGTGAATGACCTGTTCAGTCATGGCTCCACCGGTGGCAAGGACGACATCGTGGCCGTTGCTTCGGAATGCGTGAGCAAGGGATACCACTGGGTACAGCAGCCCATAGAGGGGCGGGCCGATGACGAGAATCTTCATGTTTCCTCCGCCTGCGTGGCAGCGCACAGTCAATTGGTTCTGATAATCAGAGTCTTTACTTATTCAACGATGTGAAGTTAGCATAGGCTAACCTACATTGTCTATGACTGTGCAGCTCCCTTAAGAAAGGACCCGTGTGTCTGACAGCCCCCATTCCTCGTGGCCTTCAGCGACCCTCGATAGTGCTGATGAACTGGAAAATTCACTAGTCAGTGTTCTTGAAACTGCCGCCCGCCATGGCCGCGCAGCCGAAGCCTGGGACGCACTTACCACTGCTGGAACGCCGATCATGCACCCCTCCTGTGGCGCCGCGAGTTTCCTCTTCCGTCTCCCAGCGGGCGCTCCTGCAACTTCCTCCGTCCATCTACGCCTCAATCGGCTCACCGATAAGGAGAACGCTGACCGCGGGGTCATGCGTCGTATAGCGGATACTCCCATGTGGGTACGGACCCTCGACCTGCCGCCGACATACCGTGGCTCCTACGGTTTTCAGCTCGTCCCTCCGGGGCGCAGCAAGCCCCATAGCGAAGGCCCCCCTCCACACAATTCCTGCCGCACCCTCCCGGATCCCCACGCCAGAGCGCAACTAACCCAGGACGGCAGCAACGGGCTATCCATCGTCGCAGGCAGTGCAGCAGAGGCGCAGCCCCATTGGCCCGCCAGCCCGCGGCCAGAGGCGCTCACCGCATTGCGTGGCACGTTGATCACCGACACGCTGCGAGACCACACCGGCACCCCACTGCAAGTGTACCTCTACCTGCCGGAAACTAGCCCGGAAATCGGCAGCCACACAGACGCCGCGCTCTTGACGCTTTTCGACGCCGAAACGTGGTTCCCTCGGCTCCAGCTCCCCGCTGCGCTGGAAGCTGCCGGATCGGCGCTCCCGCGGCTGACTGTATTCGGAGTGTGCTGCGAGAGCATTCCGCAACGGATCCAACGGCTAGGGGCCAATCACGAATTCCTCGAATTCATCAGTTCTGTGGGCACCACCTGGGCAGTAGAAACTGCCCGCACCAAAGGAGTCCGGATAAACCTACAACGCGGCAATGTGCTGGCGGGACAGTCTCTCGGTGGCCTGTCTTGTTTATACGCTGCCCGACACTTCCCGGAACGGTACAGCGCTGTGATCGCCCAGTCGCCTTCGTTGTGGTGGACTCCCGACGGCGCTTCCGCCCCCAAAGATCTGAGCATTCAACGTAATGACTGGATCACCACACAATTCTGGTCCACACCTTCCGCCAGGACACCGCTGCCACGGATCTTCCTGGATGTAGGTGCCCGGGAGAACATTACGGTGGCCCGACTCCACGTCCTCTCGATGGCACTAGACGCCGCTCGCTGGCCTTTTCAGTTGCAGGTTTACGACGGTGGCCACGACTATGCCTGCTGGCGTGGCGCGCTTTTTAATCACCTCACTCACCTGTAAAGGACAACCATGCTCGACCAGCTTTCTCCCCAGCAACAGTCACTGTGGTTCGCGCAAGCAGCCGAACCGGGTTCAGCGCGGTTTCAGTGCGCTGAACTGGTATTTTTTAGCGCTCCCGTTGACTTTTCCGTGCTCGCGGAGACAATCCGCCACTGCCTCCGGCAATTGCCCCAGTTCGCCGCATTCCTCGGCGAGAACCCGGCTGATATCCCCATCGTCGTCAAGCGCCTCGCATGTGCCGATGACGACGACGTGCAGCAATGGGCACAACAAGAGATTTCGATCCCCGTGCATCTCACACATGGTGCCTTCACCGCTGCGGAGCTCAGTGGCCACCACCTCATTGAGCTGAGCGACGGGCGCCAAGTGTGGCTGGCCCGGTTCCACCATATTCTAGGCGATGGCTTCGCCTTCCATGCCCTCCTGAAATGGATCGCAGCTTGCTATAGCGCCCGCCTCGCTGGTGCCCCGGCCCCGGAATCGCCGTTCATCTCCGACCAGCACACAACTCAGGTGCCTACGCCAGCCCCCGCCGATAGAGACTTTTGGGCCGACTACCCCATCACGGCCGCACCCCCAGCGCTCCTGTCAGAATCACCGGGATCGATTACATCGACTGAGCTGGTAACCGTACGGGCGGAGGTGCCCACAGGCATACGCCGCAAGGTGCAGCAACTTGCGACTGACGCAGGGGTGTCGGAAGTTTCCGTCCTCACTGCCGTCATCGGTCACTACACCGCGGTGATGACAGACGCTAAGCAGGTGTGGCTGGGTCTACCTTGCGCCAACCGACCGCTGGGGCAATCGAAGATCGCCCAAGAGCCGCTGGTAGATGTGGTTCCGTTTGTCGTCTCGGCGGCAGGTCCCCTCGAACTCGATGAGGAAATACGGCGCCACCACGAACACATGACCGCGGTCCGTGCGCACGCCTCGTGTCGCTCGGAGGAAATCCGCCGGATGCACCGGGTTTCTCCATCGGATCGTATCGTGGGCCCCACGGTAAATTTCCGCCCATTTTCCCCGTCGCTGTCTCTTGCGGGCAGCTCGGCGCAGATTCGCACTGTCTCAGTGGGCGCGGTGGGGGACGTGGAATTCCTGTTCCAATCGGAAGCTGGTGGCTTCGCGGTGCAGGCTTTTGCCTACGGGACAACGTCTGCTGCGCTGGATCTGCATCTTCGGCGCATCACCCACTTGTTGAGCTGCGTAGCTGACGGCGCGCGCTCTCTCACTGAATTACCGTGTGCACTGCCGGAGGAAGTGGAGCTGGTGGTGCGCCAGTTCAATAACACCGATCATCCACTACCGTGCGACACCTTGTTTGAGATGGTCTCTCGCCAGCGCGCCCGCGATGCGGCCGACCCAGAGGCTAAAGAACGCGTGGGGTTGCGCTTTGGAGAGGAATCATTGACCCGCGCCCAGATGTGGCGCCACGTTGATCAGCTGCGGGAGTGGTTGCTCACTCAAGGTTTGAGCCCCGAGCGACCGGTTGCTTTGCACCTGCGTCGGAGTCCGGCGCTGCAGTTGGCCGTTGCTGCCGCGGTGCTGGCGGGCACGTCGTGGGTGCCGATAGATCCGGAGCTGCCGAGGGAGCGAAAGCAGTACATGCTCGCGCAGTCCGGCGCGGCGGCGGTACTGACGTGCGCTGAGCTGGATATTCCTGCACCGGGTCCGGTGCTACGCGTTCGGGAAGACACCGTGAATCCGCTGGACTTGGAACAGGTGTCGCAGCGCACTGCGGTGGCGCCTAACCCGAGGCAGTGCGCCTATGTTTTGTTCACCTCGGGTTCGACCGGCCGCCCGAAGGCGGTGGCTGTGCCACAGGATGGCATTGCGAATCGGCTGGAGTGGATGACGCACTGGTACGGCATTGGCCCGCATGACGTGGTGGCGCAGAAGACTCCGAGTTCTTTTGATGTGTCAGTGTGGGAGCTTTTGTTGCCGTTTACGCACGGGGTCACAGCAGCGATCGCTCGCCCCGGCATTCACAAGGATCCGGCACAGCTTCAGGCATTTTTGCAGGCTACCGGGGCCACTGTGTGCCATTTTGTACCTTCTGCCCTGACCGTATTTCTTTCGGGCTGCACGCCGTCGTTACCGCAACTGCGCATGGTGATCACGTCCGGCGAGGCGTTGGACGCAGCGCTGGCGTCCCGCACTATGCAGCTTCTCGACGTCAAGGTGCACAATCTCTACGGCCCGACGGAAGCCGCGATTGATGTCTCGGCGCATACCTGTGCGATGGACGAGCCCCGAACTCCTATCGGCGTTCCGGTGTGGAACACCCGACTCTATGTGTTGGATCGGTGGGGCAATCCGGTGCCGGTGGGTTGCCCGGGACGGTTATATCTTTCGGGGCCACAGGTGGCCTTGGGTTATCTGGGACAGCCGGAGCTGACTGCGGAGCGCTTTGATAGGGATCCGTTCTGGCCAGCGAGCCCGGCACGCTATGACTCTGGCGATATGGCGTGCTGGACGACGGAAGGGGAGCTGCTGTACTTGGGCCGCAAGGATGCTCAGGTGAAATTGCGTGGCCAACGGTTGGAGCTTGGGGAGGTCGAGTCCGTACTGACGCAGTGCCCAGGTGTCGCACATGCGGCCGCGAAGGTAGTCCAGGCACCGAGCGGTGCCGAGCTGCTCGTGGCTTATGTGGTGGGGCCGGTGACCGCAGTGCACGTGTTGGACTTCGCGCGCGAGCAGCTACCAGATTTCATGATCCCGGCACGGGTGACGGTGTTGGAGCGGTTGCCTATTACGGTAAACGGGAAGCTCGATCGCGCGGCATTGCCGACGCCGTCTTTTGTCATTAGTGGCGATGCGTCTGATTCAGCCGATGTCCGTCGGATGCGCAGTTGTTTTGCCAAGGTGCTTGGGATTCCGGATGTCACCGCTGAAGCGAACTTCTTTGAGCTTGGTGGCACCTCGCTTAATGCGGTGGAATTGGTGTCCGAGGTGAATACCCGGTTCCCCGGGGCGGAGCTGGGCATTGCGGATGTCTTTGCCGCGCATTCTCCGGTGCAGCTAGCCGCGCGGCTACGCGCCGACGCAGGTCCCCGTTCTTTTGACACTATCTTCCCGCTGCGCGAGCACACCTCCGGAACCCCGATCTTTTGCTTTTACCCTGCGGGTGGGCTGAGTTGGTCTTATGCGCGACTCCTCCCCTTGTTGCACGATGCGAAACGTGGGGTGTTTGCGCTGCAATCTCCGCTGCTTGCGTCACCACCGCTGGATGTTACGTCCCTGCGCGAAGCCGCGGGCATCGCTGTCCGGGACATTGTGCGCGTGACGCGTGAACAAGAGGTGGACTTGATTGGCTGGTCGATTGGCGGAGTGCTGGCCCACGAGGTAGCTTATCAGCTCCGTGAGCACCACGGCATTCACGCCCGCACGCTTTGCCTGCTCGATGCCTACCCCGCCGAGTCTTGGCGTCGGCTCCCCGCACCGTCCCTCCAAGATCAGCTGCGCGGCATTGCGACGATGGCAGGTCAGCGCATTCCTCACGACGCGGTGCTTGATGAATCTCACGTTCTCAGGCTGCTCCGCACAAGTAAGGGGCCGTTTTCTCACCTTCCTGCCGACATCATAGAAAGCCTAATGCGGACGATCCGGAAGAATGCTGCCTTCATGCGTGAGCACAGCACAGCTGATGCCCAGCTGGAAGCAACTCTTTTTGTTGCCACGCAGGAGGAATCGCACCGAGAACTCGAGTTGAATCCGCAGGCCTGGCGGAGCGGAGTCGCCACCTTGCGGATCAAGGAATTGCCTGTTGATCATCCGGGCATGATGAACCCCCAAGCCCTCGCCGCCGTGGCAGAGGTGATAAACGCACGTCCATAATTTCGCTGGACAACTTCCGGTGCGGATGCCTGCCGTGGCGGTGGAGAGGGCATCGGCATTCACTCTTTGGATGGGGCGCCCGCCCTGTTCCTGCCGACGGGGAGGCGCCCCAAGCTCGCTGCGGGCGAAACTAACAAGCGCATCACAGCCACATAGCCGCTCCCGGGAGATCGTTATAGGAAGGTTACTTTTCAAGAGCGAGTGGCGGGAAAAGTAATGTGCTCAACTTGTTGTGAAAATGCCATTTTACTTGGCGATTCCACACCCCTGTCACGCTCAGCATCAAGAGCCCAGGAGCAGCGCCACTGTTTCAGAAGAGCGCAGAATGTTCCTAAAGTGACCACTGTGAAGGTTGTCAGCATGGCAATCTGGGGCCAAATATGCCGTATTGATCAGTATGACTGACTTCTCTCGTCGTGCCGCCCCCGTGCCGGATTTGGTAATGGAAACTGACGGATCAGACCGAAAAAGTACCGTTGCCCTGTGTGCCAACCTGATTGTGAGTCAATCACACAAGGAAAGTAGGCAGGTTATGTCTTTAGTTGGATTAACCGCACAGCAAAAGATCGATTTGATCACCGAGTACCTCGGGCTACCGTATG
>NZ_JBVJNS010000028.1:0-17221 GCF_055583565.1 Corynebacterium sp. NPDC104732
TAAACCTCTTGCGTTGCTGACTCATAATGAACATCCTCTCCTACGGACACAACATCCGTACTAATTGGGTGTCCACTACTCGAGGGTAACCTCACGAAGAAGCGTTTCCTAGCGGAATACGGAAATATTTCGAAAGGCGGTTTGCAGCGCACACAGCCTGTTAACGGCTATGAACGAAGTGGTAGGCGTGCTGACTGACACCGCAAAAGCCAGCGTGATAATCGCTCTAGCGGTGATTATAATCCAGCTGGTCACTATTACAGCTAGAAGTGGTTTTTATCATAGTTGGTCGGCTTGGTGGAAAGAAACCATTTCCTGAAATGCCGTTTAGTGAGTTTAAATGTAACAAGTGATTGTGTGCTTATTTTTCGAATGTGTGATATTTGTACACCGCCACTTATCTTCCACTGCTTCGTGACATGACCGAAAGGACAAGCGGTCTTCTCAATTGTGGAGTGTTGTGGGTGACGGCAACAGTCGTTGTAAAGGTAATGCAGTCTGGACATCGTTGGCTACACCACTTTGTGGGACTTGAGCGAGGCGAAACTCTTGCAGAACCGCAGCGAGAGACTTGCAGAACCGCAGCGCACCCGTGTTTAACTGCTGTAATACGGCTCATGGCTGAACCGTTGATTCGTCGTAATGCAGCAGTGCGGGCGGAAGAAATATGTTCTGATACACCGGTCCTGGTTGTGTCCGGTGCTCGCCAGGTAGGCAAGAGTACCCTCGTGAGTTAACTTCTGCGAGAACATGACGCGAAGATCTTCAACCTTGATGCGGCATCAACGCGGAAGGCGGCCCAGGAAGACCCGGATGGATTCGTACGTCCTTCCGTTTGTTCGTTTCAGGACTTCCAGTGGGCGGGAGGTTGACCTTGTGATGGAAAACCGGCGTCGCGAAGTCGTAGGGATCGAAGTTAAGGCCGCAATGTCCATCGGCGCTAAAGATTTTGCGGGGTTGAAGCACTTGAAGGAAATCGCCGGCGACAAATTCCGAGCGGGAATCTTCCTTCATTCCGGCCAAGAGATTCTCCCCATGGGAGAGCGATTGTGGGCCATGCCCATTTCGACGGTGTGGACTCAGACTCTGATGGCTCCGTAAAGCTCCTTTAACCCTCATATTCTGGGGCTCGAGGTTTCTGCACCGTCAGCTGCACGCGAGCTGACTACCATTCGGATTGCAGTATATAGGCAGCATAGAGCGAAAAAGGAAGCGTAGAGGGCAAAGAAGCCAACAATGCCCAAACGAAGCAATGAAGACACTTCGTGAGTGGGCCCAAATGCAAGGAGAGCGCCGCCTCCGGCGACGGCGAACCAACCGGTGGCGCGGCGTCGATAAGCTCGTGCAACAGCGGAATCGTGGTCCATGGAGCGCGTGCTCACCCAGTACATCAACGGAGGAAACAGCCACCACCAGCGGGAATGGCCTTGCTTGGTGTTGTCACGGTCCTGACGAGATGCCTCGGAAAGTTCCAAGGAAGCCTGAAGCAGCGGGCCGACGACGATAAGCCACGACCCGGCAAAAGTCGTGAGTAGGATGAACAAGTCCATGGGTGAATTGTCCCATGAGTAGGTGAGGAATACCCGAAGTTTCCTTGCTTCTGACCTATTGGGTTTGACTGACGGGATTCGAATTTCTGGGCCATACGGTGGGGTCTGAGACCGAAGCAATTGCAGTGATCAGCTGAAACGGGGGCTTGTTTTCGGCTTCTCGGGGTGGAAGGCGGCCCGGGCAAGGTGCGGTGCAAGGCTGCGCTTATCGACGGCCCGCTGCTGGTTGGCATGTAATGTTCGTAGAGATAAATCCTCGGTCAGACTACTTATTTTAAATGGGCACTGCACAAATGATCATGGTCTTTTCGTCTAGCGGGTAGAGGAAGTGGCTTTTCGGAGGTGAACTTTGGAAAACACCCCCGTTACCCCCGAGGATAAAAGTTGCGCTGCATCGAATCAAGGTCCGTAACACAATGAAGGATCATATCGCTTAATCCTTCATCAATTGAAAGGCTCTGTTGATCATGTATCTCAAAAACATACGATTAGCCATCGCTGTATTTTCTGCTGCTGCCTTACTCGTGGGTTGTGCCGAACCTGCAGAAAAAGTCGATGGCAAGGCTGAAACTGGTGAGAAGACCAAGATCACGGTCTACACTTCGGAGCCTGAGGCGAAGGTTGATGAGATCAACAAGGCTTTCCAGGAGAAGAATCCAAACATCGAAGTTGAGGTCTTCCGCGCTGGTACCGGTGACCTGAACGCGCGCATCGAATCCGAGAAGAAGACTGGCAAGATCGGCGCCGACATCCTGTGGGCAGCCGACGCTCCAACCTTTGAGACATACGCAAAGGCAGGTGACCTGGCAAAGCTGGACAACTTGGACACCAAGGCAGTGATTGATGACGCGAAGGATCCAAACAACTTTTACGTCGGCACCCGCATCATTCCAACCGTTATTGCCTACAACACGAAGGAAATCACCGAAGCCCCAGGTTCCTGGAAGGATTTGACCGATCCTAAGTTCCTGGACAAGTTGGTTCTTCCTGATCCTACCGTATCTGGTGCTGCAGCGTTCAATGCATCTGCTTGGAAGAATGATCCAGCTCTCGGCGAAGAGTTCATCAAGGGCCTTGGCGCGAACAAGCCAATGATCGCAAAGTCCAACGGGCCAGCATCCCAGGAGATTGCTTCCGGTTCCCGCCCGGTCGGCATCGTGGTTGACTACCTGGTCCGTGACCTTGCGGTGAAGGGCTCCCCAGCGGCCGTTGCCTACCCGAAGGAAGGAGCACCATTCATCACCGAGCCCGCCGGCATCTTCAAGGCTTCTGACAAGCAGGAAGCAGCTACCAAGTACCTGGAGTTCCTTATCTCCAAGGAAGGCCAGGAACTGGCAGTAAAGCAGAACTACCTCCCGATCCGTGAGGATGCAGGCGCTCCAAAGGATGCGCCTAAACTGAAGGACATCGCACTGATGGACCAGAACCTGGAGAAGATCACCGCCGATAAGAAGGCCGCCGTCGCTGCCTTCCAGGAAGCAATGAAGTGACACAAATTCGATTGATGAAGATGGGCGTTTGGCTCATCCTCATTGGCCTTTTTCTCACTCCTCTTGGCTTGGTTGTCTCGCTCGCATTCGGAGGCAATCAATGGCCCATTCTCCTCGAGCAAGGGCTCGGCACAGCCACCTGGAACTCGGCCTACTCCACCGTCCTCGCCAGTGTTGGAGCACTTTTTGTGGGGACGGCAGGCGCTCTCATTCTGGAACGCACCGATGTGCGTGGGGCGCAGCTGTTGAGGCTTTTCCTGCTTTCTCCGCTGCTGGTGCCACCGTTCATTGGCGCGATTGCGTGGATGCAGCTGTTTGGGCCGAAACAGGGAGTCAACAGTTGGTTTGGTCGGGAAGTATGGAATGTCTATGGCGCTGATGGCGTCATTGTGCTGATGATCCTCCACTCCTATCCAGTGGTGTATTTGGTGATCGCAGCAGCGCTCAAGCAAATCCCCGGAGACATGGAACACGCCGCCCGGATCAGTGGCGCCGGGACGTTCACCGCACTGCGCACCGTCACCATCCCGTTGCTGCGCTCTGCGCTGCTCAGTGCGTTTACCCTTACTGCAGTAGCCAATCTCGCAGACTTCGGCATCCCAGCTATTCTCGGCTCTCCCGAGCGCTTTGAAACACTGGCCACCATGATCTACTGCTTCATGGATTCCGGGACTGTAGCTAATCCACTCCAGGTAGTGTCGACAGTCGGCGTCGTGCTGTTGTTGCTGGGAATAGGTGCCGTTATCTGCGACTACCTGGTGTCCCTCTGGGCGTCGGCAAGTATGCCCGATACGGGCGCGACGCAGCGGTATCCACTTGGTATTCTGCGTCTGCCGGTCACTGTTGTCGCTTGGGTCCTCGGGCTCGCAGTGACGTTGGCTCCACTGCTCGGACTTACCTACCGCTCGCTGCTGCCAGCTCCGGGCGTACCGTTCACCACGGAGACCGTCAGCTTCGATAATTTCCGCTTGGCGCTGGGCAACCCACGCGTCGTCGAGGGCTTTGGCAATTCCGCGCTGCTTGCTGTTTCGGCCGCTCTGTTGTGTGGCGTACTCGGTTGGGTGGCGGGAATCATCGTCACCAGGACAAGGCACTGGAGCAACGTGCCAATGTCACTGGTGATCCTGCTGCCAACCGCGCTACCAGGGCTGATCATTGGTGTGGGATGGCTGATTCTTGGCCGCTACACCGGCACCTACAACACTCGATGGGTGATCCTGGGCGCATATGTGTGCGCGTTCACTGCGCTGGTACTGCAAGCTGTGCGAGCCCCATTGCAGCAGACCCCGCTCGCAGTGGAAGAAGCCGCACGCGTTTCCGGGGCCTCGCGCCTGCGTGCTCTGCTCACCACCGGTTTGATCTCGCTGCCGGCAGCCATTTCGGGTGCGGTGCTGGTGCTGGTCACCGCCGTTCGTGAGCTCACCATCTCCATCCTCTTGGTCGCACCGGGCACCACTACTCTCGGCGTGCAAGTTTTCAATCTGCAACTGGCCGGTGACTACAACCAGGCCAGCGCCCTGTCACTCCTCTTCGTCCTCGTTGGCGTTGCAGCACTCGGCTTCACAGTAAAGGACCGCGCATGATTCAGCTCAGCGGCCTGGGTGTTACCTTCCCAGACGGCACAACCGGACTCAGCGACATCAACCTCAGCGTCGAACCCGGCGAATTCGTTGCCCTCGTCGGTCCCTCAGGATCAGGCAAGACGACGTTGCTACGCACCATCGCCGGATTCATCGAACCAACCGAGGGCACGCTGCTTATCGACGGCGATCCGATGAGAGGAGTCCCGCCGGAAAAACGCCACCTGGGCATGGTTTTTCAACAACACGCAGTTTGGCCGCACATGAACGTGTTTGAGAATGTGGCTTACCCGCTGCGACGTGGTGGTGTGTTCTCGGCGGAACGGGTGCACGAAGCCCTGGACATGGTAGGTCTTGGAGGCTTTGCCAAGCGCAAACCTGCGTCTCTGTCAGGTGGACAGCGTCAACGCGTCGCCTTGGCCCGCGCCTTCGTGGCAGATCCGCGAGTATTACTGCTGGATGAGGCGCTTTCTTCGCTCGATGAGCCGCTGCGTGACTCCCTTCGACGTGACCTCGTTACTCTCGTACGATCGAAAGGGCTCACCACCATTCATGTGACTCACGATCGTGCTGAAGCCCTAGCCCTCGCGGATAGGGTAGTGGTTTTGTCTGGCGGAAAAATCTTGCAAGTAGCTCCGCCCGCTGAGCTGCTGTCTGCACCAATTTCTGCTGAGGTAGCGTCTTTCATTGCCGACGCAACCGTGCTGCCCTCCGGGGAATGGGTGCTGCCTTCCGATGTAACTGTTGTTCCGGAAAAAACCGGCAAACTCGACGGTACAGTTCAATCAGTGCTGTTTGAACGCGGTGGATACTCCGTCACCGTTCTTGCCGGTGAACTGACCTTCCGCGCTTTCACTGAAGAAAAGCTCGAGGTTGGACAAAACGTGGGAGTCGACTTTCCCTAGCTGGCGGGCCACAGTGCAGGCGGGGTGAATTCTCCTAGGTTTCCGTCCTCGTCGATGCTCGTCCAGTAGCGCTTCCAATCGCGCGCGATGATGTTGGTCTGGGTGGCCTTGAGCCCAGAGATCGCGGCGAAATCGTGGTTGAGGATCGTCGTGAGTTCGTGGCGATTTCTGCACACGCCGGTGGCGAAGACATCCGAGTCGCCGGCGATTTGCGTCACGAATCGGTTGGCGGGATGCGGGGAAAACTCACGCAGAACGGACTCTGTGTGCTGCGGGTCGGACTGAACCCGCACCAGGAACTTGCAGCCCATGCCGATAGCTGCGAGGTTGCATTCGGCGCGGGGACGGAACCAGCCGTCGTCGATAAGGCGGTTAATCAGGCGCTGCGCAGTGGGGATCGATGCGCCGATCACTCCACTAAGTTCCGTTGCAGTCAGTCGGCCATCTTGTTGTAGTGCGCTGAGCGCCATGACTTCCGCCTTGGTGCGTGGAAGCTCAGAGGTAGCTGTTATCTGAGGCAAGTGGGGTGGCCCATTCAGAGGCAGAATTGCTTGGGCTCTCTCCAGGTGTTCACCTTCCAGCAACATTGGATTCCAACCTGAAGCCTTTACAGCCCATTGCAGCACGGGAAGCGTGTAGACGGCGGAGACTCCGTCAATGCAATGAATCTGATCGATGACTCGGACGGTATCGATGTCGTTTTGGCCGTGCAGCGTGGCAAACACTGGTTCTCGACCATAAAGTGAGGCCACATGCTGGGCTTCGGGCAGCTGGGCGACTTCGCGGGCCACGGCGGAATATTCTCGCCCTGAAACGCTTATCCAAGCGTGAACCGGGTAGGTCTGGGAAAACAGATGCCAAGACACTTCACCGACTACACGAATTGTTCGCGATTCCACGAGGCGACGAAGTCGGCGGGAAGCTGTCGATGCTGAAACGCCCGCGACGTGCCCTAAGGCATCGAAGGTGGCGCGGGGATCAAAGAAAAGCGCTCCGACCAGGACAACATCTGTTTCATCAAGCATGTTTTCATCATTGCACAAAATTCTGGGTTTCAATTCCGGCATATGGACATGAATTCGTGAACAAAGTCGGCAAAGTGTGCTTTACTGTGAGCTAAGTCGCCAACAAGGGTCGAATAAATCTACTTCACTCAAGGGGGTTGAAATGTCAGCACCTGTCCAAGCTTCGACACAAGAGGTTTCGGGAGGAAAGCTCATTCAGCTTGCTTTCCGCTCAATTAATGCCATCGAAAAGTGGGGCAACAAGCTGCCACATCCGTTTTGGCTGTTCTGCATTCTTTCCGTGCTGCTCATCGTTCTCAGCGCAGTTCTCAAAGCAATGGGCGTTACCGCGGTGAACCCAGCTGACGGCAAGACAATCGCTATCAAATCGCTACTGTCCCAGGCTGGTGCAGAAGTCATCATTGGCGACGTAGTGAAGAATTTTGCGGACTTCCCGCCGCTTGCCACTATTTTGACCACGATGCTCGGCATTGTGATCGCCGAAAGGAGCGGGCTTTTCGACGCTGTCCTACGCCTGACCGTGCTGCGAATTCCAGCGCGCTTCACCACGTTTGCGCTCGCATACGCAGGCATGATCGGTCACGTTGCTGGCGACGCCGCTTACGTAACGTTGATTCCTCTTGGTGGAATCGTCTTCAAATCCTTGGGGCGTAGCCCAGTGCTCGGATGCATTGTAGCGTTCGTGTCTGTATCCGCGGGCTATGATGCATCGCCGTCGATTACTCCGACCGACATTTTGCTCTCCACCATTTCGACCGCTGCAATCCACACCATGGATCCTGCTGGATTCATGAACCCAACGTCTAACTACTTCTTCTCCTTGGCATCCTCCGTACTGGTCGCTTTGACTATCACCATCGTTGTGGAAAAGGTGCTGGTCAAGCGTCCAGATTTGGAGGAAGACGAAGACGTGACTGGCGAAGCTACCACCATTTCGTCATTGGATCTCAGCAGCAATGAACGCGCCGGAATACGCATGGCCACCCTCGTCGGAATGCTGTTTTTCGTTGCGCTCGTTATCGCTATGACAATTCCGGATTCGCCGTTCCGTGGTCCCCAGAATGAGCTGCTGAAGTCCCCAGTGATGGAAGGAATGGCAGGTGTTATTGGCCTGTTTTTCGCCTTTGTGGGCTTTGCCTACGGGAAGGCTGCAAAGACTTACTCGAAGCTTGGCGACGTCATCCCAGCCATGACTGAAGGATTTAAGTCTATGGCTCCGATTCTGGTGTTGTTCTTCGCCATCGCGCAGTTCCTCGCTTACTTCAAGTGGACGGGTATCGGTCAGGTTCTTGCGATCTACGGTGCCGATATCTTCAAGCAGATCAATGCACCTGGTTGGGCGATTCTGTTGGGAATGGCCCTCGTCATTTCGGTAATGAACCTGATCCTGACCAGTGGTTCCGCCATGTGGGCGCTCGCCGCGCCGGTTTTCATTCCAATGCTCATGCTGCTCGGAATTGAGCCGGAAGCCACTCAGGCTATGTACCGCGTCGCGGATTCGGTTACCAACTGTGTTACTCCGATGAGCCCATACTTTGTGATGGCACTCGGCTTCATCCAGTCCTACAAGAAGAGCGCAGGTATCGGCACCCTAGCTTCCTTCACGCTGCCTCTGGCAGGCGTCATCTGGGTAGTGTGGGTCGCGTTCTTCATGATCTGGTATCTCACCGGCATCCCGTTTGGATTCTAAAAAGAAAGAGGAAAGAGAAAACCAATGAAGTTGCTTACCGGAGTAGAAAAGCACCTGGATGAAATCATCTCGGATATTACTTGTTTGGTGGAAACCGAAACTTACAGCACCGACCTCAAAGGCCTAGACGATGGTGCTGACAAGATCAAAAAGATCCTTACTGCTCGCCTTGGTGCCAATATCAAAATTGAGACCATTCCAGCAGAAGGATTCGGTGACCATTTAGTGGTAACGGTGCCGGGCACGTCTGGCAAAAAGGCGTTATTTGTTGGGCATTACGATACGGTATGGCCACAGGGAACACTCGTACAGTGGCAGCAACGAGAAAAAACTGATGCGACTGGTCGACGCCAACTGTCAGGCCCCGGGATTTTTGACATGAAGACCGGGCTAGTTCAAGCCATCTGGGTTACCAAGGTACTGCAGGAATGGGATTTGCCACGCCCAACAATTACGTTGCTCATCAATGGTGACGAAGAGATCGGATCGCCTTCGTCGCGTGCGCTGATTGAAGATCACTCTAAGGGGAGTGACATGGCGTTTGTTTTCGAAGCCTCCCATGAGGGAAAGGTTAAAACGTCACGTAAGGGGGTTGGCCTTATCACCGTGGAAGCCATTGGAGTGGAGTCACACGCTGGACTCAACCCTGGGGACGGCGCTAGCGCTATCACCGCCTTGATGGAGTGGTGTTTGGAGGCAGTGAAACTGGCAAATCCTGTGGAGGGGACCACAGTGAACGTAGGGTTAATATCAGGTGGTACCGGCAGTAATGTCGTCGCAGGTAAAGCTACAGCGAAGTTGGATATTCGTCTCCGGACTTTTGCAGAACAGGAGCGACTCGATGTTGCCCTTGACCAAATTGAGTGGACTGATGATCGTGTTAAGATCAACGTCACTAAGGGATGGAACCGGCCTCCAATGGAGTTCACGCCCGCGAGCCAGGACCTGTACCGAGAATTAGAGACTACCGCCTTGGAAATGGGGAAAAGCATCGAGCACACAGCCGTCGGTGGAGCCAGCGATGCCAACTTTATTGCCCCATTGGGGATCCCTGTCATATGTGGCATTGGGGCTGATGGCGCGGGCGCGCACGCACGTCACGAATTCATTTATCCTGACTCGATTCCTTTTTTCATCGCACTGGTGGCGGGAACAGTGTCACGGCTAGCCTGAAGATGAAAAATCCCAAGGGTTTTTCAACGGTTGTTCATTGGATATAAACACATGCTCTGTTTAAACTGTCAGTGAAAGCATTCTTCGATTTCCAGCAGTTCTAGATTAAATTGGGGAGCTACAGCTTTGCCCACGCGGTAATAGAAACAATGTAGTTTTCGCGTGATTCAGGAAACTCGACTTATCTGGTACGACCTAGCATGTCGATGTGCTCGGACGCGCGAGATCGTGCGCGTCCTGCTTAGCCACCGTCGTCCTGGCCCACGGTGGCCCTTGCGCCGCGACTGGAACGTCCATAACTCTCCCATCGGTTTTCGGCTGTTTCGGTTACCGGCCCGTTTTTTCGCGGGCGGTGATAAAATCACCGCTATGTCTGTTCACGTCGTGCCGTACTCGGACGAGTGGCCAACACACTTCGCGGAGGTGGCGAGCGAGCTGCACCGCGCGCTCGAAACCGTCCCCGTCGTGGCGATCGAACACGTCGGTTCCACCGCAGTGCCAGGTCTTGCAGCTAAGCCCGTTCTCGACATCGACATCATCGTGGAACGCCAGCATGTTGATGCTGCGATTTCTGCACTTGCTACTGCTGGATACGTTCACCGCGGCGATCTCGGCTTGACAGACAGAGAAGCATTCACCGCACCAGACAATGATCCAGCCCGGCACGTCTACCTTTGCGTAGAAGACACCTTGCACCTGCGAAACCATTTGGCCTTCCGTGACGTCCTCCGGCAGCGGTCCGACCTGCGCGAGAAATACAGCGCGGTGAAAATGCACTTGGCTCGAGATCCCGAAATGGACATCGATACCTACATCGCGGGGAAGGCCGGCGTGCTGCAAGAGATACTCGCATACTCCGACCTCACCGATGAAGAGAAGGCACTGATCTACAAACTGAACACGCAAAGCTGAGGCTGGGGCTGGCTTGGGGCTTGACGACGCTGTGTTCATGAAGTACTTGTAGCGATTAATGATCGCTTCGTCACAACGCCCAACTCCCTTGTAGTCTGCAGGGCGGATGTGACGAGCAGGGTGCTGGGAGCTGGGAAGCACGCAAGTGTCCGACTTACCAAGTATGCTCAGAACTCAGGCCTCGGATAGGAGGAATGATGATTGTTCGAGTTCCTGCGAACCCTGAGGTAATCCGATGGGCTGTGGAGCGTTCCGTTTTCGCTGATTCGCTGCTGGAAAACGACCCGAAGGTCCGAAGTTGGGTGGAGGGACAGCAGTCTCCTACATGGAAGCAGTTGCGAGACTTTGCCGAAAAAGTAGGGACCCCAGTGGGCTTTTTGCTGCTGGACTCGATCCCTAGGCGAACTCTCCCTGTCGCTGACTTCCGAGAAGGATTTCTCACGGATTCTCATGAAAATTCTGCGGAGCTACATGCCGTGTTGAATGTTTGTCAGCGCCGTCAAGATTGGTTCGTGGAATTGGTAAAACAAGAGGGCAGGGAGCCTTTGAGCATTGTCGGAAGTGCTAATGGGTGGTCTGTCTCTAAGGCGGCCAAAGCCATTCGGCAGGCTATGGAGTTTGAGGTCGCTTCTCGGCGCGGCTCCGTTGCTGATCAGCGAAGAAAGTTGATTTCCCGGTTTGAGGAGCTGGGTGGGCTGACGGTGGTTAACTCGATGGTCAATGATAATTGTCATCGGCCTTTGGACCCTGATGAATTCCGCGGATTTAGTTTGGTGAATGAGTTTGCTCCGCTGATTTTTGTCAATTCTGCGCAAACTCTAAATGGGCAATTGTTTACCTTCGCGCATGAGTTAGCGCATGTTTGGCATGGAGCTGGAGGCATCGACAATGCCACTGTCGCTTCGCAGTCGAAAGATCCTATCGAACGTTGGTGTAATGAGGTAGCCGGCGAATTCCTCGTGCCAAGAGATGACTTGTTGCAAAGACTGAAGGGGAAAAAAGTTCCTTCGCCAGGGAAGGATGAGTTTACCGAATTCCTAGAAGTACTCGCACGGGTCTATAAATGTGGAACCTTGGTTGTTTTACATGCCCTGAAACGAACGGATTACATCGGACAAACTGCATTTTCTGCTATCTATGAAGCGGAACGAAAGAGGTTGATGGAGTTCGCCCAAACTCATAAGTCCGTTTCGGGTGGCGGAAACATTAACTTTAGTCGCCGTTACCGGATCGGTGAGGCATTTTCTCATGCAGTAGTGAAAGAGCTAGCTGCAGGTAGAATCCAACCAACGCAGGTACTGAGCTTGACAGGAATCCGCAGTATGAAGTCGTTTGACTCGTACGCGGAATTCTTGGCGGAGCAAGGATTCTAATGTACCTTCTCGACTCGAATATTTTGATGGAAGCTGCTCGAACCTACTACAGGTTTGATTACGCACCGACCTATTGGACTTGGCTGAAGGAACAAGCTGTGTCGGGTACTTTAGCTTCAGTCGAATCCGTTTTTCACGAGCTGCAACGGGGAAATGACAAGCTTTCAGAGTGGGTAAAGGATGAGCTTCCGAGTTCATTTTGGCTTGGTCCAAACCTTGATGATCTCCAAAATGCGAGAAAACTTGTCGCTTGGTCGCTAGAACCAGAAAACGAGTTTCGCCAGGCTGCAATTGACGAGTTCGCGGATTCGGCGGATATGATGCTCATCGCACAAGCCAAGTCAATTAGGGCCACGGTGGTCTCACGTGAAGTTTCTAATCCCGAGTCGAAGAAAAGAATCCTGCTTCCCGACGCCGCAGCTTTCCTAGGGGTGACGTGTCTTCAGCCTTGGGATGTTTACGGGGCTCTTGGGTTGAGACTATAACTCCGTCGTTTTCAACAGTTCCTTCCTGGGGTTTGAAGTCAGTTATTGAATACACGGGCTATTCACTGGTCCAATCAACGATTGGGGGCTTGAGGCATAGGTTAGGTGGTGCAGTGGTGTTTCACTGCTTAATCAAACTGATCAAACCAAGTTTCGTTTACGACTGGCTCCATTCGCACACCTGCGGTCCCGCTCTCTTTGATAAGCTCGCAAAGTCGATCACCACCAATCAGCTCGATGTTTGGCGTAGCCTGACGCGCTGCCTTCTTAGCAGGCTGTGTGAACCGACTTAATGTCACGAAGATGGCTCGCTCTGCTCCCTTGATTCGTGCGTCATTTTGGAAAAGTGCGATTGCTTCACGACCTACTGTGTTGTTATTCGGGTCGTATCTTTTGATTTGAACTGCTACGCGAGAAGAGAGAACTGGACTCAGCGGTGCGGTACCAATCGCGTCAATTCCTTCGTCACCTGGGCCAGCAACGTGTTGGAGTTCGAGCCCGTATTGCTTCAAGAGGAAAATGATGTATTTTTCAAATGCGGTAGGAGCCATTCGGTGAAGGCGACCAAGCAGTTGTTCTTTCCAGCCGTTGGATTCTTCACTTTCATCCTCTTGGTCGAGGATCGCAGTCTCAGATGGTCCGGGTGAGTTGGTAGTTTGAGCTTTTTCGAGTCGCTTCTTGCGATTGTATTCCCGATCAAAGTCATTGACCCATTCATCAATTTCAGCATCTGATCGACCGGCAAGCTCATGTCCTTTTTGCGTAATTATGTATGTTGCTCGCGCAGGTCGTTCCAAACAACCACTTAAGTAGGCCGAAGATGTTGCCCAACCGATTCTTTCAACTAACACAGAAGCATTAGGGCGATTGGGGTACGTGACTTTCATTAGCTCTTCTGAGTTGGGTAAGTCCTCTAAGACTTGATCCAGAATCTCAGCTTTACTCGCCGATTCACCAAGCGTGTCGACCGCTCGAATCACAAATTTGACCAGCTGATTCCACTTTGGCAGGTCAGAAATTTCCAGCATCGTTACCCGCCAACTTTCTCGTCATACAACGCAAACAAATGTGCCACGATCTTTTGCTCGTCGCCATCAAAATCCACGCCGTACGCCCGCTCGACCGCCTTATCGAGCTCCCGGTGCGCCTTCATCAACTCCGGATACAAGAAATCATTGTCTGGGTCGTACATGTCTGCCAACGTTGACTCTGTGTACAGCTTTCGTGCATCAAGAACTCCCTGAGCGCACTTCTCGACTTCTCGATTGACTTTTTCATCCCCCTCCGGGAAAACGAAGTTGTTGTACACAATGGTGTTGCCATAGCGGTAGTCACTCTTTAGACGACCTGCGACAGTGCGCATCCAGGCATTATGGAAAGTTGAATTTAGGATTCCAAAGACGAAAAGAGAATCGGTAGGAAGAAACATCATCGCGTCACCTGGAATCATTCCGTCCGTGATGAAAGCCAGTGGAATAAAGTTTCTGCGCTGCGAGGAATGCCGAGGTACTGCGATGTACCGATCAATTGCATGATTTCGTAATTCACCGAATAGCCAAGGAGTGTTTGCTGATTCTCTGGTCTGGGCTTTCGCCGAGTTGAGTCGCATTTCACGGACCTTCATTACGCGCTCCCACACTTTCGGCAGCTTTTTGAGATCGGCTGGAGATTGATCGATCATCCACAAACAATAGCGTTCGGTGCCCTTAATGAACTCCTCCGCTCCCGAAAATTTTCCGAATAAAGTTGACAGCCGCTGGCTCGCTTTCCACTAGATCCTGGAAATCTTTCGGAGATAGAAGCAGATTGCCGCCGTCTGCTGGTTTGAATCCATAGATCATTGAAGGGACTGCGGAAACTGGTTTTAGACGGCGCGCAAGGAATACATCCGGCGCATCCGCAAGGTATCCGTTCAAATGTTTCGGCTCCGAATACTCAACCCCCGTTTTCGAATACGTCCACGCCTGCTTCACAGGTCTATCAACGTAGGAGAATCCCACAATGATGCAGAAAACATGTGCCTGATCAGTGGCTTCGTTACTCCACACGAATGTGCGGTGGGCAAAGTTGATTTTGATCCCGGCGTCGAAAAGCGGCTTCCACAGCGGCGTGACCTGCTGACCCTGGCAGATCGAGTTCGTGGAAACGAGAGCAGCTTCGCACAGGGTGCCCGTCATGAAGTCCGCGGCTTTCTTGTGCCAGCAAGCGACATAATCCAGGAGACCGCCGTCCTTGCCGAAGATGGCCTTCCGGTCTTCCTTCTGTTCATCAGTAAGACGGGAGTAGCCCAAAAATGGCGGGTTGCCAATGATGTAATCGCACTTCTCGGGCGCGATCACGTCAGCCCAGTCAACCCGCAGTGCGTTGCCGTGGTGGATGTGGGCGGCGTCGTGAAGCGGGAGGCTTTCGATGTTCGTGGTGACGATCGTTTCGGCCTCGATGTTGGCCTGGAGCTGCGCGATCCACAGGGCGGTGGAGGCGACGGCTACGGCGAAGTCGTTGATTTCGATCCCGTGGAATTGGTTCAGGCTGATCTTGAGTGTGACGTCGCTAAAACCCAGTTGGGTTTGGTCGCCGGCGAGCTCGGAAAGGATTTTGTTCTCGAGTTTGCGCAGGTGGATGTAGGTTTCCGTGAGGAAGTTGCCGGAGCCACAGGCCGGGTCGAAGAACGTTAGGCCCGCGATCTTGTCGTGGAACGCTTCGAGTTGCTTCTTGCGCTTATTCGCGGAGATGCCCTGGGCGTCGACAATGCCGGCTAGCTCGGCTTTGAGAGCGTCGAGGAATAGCGGGTCAATCACCTTGTGGATGTTTTCCGGCGAGGTGTAGTGCATACCGCCCTTCGCGCGGGTTTCCGGGTTCAGCGTGGACTCGAAAACGCCACCGAAAATGGTCGGGGAGATCTGCGACCAGTCGGTCTTCTGGGACACCTCGTTAAGGAGCAAGTCCAGGATTTCGTCCGTGAAGTGCGGGATCTGCTCCTCATGGGCAAACAAGCCACCGTTGACGTAAGGGAAAGCTTTCAGCTGATCAGATAGGTACGGATCACGCTGGTCTACCGGGGTATTGAGGACCTGGAACAGATCCAGCAGCGCGCCACGTACCTGATCCGCCCGCAACCCATCCAGGTAGCGATAGAACGCATCCTTATTAAACAGGCCTGCGTCCTCTGCGAACAAACAGAACACCAGCCGGACACACAGCACGTTGAGCGAATGCTGGGACGCATCTGTGTCGGGGTCTAGGTATTGGGCGCGAAGGGCGTCGTAAAGCTTGCCGACGAGCTGTCCCGCATCCATCGAGACCTTCTCTTCGCGGACCGCGCGGGCCTTCTGCGGGTCAACGAGGAAATCGAGAAGGTGGACCTGCGTAGGGAGCTCATCGAGGGTGAAACTGAGATAATTCGCCTCCGCGTTCTCCTTGTCCAGGTCATAGATGCGGAACTCCTGGAAATTGCAGGTGATGATGTAACGCGGGCGCTGGCTGAACTGCATCGTGTTCGCATAGTTCAGCGCCTGGCGGAATGGGGTAACAACTTGGCCTTGGCGGATATCGGGTTTGGTTAACTCGACGTTGATTGACTTCTGCTCAATGAACGTCTTCGCATCCGGAATCCACACATCGATGTACCCGCGCTGGCTCGTCTTCGCCTCAAAAATGACGTTGGTGGTCGTGTCCTTCATCCCCACGACCTTCTCAAGGAGCTCCAGCCAAAACTGCTGCGTATCCGACTTCTCGTTGCCCCTATCTGCCCAGGTAGTGGCAAAATTCTTGGCGGCAATCAGCTTTTCGGCAGGGGAGAGGGAAGTCATGGATTTTATCTTATCGTGACTTTTCAAGTACCGTGTGTTTGCGGTACTTCCTAATCGTGATTGGTTCAAGAATGGGGTTTCGAGCATCTTGATTTCACGGCTGCTTGCAGGATCCAATTTTGAAATCCGATCTAGCAACTCACGAAGCGAGAAACCTGGTGAACTACCTAATCTGGATACTTATTGCTGCTTTAGTAGGGGCGACAGTAAATTACGTTCTTCTAGTCCGGGAAAAGAATAAATATTTCGCTAGTGAAGAATTTTTGGAAAAGAAGCGCAGTGTCGAGCAGCTGGCTTTCGACTTTTCTGAAATAGCAGAACATTTAAAGGAAATCGCCGACTCCTCTGATTTTGAATTGGGGCAATCAAATACCGGTCGATACTCCCATGCAGCAAGTTTTGAGAATGTCAGTAGCTGGAATCAGCGTCGCGATCGACATGTTTCGCATCATGTGGCCAAAAATGTTCACCGTTGCTCACTTCAAGTTGTTCGCAACGCATCGATTGAGCCATATCAATATTTGTCGAAATATTTTGGTATTCCGGCAAATGAGGAAAGTTTGTCCCGAATTGAAGGGATATATGAAAGGCTTTCTCGAATGAGTGACGCCTTGGATAACTTGGAGAATCGCGCGAATCAGGTTCGAAATTCTGTCAACCCACTAGAGTTTATCGAAAAGTTGTTTCGGAAGGAGTTTGATCGAAAACTTGGAGTTGAGATTCCGAAAATTGAATTCCCAACTTGGACTTATATTTTTGAACATGTGAGTCCTGGTGGTAACAAAGCGCATCGCACTTCAATAAATATTGATGTTTATACTTTGGAAGAATTTATCGAATATTTGGCAGAGAGGGTTAGTTATAAGAAATCTGCGGTTGCCCAGCGCGCGCTTATGACCTCGAAGCTTCGGGAATTTGTGAAGCAAAGAGATGGATACGCCTGTAATCACTGTGGACTGTCGATTGAGGATGAACCTAATTTGCTGCTTGAAATTGACCATATTATCCCAATTTCAAGAGGTGGATTGACAGTGCTCGAGAATCTTCAGGCGCTGTGTTGGAAGTGTAACCGATCGAAATCAAACAAAACGAATTTCTAGGTTTAGGGGCTCTTCCGGTTTCGGAGTGCGTAGTTGACCATGGGGTGGGGTTCGGGGTGGCACAACATATAGGGGTCCTGGCCGGTACAAGATGAGAGTTGCGAAGTTTCCATCCAACCGAACCAGGAC
>NZ_JBVJNS010000029.1:0-13644 GCF_055583565.1 Corynebacterium sp. NPDC104732
CTGGGATACCAAACCCTGGCCCACAGCCGGGGACTCGAATCACTACCAACCCACACCGCCGCGTAGGACTCCAACAAAAAGTCCGCACACCCAAGCTTGGAATCCAGGGTTTTATTCACCGAGTCTCGAATTCCAGGTCTCGAGTTTTGGGTTGGGGGCGGGAGCGGGGCCACTAAATCACCGGGAACCCCGCACCCTTTACCCGAGCTGCAAAAACTCGGCTGCCATGGGGTCCAGTCCGGATTCGCGGGCGAGGTCGGCGTACCTGGAGGCTGCGTTACCTGCCTGGATGAGGTCAAAGGGGTCATTTGGGTTTTCGGTGGCTGCGATGAGCCAGCGTTGTGCGCTGTCGGATTCGATGGCGAGGGCGAACTCGCGTGCGGTGTCCGCGGAGCTTACTTGCGGGTAGTTGCTGAGGTCGAAGGCGATGGGGCTGGGTGTGGACCCGGCGGGTAGTGCTGCCAGTACTTCCGAGTGCGCGCTGATCAGGCTGGTGATGGGTTCGCCGGTGTAGGCGTGGGCGTGGTCGAGGCCGAAGAGGACGCCTTGTTCCCAGTCTCGCATTCCGGAAGGGGGCGAATCGGTGGCGGCGAAGGTGGTGGCGGGGGAGAGCATCGCGAGTTGGGCGTACATCACGGCGAGCCGGGGCTGGGATTCCGCCGGGATTTTGCTGAATACGTCGCGGACGCTAGCCATCGCTTCCGCAGGGCTGTTCGAGCTAGGGGTGGCGTCGGCGGTGGGGTAGATGCAGGCGTCGGGTACGGTGCCGTCGGAGGTGTGTCCGCACAGGCGGGCGATCTCGGCGAAGAGGGCTTGTGCCTGGGCGGAGCGCAGTGTCGCGTAGTCGGAGTCTGGGGAGCCGGCGGCGTCGCCGAGCGCTGCCTCGCCGAGCGTTACCAGTGTGGCGTTTGGGGTGGGTGGGATGATGGAGCATCCGGTCAACGCGAACAGGGAAGCGACGGCAAGCAGACGTAGTTTCACAGCGGGTTAGTCTACAGACCTGGGCGCGCTAGTGTGGTAGCCATGGCTTTTCCGACCGAAGATAAAATCACCGAGCTGATCACGCCCGTGCTGAGCAGCTACAACATGGATCTTGAGGGCATGAAGATCACGAAGGCGGGCGCCAAGTCCGTCGTCGCCATCGCCGTCGACCGCGACGAGCGCCCCGACCTCGACCTCCTCGAAGTCATCTCCAACGACATCGGCGCCGCCCTCGACCAGGCGGAATCTCGGGGCGACGTCAGCTTCGGTCCTGGCTACAGCCTCGAGGTCACCACCCCTGGCGTCGACAAGCCGCTCACGCAACCTCGCCACTGGCGCCGCAACCACGGTCGCAAGGTGGCCGTCACTCGCGACGGGCAGTGCAGCTTCGCACGCATTGGCGCGCTTAACGACGCCGAAACCGACGTAATCCTCATCACCCGCGATGGGAAAAAGCTGGGCATTCAGAACCTGGAATTGGCCTCAGGTGCGGTCGCGGTGGTAGAAATTGAATTCTCAACAGTACCCGCCGTCGAGAAAGAACTCGCCGGCCTGACCTATGACGAAGCCATCGCATGGCGAGAGGACAACAAGTGAATATTGACATCAAGGCGTTGGAGGCCATCGAAAAGGACAAGAAAGTCCCAGTTCAGGACCTCATCGTCACGATCGGGCAGGCGCTGCTCGACACCTACCGCTCCACCCCCGGCAACGAAGGTGTCCACGCCCGCATCGATATCGACCAGGTCACCGGCAATGTTGCCGTGATCGCCTCCGAGCTTGATGAAGACGGCAACGTCACCAGCGAATTCGACGACACCCCCGCAGACTTCGGACGCGTTGGCGCCCTCGCAGTGCGCGACGCTATCGTGAAGAAGCTGCGCGAAGCCGAAGCGTCCCAAGCATACGACCAGTACTCCGGCCTCGAAGGCACCATCGTCTCCGGCGTCGTTGAAGCCGACGCCATCGCCAACGAACGCGGCATCGTGGTCATCAACCTGGGCACCGAACTCGAAGGTCAAGACGGCCTCCTGCTGCCCGGCGAACAAATCCCCGGCGAGAAGCTCGCCCACGGCGACCGCGTCAAGACCTTCATCGTGGAGGTCGCCCGCCAGTCCCGTAAGATCCAAATCTCCCTCTCTCGTACGCACCCCGAACTCGTGCGGCGCCTTTTCGAGTTGGAAATCCCAGAAGTCGCCGACGGCGCCGTCGAAATCATGGGTATCGCTCGCGAAGCAGGTCACCGGACCAAGATCGCCGTTCGCGCCACGGTGAAAGGCCTCAACGCCAAGGGTGCCTGCATTGGCCCTCGCGGACAGCGTGTGAACAACATCATGAACGAGCTGCGCGGTGAGAAGATCGACATCATCGACTACGACGAGGATCCAGCGAAGTTCGTCGGCAATGCCCTGGCCCCATCCAAGGTGGTCAATGTGCAGATCATCGATGCCGAAGCACAGCATGCCCAGGTCACCGTGCCGGACTATCAGCTGTCCTTGGCTATCGGAAAGGAAGGGCAAAACGCCCGCTTGGCCGCGCGACTGACCGGCTGGAAGATCGATATCCGCTCCGACGCACAGTAAAAGGGTGAACCCTGGGTTAACTTTTTAGCCCTCTTCGCGTAGAGTGGATGACGGCCCGTGTGCGGGGCGGCGATTTTGTGTTGCCATTTTCCGCCACCACAACCGCAACAGACCAGAAAGTAGTGATGCATGACCAAAGCGATCCGGCTGCGGACATGCATAGCAACAAGACAGGTTCTCCCTGACACACAGCTCCTCCGAGTCGTGCTCAGCAGGGAAGCAGGCGACGTGGTGGTACCCGACCCGGAACGGAAACGTCCAGGCCGGGGCGCATGGATTACCCCAACGCTCACTGCGTTGGACACCGCTGAACAGCGCCGAGCCTTCGGGAGGGCGCTTAGGGTGTCTGGCACGCCAGACACAGGTCCTGTACGTAAGTACCTCACAGCACTTGTTGCTGGACCCGAAGAAAGTTAAAGGAAGACTACACACTGATGAGCACACGATGAAGCATCAGCGATGAACGTCACAGTAGACACCTAGAAGCTTCAAGCACCTTGCTGGCAAGGGCCTTGGAGACTTCTAGAAAACATAGAGGAGAAAAGTGCCCGGAAAGCTACGTGTACACGAGTTGGCAAAACAGCTCGGTATTACCAGCAAGGAACTGCTCGCAACCCTGAAGGAACAGGGCGAATTCGTTAAGACGGCTTCGTCCACCATTGAGCCACCTGTGGTCAAGAAGATGACCCAGTTCTACGAAAAGAAAAACGGTGGCGAAGCCGTAAAGCCTGCCGAAGAAGCAAAACCAACCCCCAAAGCTGCACCAAAGCCAGCTCCTAAAGCTGCGCCAAAGCCTGGCGCACCAAAGCCGGGAGCTGCAGCGAAGCCTGCTGAGCCAGCTAAGCCCGCAGCGCCAAAGCCAGGCGCAAAACCACAGTTCCAGGCTCCAACCCCTGGCGTCGCAAAGCCAGGTGCACCAAAGCCTGGCGCGCCGAAGCCTGGTGCCCCGAAGCCGGGAGCAGCACAGGGCGGCGCAAAGCCAGGCCCGAAGCCAGGTGCCAAGCCGGGCGAGCAGGCCATGCCACGCCCAATGGCCAAGCCTGGACCGAAGCCAGGTGGTAGAGCACCGCGCGTAGCTAACAACCCATTCTCCACCGGCGGTGGCTCCGAACGACCAGCACCACGCCCAGGTCAGGGCGGCCCACGCCCAGGTGGCGGACGTCCAGGCCAGGGTGGCCCACGCCCAGGTGGCGCACGCCCAGGCCAGAACCGTGGCGGCAGCGCACGCCCACAGGGCGGTTCCGAGGAGCGTCAGGGCAGCGGACGTCGTCCATCGCCAGCGATGATGCCACACAACGCCCCAAGCCCAGGCCAGATGCCATCCCGTGCAGCTGGTGGCGGACGCGGTCGTGGTGGCTCCGGCGGTCCAGGCGGTGGCCCAGGTGGCTTCAACCGTGGCGGTGGCGGCGGTGGCGGTCGCGGCGGACGTCGCGGCGGTACTGCCGGTGCATTCGGACGCCCAGGTGGCGCACCACGCAAGGGTCGTAAGTCGAAGCGTCAGAAGCGCAGCGAATACGAGGCAATGCAGGCACCAAACGTCATTGGTGGCGTACGCCTGCCCGACGGCGGTGGCGCAACCCTGCGTCTTGCCCGCGGTGCCTCCCTGTCCGACTTCGCTGAGAAGATCGGTGCCGACGCAGCAGCACTGGTCCAGGCACTGTTCAACCTCGGCGAGATGGTCACCGCAACCGCATCCGTGTCCGAAGAGACCCTGATGCTGCTCGGTGAGGAAATGAACTACAAGGTTCAGGTCGTCTCCCCAGAGGACGAAGACCGCGAGCTCCTGGAGAGCTTCGACCTACAGTTCGGTGAAGACGAAGGTGACGAGGAAGACCTCGCCCAGCGTCCACCAGTGGTCACCGTCATGGGTCACGTCGACCACGGTAAGACCCGCCTGCTGGATACCATCCGAAAGGCCAACGTGGGTAAGGGTGAAGCCGGCGGCATCACCCAGGGCATCGGCGCCTACCAGGTGGAAGTCCACCTGGAAGACCAGGACCGCACCATCACCTTCCTGGATACCCCAGGTCACGAGGCGTTTACCGCTATGCGTGCCCGTGGTGCCAAGTCCACCGATATCGCGATCCTCGTTGTCGCAGCTGACGACGGCGTTATGCCACAGACCGTGGAAGCAATTAACCACGCTCAAGCAGCAGACGTGCCGATCGTTGTTGCAGTGAACAAGATCGATAAGGAAGGCGCTCAGCCGGAGAAGATCCGTGGCCAGCTCACCGAATACGGCCTGGTCCCAGAAGAATACGGTGGCGACACCATGTTCGTGGACATCTCCGCAAAGCAGGGCCAGAACATCGAAGCGCTGCTGGAAGCCGTGCTGCTCACCGCCGACGCTTCCCTCGAGCTGCTCGCCAACCCAGACATGGACGCACAGGGTGTGGCCATCGAAGCCCACCTCGACCGTGGTCGTGGCCCAGTGGCCACCATCCTGGTTCAGCGCGGTACGCTGCGCATCGGTGACTCCATCGTGGTTGGCGACGCCTTCGGTCGTGTCCGCCGCATGGTCGACGAATACGGTGAGGACGTGGAAGAGGCAGGCCCATCCCGCCCAGTCCAGGTCCAGGGCCTCAACGCTGTCCCAGGCGCGGGCGACAACATCCTCGTGGTGGAAGACGACCGCGTGGCACGCCAGATCGCTAACCAACGCAGCGCTCGCAAGCGCAACGCACTGGCAGCGAAGGCACGCAAGCGCGTCTCCCTGGAAGACCTGGACGCAGTGCTCAAGGAAACCAGCACCCTCAACCTCATCCTCAAGGGCGACAACGCCGGTTCCGTGGAAGCACTGGAAGAAGCGCTGCTTGGCCTCGAGGTGGACGACGAAGTACAGCTCAACATCATCGACCGTGGTGTTGGTGCCGTCACCCAGACCAACGTCTCCCTGGCAGCTGCATCCGACGCCGTGATCATTGGCTTCAACGTTCGCGCTGAAGGCAAGGCCACCGAGGAAGCAAACGCCGAAGGCGTCGAAATCCGGTACTACTCCATCATTTACCGCGCCATCGAAGAGATCGAGCAGGCCCTCAAGGGTATGCTCAAGCCGATCTACGAAGAGCGCGAAGTGGGTAAGGCTGAGATCCGCGCGATCTTCAAGGCCTCCGCTGTCGGCCTCATCGCAGGCTGCATGGTGGAATCCGGCAAGGTGCGTCGTAACGCCCAGGCCCGCCTCATCCGCGACGGCAACGTCGTGGCGGACAAGACCAACATCGACTCGCTGCGTCGTGAAAAGGACGACGTGGTGGAAGTCTCCGCAGGCTACGAGTGCGGTATGGTGCTGTCCTACCCTGATATCCAGGTAGGCGACATCATCGAGGTCTACGAAATGGTTGAAATTCCACGCACCTAAAAACGCGAAAATGAAACGCAGGCACCCAGGGAAAACTTGGGTGCCTGTTTTCGTCTCACACGCATGTTAGTTAAGCTGGTACCGCACAAGTAATACCCAACTGAAGGAGGCCTCACGTGGCTGACAACGCCCGTTCGGCACGACTGGCCAAGCGCATCCTGCAGATCGTCGCATCCGCCGTCGAACTGCAGATCAAGGACCGCCGGCTCGAATACGTCACCATCACTGACTGCACCGTCAGCGGCGACCTGCACGACGCCACCGTCTACTACACGGTCCGCGGTGCCTCCATCGATGATGAACCAGACACCGCCGCCGCTGCGGAGGCTCTTCACCGCGCCCGTGGCCAGCTCCGCAAGATCGTCGGCGATCAGCTCGGTGTGCGGTTTACCCCCACCCTCACCTTTAAGCTCGACACCGTGCCGGAAAGCTCCGCCCATATGGAAGACCTGCTGGCCAAGGCCCGCAAGCGCGACGAAGAACTGCGCAAGCTCGCCGAAAACGCCACTCCTGCCGGTGACGCCAACCCGTATAAGGACGAGTAAACCGTGGATTTTCGTGCAGCCACCGCAGCGGTAACTGAGGCCAGCACCATCGCCGTGATGGGCCACATCCGGCCAGACGCCGACGCCATCGGCAGCGTGACCACCGTGCTGCAGGCACTGCACCAGCTTGGGAAAACTGCCTCCGGCTGGATCGGTCAGCCGGAGGCCTTTGCCGCGAATCTGCTCAGCATCCCGCTGGCAGACCAGATCACCTGTGCTACCGAACTACCCAAAGTGGACCTCTACGTGGTGCTAGACTGCGGATCCCTGGATCGCACCGGCGCGTTCTCCAGCGCGCTCAGCGACACCGACACTCCGATCATCATGGTGGACCACCACGCCTCCAACACCGGCTTTGGCACCTGGCAGCTGCTGGATCCCACCGCGGAATCCACCACCACGATCCTCAGGGCGTGGCTGCGCGACCTCGGTGTGGAGCTGACCACTAGCATCGCGCACAGCATCTACGCGGGCCTGGTTACGGACACGGGAAGTTTCCGCTGGGGTCGCCCCGCGATGCATGAGCTGGCCGGCGAACTGGTGGCCACTGGCATCAACACCCGCTGCATCGCCGGCGCACTCATGGATGATGTCTCCATCCCCGGTTTACGCATGGTCGGGCAGGTGCTGTCTGCGATCACTGTACCGGAGATCGACGGACATCGAGTCGCAATCCTCACCGCCACCCACGACCTCATCCAAGGCTGCGCCATGAACGAAGTGGAAAGCCTCGTTGACTACGTCCGTGGCGTGGGCGCTGCGGACGTCGGGGCCGTGTTCAAGGAATACCGACCGGGCTGGTTCGCGGTATCACTGCGCACTACCAAGGACATCGACGTCTCCGCCATCGCTGCGCGCATAGGTGGTGGGGGACACGTGCGCGCCGCCGGTTACACCACTACTGGCACCGTTGCCGAGGTTCATCAGGAACTGCTCGCTGCGGTGGGCGCGGTTCTGAACTGATGGCCGTCGAAAAGCCGGTGCGGGTAGACGCCCGGACCATCTTCGGGTTGGCACTGCCTGCGCTCGGCGTGCTCGCCGCAACACCGCTGTATTTGCTGCTCGACACGGCTGTCGTGGGCAGGCTGGGGGCCACCGATCTCGCGGCGCTCGGGGCAGCCACCACGATTCAGGCGCAAGTCACTACCCAACTGACGTTCCTGTCCTACGGCACCACCGCCCGGTCCGCCCGATTGTTCGGGGCGGGGAAGCGGGCGGAAGCCGTCGCGGAAGGAGTCCAGGCCACCTGGGTGGCGTTCGCCGTTGGTCTGCTGCTAGCCGTGACAGTGTGGCTGAGCGCCCCGACGCTCTCGCTGTGGCTCTCCGGCCAATCGACGGTGGCGGCGGAAGCTGCGCTGTGGCTGCGGGTCGCCTCGCTCGGTATTCCGCTGATTCTGGCGACGATGGCCGGAAACGGCTGGCTCCGCGGGCTCCACAACACTCGACTACCGCTGCTCTTCACCCTGGCCGGGGTGATCCCGAGCGCGATATTGGTTCCGATCCTGGTGCATCGGTTCGGCATCGTCGGTTCGGCGTGGGCCAACCTGATCGGGGAAACGATCACCTTCCTGGGCTTTTTCCTCGCCTTGGTGCGCGCGCACCGCGGTAGTTGGCGGCCTGACCTGGCGGTGATCAAGCGCCAGCTTGGCTTGGGTAAGGATCTGATCGCTCGCTCCGCGCTGATGCAGGTGTCTTTTGTCTCGGCCGCGGCGGTGGCGGGGCGCTTTGGTGAGGTCTCGCTTGCGGCGCACCAGATCATGCTGCAACTGTGGTCTTTCCTCACGCTCGTGCTGGATTCCCTGGCTATCGCGGCGCAGGCACTCATCGGTTCGGCGCTTGGCGCGTCCTCGGTGGCAATGGCGCGACGGGTCGGCGTGAAGGTAGTGCAGTACTCCATGCTGCTTGCTGGGGGATTGGCCCTGGCGTTGCTGCTGGGGCGCACCGTGATCCCGGCGCTGTTCACTACGGATCCGCACGTGCGGGAGACGATCAACGGCCCGTGGTGGCTGATGTGCGCCATGGTCTTGATCGGCGGCGTGGTATTCGCTTTCGATGGTGTGCTGCTTGGTGCGTCGGATGCCGCGTTTTTGCGCAACGCCACCATGTTGGCAGCTGTCGCGGGTTTCCTGCCGTTGGTGTGGCTGTCGCTGGCGTTCGGCTGGGGGCTGCTGGGCGTGTGGTGCGGCCTGATGAGCTTCCTAGTTCTGCGCGCCATCGCGGTGCTACTACGTTTCCAGAGTATGAAGTGGGCTACTATTTAAAAGCACTTGGCAGGAAAGGAGACACCCATGGCATACACCCAAACGCTTTGGGCTGTCTCTGACTTGCACGCCGCTGTGAAAGCGAACGGCCCGGAGATTGACTCCATCCAGCCGCGGCACCCCTCCGACTGGTTGATCGTGGCGGGCGACGTGGCGGAACGAACCGAGCTGGTGCTGGAGGTACTAACCAAGCTGCGGCGTCGGTTTGCCTGCGTGATTTGGGTGCCGGGGAACCACGAGCTGTTCTGCCGCAGCGGCGACCGCGCGAAAGGCCGCGACAAGTACGACGAGCTGGTGGAGGGCTGCCGGCTTATCGACGTCCTGACCCCCGAAGACCCGTACCCGGTTTTTGCGGGTCGCACCATCGTCCCGCTGTTCACACTGTACGACTACTCCTTCAGGGCGCCAGGTCGCACCGTGGAGCAGGCCGTCCAGGCCGCCCACGACGTCCAAGTGGTGATGACGGACGAGTTTGCCATCAAACCCTTCGTGGATGTGCGGGCCTGGTGCTGGGACCGGCTCGCCTATTCCATCAAGCGACTCGGTCGCGTCAGTGGACCCACCATTCTGATTAACCACTGGCCGTTGGTGTACGAACCGATTGGGAAGATGCCGTGGCCGGAAATCGGGTTGTGGTGCGGTACCCGCCACACCAGAACCTGGGCGCAGCGCTACGGCGCTGAACAGGTCATTTTCGGGCACCTGCACATGCCGGGCATCACCGAAGTCGCTGGGATTCCCCACATTGAGGTCTCCCTCGGCTATCCGCGGGAATGGGAGTCCTACCCGCCGGACCGCCCGTGGCCATACCCAGTGCTGGAGGTGGAACATGCTGGATAGTTCCCTGTTTCCACCATCGGCGAAATTCTGCACCTTCCGCACCGGGGAACCGGAACACGCCCTGGATCACTTCCACAACCTGCACCCGCTGGAGCGCGCGCTGGTGGCGCACTCCCTGGACGTGCGGAAAGCTGAATTTGGCGATGCCCGCTGGTGCGCCCACCAAGCCCTCAAAGAGCTCGGCCGTGATACCGGCGCGCCGATCCTGCGTGGAGAACGCGGAATGCCACTCTGGCCGGCCTCAGTCAGCGGATCTCTGACCCACACCGATGGATTCCGGGCGGCCGTCGTCGCACCGCGGCTGCTGGTGCGTTCCATGGGACTCGACGCCGAACCCGCCGAACCCCTACCCACCGGGGTGCTGGGCTCAATCGCGCGCGATGGGGAACATGCCCAACTCGAACGGCTGAAAGGCAACGGCGTGGACTGCGCAGATCGGCTGCTGTTCTGCGCCAAGGAAGCCACCTACAAAGCGTGGTTCCCGTTGACGCACCGCTGGCTCGGCTTTGAGCAGGCCGAGATTGACCTGCGGGACGACGGTACTTTCGTCTCATACCTGCTGGTCAGGCCAACACCGGTGCCGTTTATCTCCGGGCGTTGGGCGATCAAGGACGGCTACGTGATCGCCACCACCGCGGTGTCTTAGAGGGTCGAGGGTCGGGCGACAAAGACCGTCGATAAGCGCTTGCTTTTTTCTTTCACCAACGCCACCGCATGCCCCTCCGGCGTAACCGCCGCATGCACCCCTTTCACACCACGCGGGGCGAGCCATTTACCCATCGCCAAATCCACGCCCTCCTGCTGCGTCACCTCAAGCACCGGGAACCCTTTCGCCAGCGCCTGATCCAGGGACAGCGACAGGCGGGGAGTGGCCTCCAGCTGCTCCAACGTCTGTGCGTCGTCCAAGGTGTACGGACCCACCGTCGTGCGACGCAGCGCCGTCAGGTGCCCACCGACGCCCAGCGCCGCCCCCAGATCGCGGGCGAGCGAACGGATGTACGTGCCCGAGGAACAGAACACCTCCACATCAATATCTTGGAAGTCGCCCTCCTGGCGGATATCCAGAATGTCAAAGCGATGCACCGTCACGGGACGCTCCGGGATCTCCACTTTCTCACCGGCGCGCACCAGCTCGTGGGCGCGCTTGCCGTTGATCTTGATCGCGCTCACCGAGCTGGGGCGCTGCATGATCTCGCCCGTCAGTTTCGCCACCTCGGCCGTAATATCCTCGACGCTGGCGTGGGATGGGGTAGTGGTAAGGACCTCGCCTTCCTTGTCATCAGTCGTTGTGGACTGGCCGAGGCGGATCGTCGCCTGATACGTTTTGGTGTCCGTCACCAGGTGCGCCAGGAATTTGGTGCCACGTTCCAAGCCGATCACCAGCACACCAGTAGCCATCGGATCCAAGGTGCCGGAGTGGCCCACTTTCCGGGTGCCAAAGAAGCGTCGCAGTCGCGCGATCACATCATGCGACGTCATCCCCGCGGGCTTATCCACGATCACAAGTCCAGAACGGTCGAGCAAGTCAGTCATTGCTCAAGCATATGACGTAATCTAGTGCAGTGGATATTTGGCAAGGACTAGAGCAAGTGTCAGTAGCGACCCGCAGCGTGGTCACCATCGGCGTGTTCGACGGCGTACACCGCGGGCACCAGAGCCTGATTACGGAGGCAACCGCGCGGGCCCGGGAGCTGAATCTGCCGAGCGTGCTCATGACCTTCGACCCGCACCCGGCGGCTGTGATTCGCCCTGACAAGATGCCACCGATGCTCGGCACCATGGATGAACGGGCAGCGATGGTCTCCGACCTCGGCATCGACGCCATGCTGGCCCTGCCATTCACCCGCGACCTAGCGCAGCTCACCCCGGAAGAGTTCTTTACCTCCGTGCTCGTGGATACTCTGAAGGCGGCCGTCGTGATCGTCGGCGCTAATTTCACCTTTGGCCAGCGCGCCGCCGGTAGCACGGATACCCTGCAGGAGCTGGGCGAGAAGTACGGCGTCGAGGTGATCGTTATGCCACTGCTGACGGACTCTGGAGTTCGCTGTTCTTCCAGCACCGTGCGTCGCTTCCTGTCCGAAGGCAACGTCGCCGCAGCTGCCAAGGTGCTCGGCCGGCCGTACTCTGTCACCGAAACTGTCGTGCGTGGCGCCGGCCGCGGCGGCAAAGAGCTGGGCTTTCCGACGGCCAACATGTATTTCTTAGAAAAGCGAGCGCTGCCCACGGACGGTGTGTACGCAGGTTGGTTTGTTATCGGCTCCACCGCGCCGATCCAAGGGGACATGGAACGCGGAGTCCGCTACCCAGCCGCAATTTCGGTGGGGACCAACCCCACCTTCGGCGACACCCGACGCAGCGTGGAGACCTACATCCTCGACCAACATGCTGACCTTTACGGCCACGACTGCACCGTGCTTTTTGTGGAGCGCGTGCGAGGAATGAAGAAGTTCGAGTCCGTTGACGAACTGTTAGCGGCAATGCATAACGACGTCGCCCGGATCCGCGAGATCCTGAAATGAAAGTAATCCTCGACCTCGACACCGGCATTGACGATGCCCTCGCCCTTGCCTACATTCTGGCCTCACCGGAAGTGGAACTTCTCGCTGTCACTGGCACATTTGGCAATGTGACGGTCGCAGAAGGCGTGGCCAACACCCGGGCATTGCTCGCAATGCTTGGGCGCAGCGACATCCCGGTGTACGCCGGCAGGCCCCATGCCTTGACCGCAACCTCGTTTGAGGTGCTACCGATTTCCCGCTTCATCCACGGCGACAACGGCGTCGGCGGCGTCGCCCTGCCACCAGCCGAATCCGGCGCAGCGGGGGAGGCCGCCCCATTCCTGGTCGAGGCGGCGCGCGAGCACCCCGACCTGATCATCGTGGCCACCGGGCCCCTGACCAACATCGCCGACGCGGTACAGCTCGCGCCCGACTTCACCCGCGCTCAAGTAGTAGTCATGGGAGGAGCACTCACCGTCCCCGGAAACGTCACCCCGTGGAGTGAGGCCAACATCTACCAAGACCCAGAAGCCGCCGACATAGTCTTCCGATCCGAACTGGACGTGACCATGATCGGCCTCGACGTCACTCACCAAACCGTGCTCACCCGCACAGACACCGCAGAGTGGCGTGGGCTATCAACTCCAGGTGACCTGCTTGCAGACATCGCCGATTACTACATCGGCGCCTACGCAACCACCGCGCCCCACCTCGGAGGCTGCGCGCTGCACGATCCCCTCGCAGCAGCAATAGCAGTAGACCCCACCCTGGTTATGTGCCTGCCACTTCACCTGACAGTGGATCTCACCGAACCCACCCGAGGACGCACCATCGGCGCTGGGGATCGAGTAGGGCCAGAAGGGGCCACCTCGCGCGTAGCCGTCGGCGTAGAATCAGAGCGATTCCACACCACCTTCGTAACTCGGCTCCGAGAATTAGTGGCGGGATTTTAATTTTCCGCCCTGCACGTGGTACATTGCACTGTGGTCTGTACTGCGGTTCGCAGCAGTTCAACCCGTCTTGGCTTTCTGAGCAGCAAGGCGATTTTTCATGCGGACTGAAATAACTACGAGGAGAACACTCCATGGCTCTTACCACTGAGCAGAAGAAGGAAATCCTGGCCGAGTACGGCCTGCACGAGACCGACACCGGCTCCCCAGAGGCTCAGGTTGCAATGCTGACCAAGCGCATCCAGATCCTGACCGAGCACCTGAAGTTCCACAAGCACGACCACCACTCCCGTCGTGGCCTGCTGCTTCTCGTTGGTCGCCGCAAGGGCCTGCTGAAGTACCTCGCTGACAACAACGTCGAGCGTTACCGTGACCTGATCGGTCGCCTCGGCCTGCGTCGATAAGACTTTTTCACAACGAACCCCACCTGCTGATTTATTGGCAGGTGGGGTTCGTTGTTTTTTGCGGGGCCTGGGTTTTGGGGTTGAGTGCGAGTCCTGGAATTCGAGACTGGGAGTAGAGCGGGCTCGTTTCGGGACTGCGGACTTTTTGTTGGAGGGTCTGCGTGGCTGAGCCCGGCGTGTGTTGCCGGGAGGAAGCTGCTTGTTATGCCTGTCAGTAGGACTGT
>NZ_JBVJNS010000030.1:0-13463 GCF_055583565.1 Corynebacterium sp. NPDC104732
GTAACTCTCATCTTGTACCGGCCAGGGCCCCTATATGTTGTGCCACCCCGACATATCACTTCCCGCTAATTACGCACTCCAGATCCGGATGAGCCAGTTTGTCAAAATATCATTGCGATGAAGTATACCAGCGAAAATAGTCATCGCACCCAATATAAGCGGAAAAGCGCGGCTACCAGCAATGGAATATTCCACAAAAACCAATGGCAGAAGAAAAGAGAAACTTCCACAGACCGAAGCGATCAAACATAAGACAAACGTGATTAAACCATATCGAGAAAATAGTATAGTGAGAGCGAATTTGAGATCCGGAACAACGACCAAATGCCAAGCTTTGCTTTTCACCAGTGCTTTGGTTGTCAATATTAGGCAAGCGAGAAATTATCAGAGCACATAGAATCCTCGCACACACATTAGAAACAATGGAAAATAAATACAAATATTCATTCAATGAAAATATTGCAGAAACCGCAATTATTGATGCCATACCAGTGGCTAAATAGGAGACAAATCTGAGTTTACTCCGAAAGTCTGCTGCACCGATTGAAGATCCACGTTTCCCAACGAGCACAATGTATTCTGACCGTGCTGGAAGATACAGCGAAATAAAAAGAACGCTGAAAACATCGAAGACATTAATACAGCTTGATCAGTGCCCCTCAATGCTGGAATGAGCGATGCAGCAAACCCAAGTTGCCCCAACATCATCAGCTTCTTGGCGCTAAATCTTGAAGTAAAAGGGACAAAAAATCGATTTCCACACAACAACCCCAGGGGGCCCAGCGATCAAAACCGCAGATATTGCGCGAACCGAAACGCCCCGTTCCGAAACTAATGAATAATTAAAGAGAAGTGGCATCAAACTTCCACCCAAACTACCCATAAAGGTGGAAAGCATTAACACCTTGGTGATCTTTCCGGGCATCAGTTCAGCGGATGTGGCCATTCAATCCTCCCGTTTACGGGCTTGCGGTTTCCCCAAGGAGAAACCTAACCCCGCGAGGCCCGCAGCTCCTCCACCTGCAGGTCCGCGAGGCGTTCGGCCTCGAGGCGGCGCCGCTCCCATTCTTTCTCCAGCGCTGCGCCCTCCACGTCGAGGTGTGGCAGGATCTTGTCGAGCCAGCGTGGCATCCACCAGGTGGCACGTCCCATGAGGAACATCGTGGCTGGTACGAGACCCATGCGGACGAAGAAGGCGTCGAAAAGCACGCCGGCGCCGAGGGCGAAGCCGAAGATCTTGATGAACGGCAACGGCTGGTCGATGAACGCCACGAACACGGCGATCATGATGAGTGCCGCGGAGGTGACCACGCGGGAGCCCAGCGTGTAGCCCTCGATCACGGACTCGTCCACCGCGTTATAACGCGAACCCGGCGATGAAGAACCGCCGTGGTGGGAGTAGTATTCGCGCATTCGGGACACCAGGAACACCTGGTAGTCCATCGCCAGGCCGAAGGTCACGCCGATGAGGAAGATCGGCATGAAGGAGATCAGTGGTCCCGGAGTTTCCACAAGGCCCCAGAGCCCTTCCTGCCAGAACAGGACAGTGACACCGAAGGCAGCGCCCACGGAGAGCAGGAACCCGAGCCCCGCCACGACGGGCACCATAACCGAACGGAACACCATGAGCAGCAATAAAATTGCCAGGCCCACGACGACGCCTAGGTAGATAGGCATGGCGTCGCTAAGCTTCTGCGTCACGTCCCGCTGAATCGGGGTGAGGCCGGTGATGCCAATCTTGATACCCGTCGACGCCTCCGCCTCCGCCTGCGAAGCCCGCAGCGAATGCAGCAGTTTGGTAGTCATGGGATCGTTCGGGCCAGCGTACGGCGTGATCACCAGCTGGGCCGCCGTCCCCGACTCCGACAATCCCACTAGCTGAACGTGCTTCACATCAGCGTTTGTATTGAAGCGCTCCACCACGTAGGAAAACGCCGCAGCAGTAGCAGCCTTCTTCGCATCAAAATCGTCCGGGTTCATGTCCCGCTGCGCCCGGATCAGCGGTTGCAGCGCGGGCGCATCCGGGTTCACATCTTCGGCATCCACCACGCCGAGCATGAGGGAGTTTTGTCCATCGCCGAACCCTTCCGTAAGTAGATCCGCAGACTTTCGCTGCGTGCTTGACAGCGACGACGTCGAATCGTTCGGCAACGCCAGCTCAAGTCGCAGCGCTGGGACCGTCAACGCTCCCAGCCCAAGGACCACCACAGTGAGGACCAGCGCAGGAACCTTGTGCACAAACGTCACCCACGCATACCCCTTAGAAAGCCGGGTGCCCCGGCGTGGCTCCTCCCCTGGCTTGCGAGGATTGCCAGCCAGCCACGGAATCTTCACGCCAAAGGCAAACTTGCCTATCACCCCGAGCAGCGCCGGAACCAGCGTGAGCGCCACCAACACCGCAATGAACACCGTGAACGCGGCCGCCAATCCCATGTATGTGAGGAAGGGGATCCGAACGATCGACAGCGCAATCAGCGCAATGATCACCGTCAGACCAGCGAACACCACCGCGGAGCCGGCAGTACCCGTCGCGATGCCGGCGGCATCAGCGCGGGGAACCTTGCGATATTCCGCCCGATACCGAGCCAAAATGAAGAGCGCATAGTCAATGCCCACTGCCAACCCCAGCATCACCGCAAGCACCGGCGTGGTGTTATTCAGCGTGGTGAACCGAGTGGCCAGGATGATTGCCAAGGAGCCGATACCGATACCTGTCACAGCAGTAATCAGTGGCAATCCTGCCGCCACGATCGAACCAAACGTGAAGGTCAACACCACAAAAGCCACGCCCAGGCCTACGGCTTCCGAGGTGGTCTTGATCTCGAGCGGATCGCCAAATCCGGCGCCGCCCCCTTCCACAATCAGACCGGCTTCGCGCCCAATTTCCATCGCCTCGCGGACTACTTGACGATGGTGATTCGTCACGTCCGCAGGGGATTCCACATCAAAGTTAAACGTGGTAAACCCAATCCGACCGTCCTTGGACATGAGGGAGAGGTTCTCGGCGTCGGCACGCGCGGTTTCCTCCGGTATGCCTTGGGCCGTTTCTTGCTCGATAATCCCCTGCTGTATCTTCGGGTTGAGCGTCACCGGGTTGCCGAACCGCATCGTGTCTTTTCGGTCCGGGATGCCCGCTTCAATGTGCTTAATTACATCGTCTATCGCGCTCACGTAACCCGGTTCTGACAACCGATGCCCTTCCGGCGCAGCGAACACAATGTTGACGCCTGCATCGTCGAGCGGGTTTTTCCGGTCGGGAAAATTCTTGATCAACAGCTCAGCCGCGTCTTGGGACGGGGTGCCGGGGATCGCGAACTTATCGTCAAAGCCCTTTTGAAACGTCATCGCCGAACTGCCCACAGCTGCCAGCAGCACGAGCCAGATCGCAATCACCGCCCATTTGCGCTGAAAGGACCACTTTCCGACATGGAACAAGAACTTTGCCATGCCCTCGACTCTATATGTAAAAACGCCCTGGAAAAACTCCAGGGCGTTTTTGAAAATGGCGGTGGCGGCGGGATTTGAACCCGCGGTTGGGGGTTACCCAACAAACGCTTTCGAGGCGTTCACCTTCGGCCGCTCGGACACGCCACCGCGAACAAGATTAGCTTCCGGTGAACGCAGAAACCAAATCGCCTAGTCCTGCAGAGAACCGAGGACCTTGTTTTTGGCGTCGTCTACGGCGTCCTTGGCCTGTGCCTTTGTCTGATCAGCGCGACCTTCGTCCGTAAGCTGCTCGTTCTCGGTGGCCTTACCGGCAGCTTCCTTTACCTTGCCGACGACCTCTTCCACCTTGTTCTTAATGTCACCCATGTTCTTAACTCCTTAACTTTCGACTACGGGATCCCGAGTGTACCTATGCTTCTGAAAAAATTCACTGAGTAAAGCAGCGCACTCTTCTTCCAGAACCCCGCCCCGCACCTGCATCGGATGCAGGTTACCGGGAGCGCGGAGCACATCTACGAAGGAACCACACGCGCCGGTTTTCGGTTCCCACGCCCCGAAAATCAGCCGGCCAACCCGCGCACCCAACAATGCCCCGGCGCACATGGTGCACGGCTCTAGGGTCACAACCAAGGTGCAGTCAGTCAGGCGCCACCCATCGCCATGCACCCGTACTGCCTCTCTAATGGCGAGGATTTCCGCGTGGGCAGTCGGATCCAGGTCGGTTTCCCTGCGATTCGTGCCGGTTGCGAGTTCGCGGCCGTGGGCGTCGTAAAGCACAGCACCGACGGGCACGTCAGCCTCCGGGGTGGTGGCGGCGACCTCGAGGGCGCGGCGCATCATGTTTTCAAACTCAGGCAGCATTAATACAGCTCTGCGAGCTCGTCGCCGAAACCCATCTCGTCGGCGATCTGTTGCAGCTGCTCAGAGGCCCAGGCCTCGGTGTCATCAATGATGACTGACACGATCTGTTCGCTTAAGCCCAGGTCCGCGAGCAGGTCGAAGTCCCCTTCGGCGTACGGCTCGCCGTCTTCCGGATCTGCATTAATCAGGTCGAGGGCGGAGGCGGCAAAGTCGTCATCCAGCGCTGCTGTGGCATCGGAGATGAGGAGCTTCACGCCACCCGGGGTGGGGCGCACGATGATGAAGTAGTCGTCCTCCACGCACAGCATGGCGAAGGCTGGCCCCTCGGCCCGGAGGCGACGCACCGCGGTCACGGCGTCGCTCACATCGCGAAAATCGTCATCGTATTCGGCGACTTTCCACACGCCAGCAGCCTGGGTCACGGTGACCGCGAAGCTTGGCTCTTCATTCGTGCTCATAGCTTGTAACCGTAGTCGCACTTTTGCATTTTGTGCCACACTTGGAGGGTGACTATTTCGAAGATTTCTCGACCAGTGTGCATCCTCGGCCTTGGCCTCATCGGTGGCTCGCTCCTGCGCGATCTTTCCGCCCTCGACGTCGAGGTCTTCGGCTTCAACCGTTCCCCTTCCGGCGCCACCGCAGCGCAGGAAGAAGGCTTCGACGTCACCACCGACCTCGTCGCCGTCCTCGAGCGCGCCGCCACCACCGACGCGCTCATCGTGCTCGCCACCCCCATGCCAGCAATAGCCTCGCTTCTCGACGCCATTGCCACCCACGCACCGAACTGCGGTTTCACGGACGTCGTATCCGTCAAAGCAGAGGTGTACTCCCTCGTCTGCGACCGCGGGATGGCAGACCGCTACGTCGGAGGACACCCTATGGCCGGCACCGCGGACTCCGGCTGGCCCGCTTCCATGACTGGACTTTTCAAAGGCGCAGCCTGGGTGGTCACCTTCGACCACGCCTACGACGATCCCACCGACACCTGGATCTCCCTCTGGATCGACGTCGTGCACCTCGCCACCCTCGTCGGCGCGGAGGTCATTCCGTCCCGAGTATCCGCGCACGACCAAGCCGTCGCCCGGATCTCGCACCTCCCGCACATCTTCGCCGAGGCCCTCGCCATCACCGGCGACAACGGCGGCGCACTAGCACTATCGCTCGCAGCAGGCTCGTTCCGCGACTCCACCCGCGTTGCCGGCACCCACCCCTCACTCGTGCAAGCCATGTGCGAAACCAACCGCGACGCCCTCCTCATCGCCCTCGATGAAGCGCTCGAGCTGCTTTCCGACGCCCGTGCCCACCTCGCGTCACCCGAAAACGATCTCAGCCTCCTCATCGACACCGGCTACCGCTCCCGCATCCGCTACGAAGCACGTGCCGCCGGCAGCTCCGGCATCTCCGGCCGCCCCATCCTCCGTCTCCACCCCGGCGCGCCAGGCTGGGTCAGCCAGCTCGAACAAGCCGAGAATCTTGGGGCCCGGATTGATGTGTTCTAGTTAGACCCCCGGATTTATCGTACGGATGGGACGTTTTCGGCCTAAATCATCCCATCCGTACGCTCGATTTGCGGGTTTATTACTTTTATTACTAGGCGCTGCGCGCCGCCTTCATTTCTGCGTCGATGCGCAGGAGGCCGGAGCCATCCTCACCTACGATGCGCAGGCGATCCAGGATCTCCTTCACCATCGCGACCTCATCAACCTGTTCGGCGAGGAAGGAATCGATCAGTGGGCGGGAGTCGTAATCCTTAGTTTCAAAACCAAGCTCAGCCAGGTGGCGGATCTTCGCAGAGATCTTCTCCTCGTGTGCCAACGCTGCTTCGAACACCTCCACAACAGTGGTCGCCGCGATCTGAGGCGCTGGGATGGACTGCACCTGAGGCACCACATCGCGCGCTGCCAGGTGGTCAGCGAACTGTTGCGCGTGCAGGTTTTCCTCGGCGGCCTGCGCGCGGAGCCAATCGCGGATGCCGGAAAGGCCCAAACTGTCAACAATGTAGGACAGCTGCAAGTACACCAGGGATGCCTCGAGCTCGGCGGTGACTTGATCGTTCAATGCTGCTGCTAGTTTTTCATTAATCTTCATGCTGCACAGCATACTTGAAAACGGATCCAGCTAGCAGGCGCCTGGTGCGCCAATGGCAAAACCCCCGGCCTTGCGACCGGGGGTTTCTTATGCTGTGCGCCCGGAGGGATTCGAACCCCCAACCTTCTGATCCGTAGTCAGATGCTCTATCCGTTGAGCTACGGGCGCAGCTTTACGTTGCTCGCTAGCAACGAATGATTACTCTACACACTACGGTTAACTTTTAACAAACTGACTGCTCAGACTCCTTTTTTCGGCGCCGTCCCGGCCAGAACAGTAGCAATACCACCCTCACCTTCATTGGCCTCCGGGGTTACCCCAAGAAAACATCCCCGCCCCACCAGAATCGACAGCATGGACAATACGGGTTAAGTAGCAGAAAGTGTGTCTGTTGTCCGCGATAGGTCCTGGTCAAGGTATGCAAATGCATGTTTTATGTTGCTTGAGGTCTTATAAACGCACAATCCTTGTTCAATACCGCGAGTGATACCGCTCCTGTGCTAACAGGTGCGGTCACCTAACTCCGGTAACCAAAAACCGACCCCGATGCCCCGTCTGCCTGGGACAAAAGCAAAAACAACGGCACCACTAGGTGGCGGTGCACCACCTAGTGGCGCTTCGACTACCAACACCAAAGCTGATCACACACACGCGGCAAACTTTTCGAGCCTTCCATGCTTATGCTGTCAGCTCAACCGCAAAAGCCGATACTACAGGCTCGTGAGGCATCTCCCGAAGAAGTCTGAACCGCGGGTTCACACCCCTTGTGACTTATTGATACCCTCTGCACCGCCGACCCCTACCGCGTATACGATCAGGTCTTTATCGAAGGCGACCTACACTGCAGCAGGCTGCCTACTCATCACACCCATCCTCGACCACGTAGTGTGCTCGCACTGGGACAAAAGGGAATAAAACAAGCTGGGAAACAGGCCGACCAGCCCTGTTGCGACAACGCTATCCCAGCCGAGCACTAACACAACAGTGCCTGGCCGGACATATATTTTGCTATTTAACCCGACAATACCCACCGAAGGCTCTTACTCAAGCCGCGACAACTAACACCCCTACCCCATGCGGTTCGGGGTGCACCCCACTGTGCGGCACTTTGTGCCCCACCAACAAAAACCGCCCCACACCAACCAGTTGATAAAATCAACTAAGCACGAGGTGGGACGGCATTTTTACTTGGTGCGCCCGGAGGGATTCGAACCCCCAACCTTCTGATCCGTAGTCAGATTGGAATAGCTGTCTAACAGGCTGTTTACGTTAACTGTTCCCCCAGTGTTCCTTCTAAGCTCCTGAACAACTAGGGACCGATTTCACCCATGCAACTGATAATGCGACGCCTTTAACAGCTCTTGAACGCGGGCCGGGAGATAAATCTTGATCGGTGGAACAGCATTCGCCAAAGCCTCGACCGCCTCAAACAACGTTGCCAACAGCAACCTATTATCCCGCTCCTCATCATCAAGCCGCTGTTCTAACCCCTCGACTGATTTCTTGATCGTTGAGTTCTCTTCCCGAAGGCGACTGAGCTCTTCCTTGAGCGGATCCAGCAGCACATTGAAATCCTCTCGCTGCTCTTTCAAACGCTGGGTAAGCTGCTCCTCAGAAGCTGCACGCCGATCAATGTCCCGCTTAGTGATCCAAGTAAACAGCGGAACACCCAGCACAGTAATGAGCGTCAGCAAAATCTGATTAAACGTCGGCTCCACTACCACACACCTCCCGCGGCTTCGAAAGCTCCTGCTGCACAAACGTGAGAACACACAGAATCAAAACAAGATGAATGCTCAGCGACAGCAACGTGTTGAAGCTTGGATCAATGACCATAGCGCCAACATGCAACACGACCCACACCGCCTGCACACCAACAAGCAACGCCGTGTGCTCCCTCAGCTTCCACCCCATCACCACACTGAGACCGAAAAGACCCCCTACAAGAACCCACACGGCGCCGGCGATCGCGAGCTGCCACTGCACCTCGAAAACGATCTCAAGTGCCGCGGGGATCTTGTAGCCCTCCCACAAGATCCCGGCGATGTAGACCAGCCCACGTACGACCGCTAGCCATGCGATCCCCATCAAGCACCATGGGTTTACTCGGCTTCGCCACACCATGAGATCACTCCCTAGCTCGGTGTGGAAGTCTGGGCGCGGTGTTTACCGCCACCGCCCACCAGGCTTGCAGTTTCAGGCTCACCTGCCCCAGAAGAGGCAATGGAGGTCAGCACTGACACCAATGCAGCTGTAGCAGCGACAGCAAGCGCATCCACCCAATCAGCATTAAGGATCGTCACCCCGGCGATAAACACCCCCAGCAACGCTTGCGCGAACGTCTTCACCGCACGTTCTGCGGCATCAAACCAAAAACGTGGACTGTGCATTACTTGCCCTCCTTCGGATCCTTAAAGCCGTCGAGACCTAATTTCTCGCCGATAGCCGCTAGAGCATCGACAACGGTGCGGCCCCCAAGTTGCGGCCAGCCAGGGTATTTACCAACCTCGGTAGAGCCGGTCAGCTGTGCCCGAGCATCACGCGCATGAAGCTCAGCACGCTGGGAAGCAAGCTTGTCATCATTTAAAGCCGCCTCATGGGTACGGGTGAACGCAATAGCATCACTCATTGTTTGCATCTCCTGTTTCTTCTCAAACGGTGGGTTATCGATCCACCAATTCACTTCTGCACGGAACTTGTCCATGTCGATTCCGCCGGGATCCCACTTTCCTTGGGCATCACCGGAGTACTCTTTGTGGCCGAGCAGCGTCTGTGGTGTGGCGCGCTTGCCCAGATACCACAAGATCGCGGCGCAAATCTTGCGGTATGCGTCGAGTTCAGCCTCTGGCCATGGGCTCGTGCCGTCGGAGGCTGCCTCGATGCCGATACTGACCTGGTTGGCATTGTTGGTCGGCCAGCCGGGGTAGGAACCACGGCCTGCGTGCCACGCGATACCAGCGCCGGTGATCACGGCGGTTCCGTCCCTGTTCAAGTGGATTTGAGAGCACAAACCAAGGTCTGGATGCTGGGCGATATAGCCTGGAATGTCAGTATTGGTGCCGGTGTGATGGGCGAACACTCCTTGGATGGCTCCGAAATCGCCGTGCCCTCGGGTTTTCCACCCAGGCCACTCCTGAACATTCACTCCCCAGTATCGGAGCAGATCAGGTAGGAACAGTGGGTCTCCACGATGTTGTGGGGTTGGGCGCATAATACGCTCCTTTCTTTCTTGAAGATGAGTAAGTCCCCTTTTGTCTTTATTGACTAAAAGGGGACGATTGGATGTCAGGGATTGTGGGACTCTACACCCGCTTCCAGAAACCTGCCCTCGTGCCAGGGGCGTTGTAAGGTGTCGAATAGTGGAATGACGTCGCGACCCACACAGCCCCCTCCATGGGACACAGAATCGCCTACACAATAGGCGATGTCTTCCTGCCACGGTGCGACGTCACCACCCCCACCCGTATCCGGGCGAGGCCCCGGGGCTGGAGTTGAAGCTACCAGGGAAGACCTCCTGCCAAAACCGGGAGCCTAATCGTGGATAATCCGGTGGGATACTTTGATATTGTCTTCTTTTCAGCTGGTAGTATCCGCCCCGGTAGGACACGATGTCACCAACCTGGTAAGATCCAGACTCCGACCACTCCGGGTAATCAGGGGCCACCGAATACACCTTCCGCCCCATATACCAGAGCTCCTTCACCTTCCGGCCCTGGTAGTACACGTCTTTTATTTTTCGTCCTTGGTGATAAATCGGCACTGGAACCTCTCATTCATAAACGACATGAAGCTTGCCATCAGTGGCGCGGGTATTTCCGACGGCGATCCAGCTCTCAGTTACCTGCTGCCTAAGCGCATTCACTTCAGACGAGCTAGCCTTGTCTCGCAGCTCAGACCTCGTTGCGAAATTCTGAGTCTCACGACGGAAACGACTAGAGTCCAGCTTCTCCGACAAAGCAGCTTGCAAACCCTCCACCTCGCGGAAATTATGCGAATGGGTCTTATTAGCCTTCTCGCTCAAGGCAGCATCCAGCCCCTTCACATCCTGCAGTGTGTGCTCATGCTTTTTCTCTGCTTTACCAGCAAGCTGCGACATCAACAACGACGCCACATCATCCTGTTCCGACAGCTTCGCCGCCACCTCCTGCAGCGTGTCATACGCCTCCGGGGCACCTTCAAGCAGCTTTGATACTCGTTCCTCAACCGCACGCACAGAAGCAGCCACCGCCGTCGTATCAGCCTCACTCGCCGATTTAGCAGCGGCTTCAGCAGACGAAGCTGCGCCACGAGCAGACTCAGCAGCGTTGCCAGCATCCTTCGATGCCGACGCAGCCGACTGCGTCGCCTCATCTCTAGCCGACAACACCTGCTCAGCTGACCCAACTCGATCAGCAGCAGCTTCAGCACGCTCTTTAGCCTCCTGCGCCTCAGACGCATGTTGCTGTGCGACCTCAGCCGAGGATCGCACAGTCTCTACCGATCTCGAGGCCTCGCTTGCAGATTCTGACGCAGATTCTTCTGACCGTTTCGCAGCCTCGGCCGATAACGCCGCTGCCTTCGCATCACGCGCCGTAGCCTCCTGCGCTTTCTGCAACGCAAGCGCCGACGCAGTAGCAGATTTTTCTGCCTCCACCGCACGCACTGCAGACGCCGCCAGCTCCTCAAGAACTCGACGATCGCCGACACTCACAGCCTCCGCAGCTTTCACCGCATCCTGCAGTGACATTTCACCCGTATCCGCTACCAGGATCGGCACCGACTGCACCGGAGCCCCAGCAGAGACAAGCACCACCACAGCAGGACCAGCAGCACAGGAAAAGCTCACCTGTCCCTCATCGACCGGCACCCGCTCCCGATCGGTAGTGATCACTGCGTCAGAAGCAGCACGCAACCGCGGCGCACGCACCCACACCTCGCTCACAGCTGCAGGTTTACTCGTCACGCACAGCAAACTCCCTGAAATCCTAGTCACTACGTCAAACCTCTCTTTCTTCGTTCATCAGCCAAAATCGCTGTAAAATCAATCTTCGGATGCACCACAATCGACACCGAATTAAACGCTTCGAACCCTCCGACACTCGGGGACCACGTTTGCCCGGGATATAACTCGCCAGTTTTAGAGATGCTGTACGGTGCCAACGCATTCACTCGAGCTATGAACAGCACGCTTACGCCTACCAAATACCGGTCTCGGCTAACTACAACTGAGAAGGTGTTCTTCGACGGATAACTCACCGTCGTTGGCCCTACTTTGACCGGATCCCATGAATCCACCGTCTCTGACGACTGTCGAGATAACTCAACCCAACGGCGCATCGCCTCTTGCTGCGCAGACAGCTCACTGATCTGCTGAGACTGCAACGCATCGATAAAATCCTTTTGCTGCCGCCACTTCGCTAGCGCATCATCCGCCGTTTCCTTGGCAGCATCAGCCATAGTCTGCGCGGATACGGCCTTAGCCTGCGCCCCATCTGCAGAGATCTGGGCTGCTGACGCCTGGTCCGCGACATGAGTGACACGTTGCCCCACCAAGCTCTCTTGTTTGAGTCGATCCCGACGCTCTTGAGCAATCTGACGCTCAAATTCCTTCGTTTGCTTCACCCGCGCTGATTCGTCGCCAAGCACTTGCCCGCCGATATGGACCAGCCACCCGCAGGGGTCCTCTGGAGACGCGGTTTGCTTAATGGCGGTCACCAGTTGCCCAGGAAGTACCCTCCCCCACAGTCTGACTGGGATACGATCACCCAGCTCAAAATCTACGTGCGGGGTGAGCCTACCTAAGTTCTTCGTTGGAATATCCTTTTCAAAGAACACCTCACCTGAGGCACGTCGCATCGTGTAATCAAAGATCTCTTCTACGTTCGACGAGCCCGGCTCCGGTGGCTCCACCTGATTATCAGTAGCCACGATGTCTACATCAGCACGCGCGAACCGCCGAGCGGACAACCCTGGATCAGCCTCTGCTAACGCACCCGCATAGCCTAGAACACGGCCCTCATCCAGCTTCGGTGGTTCGAAATCCTGCGGCCATGTTACATTCCAGGAACCATAGACAAAGTTCACCAGACGGCGTACGACCGTCAGCTCGCCGCCGTCAGCGACAACAGCATGCATTCTTTACCCCTCTTCCTCAACATGGTCGATACGTACCACGCCAATAGGGTGGTCCCACGTCGTTGCTACTGGCTCTTTGCCCCGGCCCGGGCGCGCCACCACCGGGTCATCACCTGGCCACCACAGCGTGACATCCACATTCACACCAGCCACGCGTGCAGGTTCGGTGACCGTGTCCCACACCGACTGGTCAGACATACGAATAGTGATCTCCGGTGAGATAGCTCCACCAGCCATATCCACTACCAGGTGAGGTGTGTCCCACTTCTGCTGGGCGCACACCGCATCTACTGAATCCTGCACAATCTCACGCAGTACCTTGACCGCAGATCCCCGCATCACATATCCGTCCGCTACGTCCGCGAACTCCACCGCACCATAATCCCGCGGGGTTATATACTTCCCGCCGGCGTCCTGCTCCCATGTCTGCACGGGGTTTACCCCCCACGTACCAGGAATACTCGGACACGGCGTCGCAGCCAGCAGACCGGACAAGTCTTGCCCAAAAATCCGTAATGTAGTCGGCTTATCCACTAGCCCCTCAGCAGTAGCGTGAGAGACGAAATACGCTTGCCGACGGCCCCGGCGCGCCACGATGATATTGCGGGCTTTTGCCATGTTCGGTACTAGCACGCCATCGTTGCTGAATGTTCCGAGGCCATCGGCGATCAGCTCTGTTACGGCGCGGTGGGGGCGTTCGCCTAGGTTTGTGGGGATGACGATCTCGCAGTCTCCGTGGTCTAAGCGGATAGACCCCGCGGTGAATTCAGTAGCGGCGGGTAGGTCGCAGATGGGGCGCCAATTTTCGTCGGCGAGTCCTATCCACTGGCCGTGGTCGTTGATGATGGCGTCGATATGTTTGGGCTGTGTCAAGTTTTGTTGACGGTTAGACCCGTTTGTTTTGGTTAGGCTGCAAGGGCCTCGGGGAGTAATTCGGGGCTGGGGGTCAGGAA
>NZ_JBVJNS010000031.1:0-12597 GCF_055583565.1 Corynebacterium sp. NPDC104732
CACTGCTGTTGAAATTCTTTTGGATAAGCCTTCGGCATAATCACACATCCTTGTCGTTGAGGGTTTCACCGTCAACAAGAATCATGACAGCTCAGGATCCTTTTTCCACTGCACTACAATTTAATCAGCGACCCTCGTCTGCGACTCCACTTAGCATAAAGCGACCATGGAATACCTGCGGTGTTTTCGACGATGCATACAAAGTCATCCGCACCTGGACTGCAAGATTCGGACTTCTTGCTGGTAAAACCGTAAAGTTAGAATGCGGGGATTGGAAAGGGGCGAAGTTCGGTTATCGACACATCAAGCGAGAACATACAACCCACAACCAATGGGAATATTTATATACGCTTGATCAACGCATGACAAGTTGGGAAGAACTGGCCGACCTCGCAATTACCAAATCGCTCACAAACGCAGAATATTGGAAACATCAAGAGGCTACAGGAAAAACGTGCTACACCAGCCCCGTTTATTTAATAGATCGACGTACCAACGAATTGGCCATGGTCATTTTCCCATCCATCATCGCATCAGCCAGTAATGCAAGAATCATCACAGCATTCCCAGGTGATCGATGTGCAGGGCATTAGAAAAAACATTTCCCCAGATCAATTCGCCCTGTTAACAACCCAATGCCTTCATGATTCCGGTTTTACCATTGATAATAATGCGATGGTTTTTAATGGAATTATTTCTTTTAAGAAAATCTTCCACACTGCCGAAAACCATTTCGGATCAATTTCAAATGTGGGTTTCTCTGACCAATTTTCTTTTTCGGTCGACTTTCATTTCAAACCTCTCATTGAAGAGTTAATTTCAATGCCACCAGGTTACTTCAGTCTTTGGGGTCCAGACGAAACACACGACACATGGGAAAATTTAACTACCGAGCGGTTCCATTATGAATTATCAGCAGCAATCCATTTATGGTTTACTATTCTACTATTGGGGCTAGTCAAGCTTTACAGAGAAAATTCCGAATATATCGACAACTACTTCAGGAATCACAGTCACAAGAACCTTTTCGCTGTAGATTGTTACAGCTTTGGGAGCGAAATCCACTATCAGATATGCCGGTGAACTATTTTCTTGCTAACTCCTCCCGAATGCCTACCTGATTGTGAGTCATTCGCACAAAAAGTAGACAGGTTGACATACCGGGAACAATCGCGAATTGTTCGCAACGAACTACTAGCGGGGCCACACACTAATTCCAGTTCGACGCCGCGACCACAGCCGGGTCCACGTCAACGCCGGTCCACGCGACGTGCAACTCCCCAAGAGATTCCTCTTGGGACACGCCCACCGCGCGTGCCTTGTACAGCTCGAGTAGGGCGAGGAAGCGGCCGATTTTTTCCATAGAAATGGTGCAGTCCCTGGTCAAAGTGGCAAAGCTCAGCCAGGTGTCTTTGCCAGCCAGACGGAGAATGTCCAACACCCGCCCTGCCTGCTCCGGGACCGATACTGCCACCTGGTGGATGTGGGCGGTGCCTACGAGCTCCGGGGCCTTGGGCCGGAACACTCCCGCGGCGACCTCCGCGAATTCCGCCAAGGATTTTCCAATGGTCACCGGTGGCAAAAGCGTCGCAAACTGCTCTTCGAGAGCGACGGAACGCGGGTAACGTCGCTGGGCGCGGCGCTGCCACTGGGCAAACATGTCCGCAACCTGCTTGTACGCCTTGTACTGGAGCAGGCGAGCGAAGAGCAGATCGCGGGTCTCAAGTAGCGCCAAGTCCTCAGCGTCTTCCACCTCACCGCGCGGGATCAACCGGGCGGCTTTGAGGTCCAGCAACGTGGATGCGACCAGCAGGAACTCGGTCACCTCGTCCAAGTCGGCGGTCTCACCTAAAGCTCGAGTGTAGGCGATGAACTCGTCGGTGACTTGGGACAGCGCTACCTCGGTGACGTCCAACTTTTTCGCCGAGATCAGCTGGAGGAGCAGGTCGAACGGTCCCTCAAAGTTTTTTAGGGCAACCTGGAAACCGGTGATCTCGGGTTGCTCGGATGCGCCGTCGGGAAGCGGCGGCGACAGCCTAGGACGTACGCTCAATGACTTCGCGCGCGAGGTTGCGATACTGTTCGGCGCCCTGCGACTTCGGCGCCCACGTGATGATAGGCTCCCCGGCAACGGAGGTCTCCGGGAACCGCACCGTGCGGGTAATGACGGTATCAAAGACCTGGTCACCAAACACTTCCACCACCCGGCTCATGACCTCGCGGGCATGGGAGGTGCGACGGTCAAACATGGTGACCAGGATGCCAAGAATGTCCAGATCGAAGTTCAGCCGGTCGCGGACTTTTTCCACGGTGTCGGTGAGCAGCGCCAGACCACGCAGGGAGAAGTATTCGCATTCCATGGGGATGATGACGCCCTGGGCACAGGCCAGCGCGTTCACGGTGAGCAGACCGAGGGATGGCTGGCAGTCCAAAATGATGAAATCATAGTCCTTCATCACTGGCCGCAGCACCCGGGCGAGGGTTTGTTCGCGGCCGACTTCGTTCACCAACTGAATCTCAGCTGCAGACAGATCAATGTTCGCCGGAACCAGGTCAAGTCCGGACACATTGGTTTTGTGGATCGCGTGGAAGATCGAGGTGTGCGAGTCCACCAGCAAGTTGTAAATGGTCAGATCCAGCTCATCGTGTGGCACGCCGAGACCTGCAGACAGTGCACCCTGCGGGTCCAGATCCACCAGCAGCACCTTGCGGCCTGCCTCAGCCAGACACGCGCCGAGGTTGATGGTGGACGTCGTTTTGCCCACGCCACCTTTTTGGTTGCACATTGCGATGATCGTTGCCGGCCCATGCGTGTCCAAGGGTGCCGGTTCCGGAAGTTCACGGATCGGGCGGCCAGTCAGCCCCAGTTCGGGCGCTGCTGTGTCGAACAGCGCGGAGGTCCCACCCTGATTCGATTTCGCCATGAATCAACCCTTCTTCCTTGACTTGGCTGCTAGCGAAGCCATAAAGCGACTCCTAATTACATTCCTGTCGTTTCAAGAATACAGGGCAGGGCGAAAAATCGTCACTCTGACGCGCCTTTTGCAAGAGTTAAGGACAGACACTTGACCTTAGGTGCGCGGATGGGCGGTGTTCCATACCTCCCGCAGATTCGCAGCAGTAATATGGGTATAGATCTGCGTTGTTGTCACAGAGGAATGCCCCAGTAACTCCTGCACCACGCGTACATCGGCCCCGCCCTCCAGCAGGTGCGTGGCGAAGGAGTGTCGCAACGTATGCGGCGAAATGTCCACGTCCAATCCGGCACGAGTCGCCGCATCCTTAATAATCCCCCACGCACTTTGCCGCGAGAGCGCACCGCCCCGCTTATTCAGCAGCAGCGCATGAGTCTTCCCCTTCGACAGGGCAGGTCGCCCACGCACCAAATACTCAGAAACGGCCTGCTGCGCCAGGGAGCCGAACGGAACCAGGCGCTGCTTGTCGCCCTTACCCGTCACCTGGATCATGCCCTCTCCCGAGGCAACATCATCCACCGTGAGCGCTGTGATCTCCGAAATGCGGGCGCCAGTGCCGTACAGCAGTTCCAGCAGCGCGCGATCGCGTAAGCCCACGACGGATTCGCGGGACGTGGCGTCGATAAGCGTGGCGACCTGTTCCACCGTGAGCGTGTCCGGCAGGTGCTTGCCCGCTGCTGGCGGCGACACTTCAGCGGCCACATCAACGGCGAGCTTTCCTTCCGCGACGGCGAACTTGTGCAGGCCGCGCGCCACCACGAGCGCCCGCCCACTCGACGACGCCGCCAGGGGCCGACGCCCCACGCTCGGATCGCCGCGCCGCAAATCAGCCACGTAATTTTCCAGGTCCTGCGCAGTCACCGCCGACAAATCCCGGATACCGGCCGCGTCCAGCCACGATAGGTAACGCTGTACGTCGCGCCGATAATTGCTGAGAGTATTTGCCGACGCGCCCCGCTCAACCGCGAGATGACTCAGCCACTCCGAGGCAAGCTCCGCCGGCGAGGTCATATCCGCTTCATGTCGGCGTGCAAGCCCGCTGCTTTACGACGCCGCGCCATCGAATCCGGACGCAACGCAAACGGCTCGTTTGCTTCCCGCCCAGACAGACCGTGAGTAAGAATATGGTGCCCCGTCATGATCGCCGCGATAGCAATCCCATTGACGATCTCACCGCGCAGCACCATCGACACGGCCTCATCCAGGGTGAACCACTCGAGCGCCATGTCCGCTTCTTCATACTCCGGTTCGGGGCGTTCGACCCTTGTCAGCCCGGTGGCCAGGTATACGCGGATTGCTTCCTCGCAAAATCCGGGGCTGCTCACCAAATCCACGATCAGCGACCACTCGGCGGCCGCCAAACCGGTTTCTTCCTGCAACTCGCGGCGGGCGCACTCCAGTGGATCTTCGTCGGCCACATCAAGAATCCCCGCCGGAAGTTCCCACAGGCGCTGCTTCACACAGTGCCGGTACTGGCGCACCAGGGGGATCTTCTCCCCATCCCAGGCCACAATAGCCACCGCGCCGAAGTGCTCGACGATCTCCCGGTTAGCCACCTCACCGCCAGGCATCACAACGCCGTCGCGTCGCACCGCGATGATCGGAGAATCGAGCAGCAGCTCAGAGCGGGTGACCTCGAAATTGTGCATCGCTATTCCTTAGGCTTGCCCGGCGAGACCGCGTCGACATCATCCGCTGTGCCGTAATCCCCCTGCTTGCCATCCAGCTGTTCCCGGCCCGCCAGGATCGTGGCGATCTGCCCGAACGCGCGGTCAACCGAATCGACAGTGGACACCCCGGACTCGGCATCCTTGCGCAGCTGACCGATGACGCCATTGGCACCAGCGGTCTGCACCCGGCCGGAGACTACAACGCCGTTCGCGAGTTTATCCAGCGCCTTCGCAAAGGTCGCCTGGTGCACCGCCGCGAAGTTCGTTTCTCCCGTGCCATCAGCGTCGCCGGTGATCACGATGACGAGCTGAGCTGGAAGAATAGTGCCGTCTTGGTATTCGATGTACCCCGAATCCCGCAGCGCTTTCAGCAGCAACGCGCGTTCCTCGGTTTGTGCCAGCGGCTCACCGTTATCTTTGTTGAGCAGCAACGCCGCGCCCAGCGCTTCACCAGCGTGAGTGCCTGGATCCAGTTGGTTGGTGGATAGCTGCGCACCCGCTGGCAATGTGTTAGCCACGATGGACTTCAACGTGTCCGCCCCATCCTGAGCAAAGAACTTCTCCGTGAGCGTGATCGTGCCGGCGTCCTTCGCCCCCGACTTATCACGGAGGTCAGCAACCGCGGTGACGTCTTCGTCGGCGGCATCAGCGGTGCGGAAAATCAACACCGGGCGATCCTTCAGCGCATCGTGCACTGCATCCCCGGCGGTGGCAGCGATATAGGAATCTGCAGCCCCTGCCTGCGCGCCATTGATCGCGGCCTCGGACTTCGCTGCAGCCAGCTCGGCAACGGCCTTATTGCTGGATTCGTTTGCGCCGCCAGGAAGGTTCGGGGAGAGGATGTACGTACCAAACAGGGTTCCCAGTGCGACACCGAACGCCAGGCCCGCTACCGCGGTCCCGGTACGACGCTTCTTCTTAGCCATATGCAGCATTCCCCTTTACTTAAACAAGCCCTGGAACCACAGCGCGATGTTGTTCCACGTATCGATAAGGTTGTCTACGAATGCGCCACTGCCACTCAGCCCCGCGATCGCAACGATCACCGCAACGGCCACCAGGATGCCGAGCAGTGCCCAGACCCAGCCAGCTCCGCCGGAGGTCTTGATGGTGTAGAGATCGGCAACGGCATCGCCGTCGATAAGCTTGCCTCCAAGCTTGGTGCGGGTGAGCAGGGCCGACGGCGTGGCGTAGGACGCGCCACTGAAAATCTCGGACAGATCCAGCTTGGAACCCGCAGCGACGATGGTGGAGGCACCGTGGTAGTCGGCCAGCAGCAGCGCCAAGTCCGTCGCCGAGTCGGAAGCCGCCGGGAACGTCATCGCTCCAATGCCCAGGTCCTGGATCCGCTCCAGGCCCGGTGCGTGGCCATCCGGCCCCGCAGGCAGGACCACGCGGGCGCCCGACCGCAGCGCATCGTTACCGATATTGGCGGGGTCGCCGACGATCAAGTCTGGGGTGTAGCCGGACTCGACCAAGGTATCTGCCGCCCCCTCGACACCGATCAGCACTGGCTCGTACTCGCGAATGAAGTTCCGCAACCGCTTGAGCTGCTCGCGGTGCCCCTGCCCTGGGCTCAGCACAAGCGTCTTGCGGTCCGCGAAGGTGATGCCCGTGTCTGGGATCCCCAGGCCGTCGATGAGCAGCGGCGCCTCCGAGTGCAGGAACTGAATCGTGTTGCCGAAGTACGCTTCCATGTGGTCAACGAGGGATTGCTGTGCCTCGGTGAACGCTGCTTCCGCACTCTCCTGGGTCACTACCGTGCCCGACGCGACCTGTCGCTCCCCCACGTACACATGACCGTCGTCCGTGAGGCGGACTTTTTTGCCGTCTTTCACGCCTTCGCGGATGTTCTCGCCGACGCCCTCCACGAGCGTGATCGACGCATCGAGCAGGATCTGTGGGCCAAAGTTCGGCATTGCCCCGGTGGTGAATTGCGCCATGTTGATGATGGCGGCGGGCTTAGCATCGACGAGCTGCTGCGCCAATGCTCGGGCGAGATCCGGGGCGTTGATCAGCGCGATGTCGCCCTGGCTGAGTTTCTTCAGTCCTTTGGCGCCCTGCGTGCAATCACGCAAGGTGGCGGTCAGTCCGGGCAGGTCGGAGTTGCGAGAAAACAGACTCATGCGCCTTATTGTGCTGGGTGTGACTCATGTGGTGGGGCAGGCGCGCGGAGGCGACCGCGATTATTTTTGTCGCAACGCCTCGCGGTCTTCTCGCGCCCGGTCAAGCAGTTCTTGTGCATGTGCGCGCCCCGTCTCCGTGTCCTCCAAACCGGCGAGCATGCGGGACAGCTCTGCCACCCGACGTTCCTCGCTGAGGCGCTCCACCCCGGACTTCTGGGCAGCATCCGACACCTCCTTGGACACGTGCAGGTGCGTATCCGCATAGGCTGCGACCTGCGGCAGGTGCGTCACCACGATTACCTGACACTGCGTGGCGAGCCGCGCTAATCGACGCCCGATCTCCACTGCAGCCCGGCCTCCCACTCCGGCATCCACCTCATCAAACACCAAAGTCACGCCCGATACCCCAGCGGAAAGGATCACTTCCAGCGCCAGCATCACGCGGGAGAGCTCGCCACCGGAAGCCGACGTCGCTAGTGGCCGCGCGTCAAGTTCTGGCGCGCCAGCCAGGCGGAACTCCACCTCATCGAGCCCAGTGGAGCTGGGTTTAGCCTCGGTGAGCGCAACCTCAAAGCGTGCCTTCGGCATCGCCAAACCATGGATTTCCTCGGTGACCTTGGCTCCCAACTCCTCCGCCGCGTTCCGGCGGGCAGCTGACAGTTCTGAGCCCGCTGCGAGCATTGCCCGCTGCGCGGTAGCGACCTCGGCTTTCAGATCGTCGAGCGCCTCGGAGGAGACGTCAATGCTGCGCAACTTCACCTCCGCCTTATCCCGCCAGGTAAGCACCCCGTCAATGTCCGGCGCATACTTGCGGGTGAGGGTTTTGAGCTCCTGCTGTCGCTGCAAACTCTCCTCGAGCGCTGCCGGGTCAGCAGGCAGCCCTTCGAGATAGCTACCGAGTTCACGCGACAGGTCACTCAGCTCGCTGGTGATCGCACCCAGACGCTCCCCCATCTCTGTCAGCTCGGGATCATCGCAGCCCCCGAGCGCGGCGTGGGCGACGCCCAGCAGGTCGGCGGCGCCCGGGGTCTCCCCTTCGTCAGCGCCGTCGATGGAGGTCAGGGCGATGGTGGCTGCTTCGCGCAGCGTATCGACGTCCTGCAGCCGCCGAATCAGCTGCACCAGGTCAGCGTCTTCCCCTGGTTCCGGGGCCACCGCCGCGATTTCATCCAGGGCGAAGCGCAGGCGGTCGATTTCCTGCGCTAACTCCCGGCGTTTTTCGGTGCGCTCTTTCAGATCTCGGGCGAGTTTTTTCCAGGTCCGGTACGCCGCGGTGTACGTGTCCCGCAGTGTAATGAGGCCCTCCGCGCTGCGGTCCAGGGCTTCTAGTTGCGCGGCGGGGCTGAGCAACCGAAGTTGATCGTTTTGGCCGTGGATGGTCAACACTCCGGAAGCGAAATCTTGCAGGGTCGCTGCTGGAACTGCGCGCCCGCCTAGGTGAGCCTTCGAGCGCCCAGTTGAGTTGACCACGCGGGTGGCGATTATTTCTCCAGATTCGTCGGAGCGGGCACCGGCGTCGTCAAGCACTGCGGCCACCTGCTCGCGCGTCGTAGGGTCGACCTCGTCCACATAAAACCGGCCCTCCACCACGGCGTGGTCCGCCCCGGTGCGCACTCGTGACGCATCGGCGCGACCACCGCTGAGCAGCCGCAGGCCCGTAACCACCATGGTTTTACCCGCGCCAGTTTCGCCGGTGAGCACCGTAAGTCCTGGGGAAAATTCCAGGGCGGAAGACGTGATCACGCCCAGGTTCTCGATCGCAATATCTCCGAGCATAATTCCCAAACCTACACGTTCGGGCCGCGCCAGCCGTCGACCGGCAATCGGAACTTACGCACGAGTCGGTCCGTGAACGGCACATCATCGAGGCGAACCCACCGCACGGGGCGCTCCCCACGCAGTACCTCAACACGGCCGCCCGGTGGGACCTGGAAGGTGCGGAACCCATCCATGATCGCGACCGCAGGGGCGTTATGGGACTCGACAGCCACCCGGGATTGAGGGCTCACCACCAGGGGTTTTGCGAACAGCGCGTGTGCATTGTTTGGCACCACCAAAATCGCGTCCAGCTCCGGCCACAGTACCGGACCACCGGCGGAAAACGCGTAAGCGGTGGAACCGGTCGGGGTGGAAATCAGCACGCCGTCGCAACCGAAGCTGCTCACCGGGCGGGAATCGACCTCCAAGGTGGCGTCCAGGACACCACGACGGTTGGTGTTTTCCACGCTGACCTCATTCAGGGCCCATCCACGAGACAGCACGCTCCGATCTTCATCCCGGACGATCACCTTCAAGGTCATGCGGTCTTCCACCCGGTAGTCCTGGGAGATTACCCGGCTGATCGCTTCCGCCATAGAATCGGATTCCCACTCTGCGAGGAATCCCACGTGCCCCAGGTTGATGCCCAACACCGGCAGGTCCGCGGCATAGGCCAGGTCCGCAGCGCGGAGGAACGTCCCGTCGCCACCCAGCACCAGCACCAGCTCCACCCCTAAAGTTGCGGCCTCTACGTGCCCGAACGCCGGAAATGTGCTCAGGACAGGGTGGTTGCGGATCGCGGTTTCATCATGCCCGGTGATCAATCGGACCCCGATACCGGCGTCGGACAACTGCTGGGCTGCAAACGCCGCTGATTCCAGGTTCGCTCGGCGCCCAGTGTGCGGCACGAGCAAGACTTCACGCAACGTCATTGTGGTCCCTCCTGCACCGCCGTTGCCACCAGCTCGGCGACTTCCGCAGCGGTCTTAGTGGCGCCACCGCCGTCTTTCACAAGCCACAAGAAGTACTCCACGTTGCCCGACGGGCCAGGAAGTGGCGAGGCCACCACGCCTTTCAAACTGAGCCCCAACTGCTGTGCAGCGAGCGCTACTTCTTGGGTGACTTCGGCGCGCAGCTCCGGACTTTTCACCACACCGCCGTTGCCGAGCCGGTCTTTGCCCACCTCAAACTGCGGTTTCACCATGGGCAGCAGATCGGCGCCGTCCTCCAAGACCGCGACGATGGCGGGAAGCACCAGGTTAAGCGAAATGAAGGACAGATCCCCGACCATGGCATCACACGGGCCGTCGGTGTGTTCCAACGTCACATGTCTGATGTTGGTCCGATCGACGACACGGACACGATCGTCGTTCTGGAGCCGCCAAATGAGCTGCCCGTAGCCGACGTCCACGGACACGACCTCGCGGGCGCCTCGCCGCAGGCACACGTCGGTAAAACCACCGGTCGACGCGCCCGCATCGAGAACCTTTTTCCCTTTGAGAGACAGCCCAAGCGGCTCGAATGCTTCCAAAGCTCCGAGGAGCTTATGAGCGCCCCGGGACGCCCAGTCGTCGGTAACGGAGTCATCGACGCGGATAGAGACGTCGGGCTCCACCACTGTCGCCGGCTTTACCGCGAGCATCCCCGCCACATACACGTGGCGCCCCCGGATCAGCTCCGTGGCGTGTTCGCGGGAACGAGCAATTTTCCGACGCACTAGTTCAGCGTCGAGGCGTCGTCGAGCTACCATCTGTCTTTCCTTATTGAGCCGTTATTGGAGTGCTTCGTGCACGATGTCGTGAGCGCGGGCTAGCTGCTCTGCTTCCTCTTGCACTGTAGTGGCGGGTTCGCTGAGGACTTCGGCCACCGCGTCGTCAAGCTGCGCCGGGGTGATTTTTGGTTGCCGCGGGTCGCGCGGGATAGGGGCTCCTACCGCCACTGTGCCACCGCCTGCTTAGCGACGTCCCCGACCGCCACAATCTCGTCCACGAGCGTGTCTTGAGCAGCCCACGCTGCGGACAGGGCGGTGCGAAACGCCTGGATTGAGGTACTATCCGCAGCGCCACCACTGATCGTGAGGGTGGTCCCGCTAAAGTCGGCGTGGAAACCGCCTTGTGGGCCAGGTCGCAGCGTATCGGCTGCCGCGAACAGGGCGGTCATGTCTTCGGCAATCATTGTGGCGCGCTGCGCGGGCAGGGCGTTGAGAATATCGCGGTGTCCGCTCACACCCGTGATGACCTGGAGCGTATCCATCCCTGCGGCGATGCCACCAGCGATGTCGGTATCGAGGCGGTCGCCGACCGCCAGTGGACGCTGAGCCTGCAGCTTTTCCGCCGCCAAATGGAACATTGCCGGTTCCGGTTTTCCGGCAGAGCGTGGCGATACCCCAGTTGCATTCACGACGGCGGCCACCATGGAACCGTTGCCGACATGAAGCCCCCGCTCCATGGGAAGAGTGCTGTCCAGGTTAGAGGCAAGGTAGGAGGCGCCGCCACGAATGGCGAGCGCAGCTTCGGAAAGCTCAGCCCACCCGGTTTCTGGGTTATGCCCGTGCAATACCGCCACCGGGCGATCATCTGCGGTGGTGGTAACGATGAAACCTGCTTCACGGGCGAGTTGCTGGAACGAGGTGGTGCCCAGCACTAGCACGGTGGCCCCTGGTTCGCAGCACTGCTGTGCCATGAGGACCGCTGCTTGGGCGGACGTCATCACCGCGTCAGCAGTGGCAGCCAAGCCTAGCGCTGTGAGTTGGTTCGCCACAACCTTCGGCGCTTTAGAGGCGTTGTTGGTCACGTACATGGCCGGTAGCCCGCTAGCGGAGACAGCTTCGACGGCGCCGGGAATCGCCCGGCCCCCTTCCCAGATGGTGCCGTCGAGGTCAAGCAGTAGGGCGTCGTACGCGGTGGCAACAGTCATGCCACCAACTTTAACGCACAGGGCGGGACGAAGTTACGACAGCTCCTTGAGACGATCCTTAGTGTCTAGGAATCCGTCGACATCTGCGCGTTGCGCATGCTCAAACCACTGCTTGGCCTCGTCTTTCCGCCCCACTGCCAGCAGCGCGTCGGCGTAGGCGTACATGAGGCGGGAAGCGCTCATGCCCTCCGCATCGGCGCGTGGATCCACCTTGGACAGCTCCACGAAGGCCGCTTCGTGCTGGCCTAGGTCATGGCGTGCACCAGCTGCGACAATAGCGAGTTCGATACGGGTTTCCTCATCGAGTTCCTGAGCATTAACTTCGCGCGCCAGTTCGAGGGCTTTTTCTGGCTTTCCGAGTGCGCGTTCACAGTCAGCCATCACTGCGACCAGACCAGGGCCACCGCTCATCCGCTTGGCGGCGCGGAGCTCGGCAAGGGCTTCTTTCCACTCACCAGCGTGGTAAGCGGCGATGCCGGCGGTTTCCCGTACGACAGAAACGCGACCGCCACGGTCTTTGGCGGCGCGGGCGTGCCGAAGCGCAAGTTTCGGATCGTCGGCCATCCACGTAGCCGCCATGATCATGTGCTTGGCTACGGCGTCGGCATTATCCTTCGCGAGGCTCCGCAGATCCTGCAGCACGGAGGGGTCCAGGTCGTGAACGTCGATGTCACTCGGGATGTCCGGGTGCTGTTGCCGACTTTCCATGCGTTCTTCGCGGAAACCAGCACGGTTAGGGCCAGCGTGGAACTTGCCGTCATTCCGGCCGGCTCCGCCACGTTGCGAGTGGCGACGCTTGCCGTGCCCGCCTTCACGACGCTCATTGTTCCACTTCTTGTCGCCGCGGGGTTTGCTTTTCCCGTTGCCGCGGCGTGGGCCTTCACCGCGTTTGTGGCCACCGTTGCGATTATTTTCGACCATGTGAAGACCTCTTTATATCGTCTGTTACGAAATTCACTATGAACTATAAAACTCTAGTTTGCTACGCAATGCAAAAATCAGGGGTGCGCTGGGAACCTAAATTGTTCCAAGCACACCCCTGATCAGTTTGAAGTTTTTAGGCCGGCAGTGACCTACTCTCCCACACCCTCCCAGGTGCAGTACCATCGGCGCAGCAAGGCTTAGCTTCCGGGTTCGGAATGGGACCGGGCG
>NZ_JBVJNS010000032.1:0-12490 GCF_055583565.1 Corynebacterium sp. NPDC104732
ACAGTCCTACTGACAGGCATAACAAGCAGCTTCCTCCCGGCAACACACGCCGGGCTCAGCCACGCAGACCCTCCAACAAAAAGTCCGCAGTCCCTGTTTTGGGGGTTTTATTCACCGAGTCTCGAAAAACAGGTCTCGAAAAACAGGTCTCGCATTCTGCCCTGAATCAGGAAACCAAGGAAACAAAACCAAAAACCCTGCTCGCCAAGTAGGGAGCAGGGTTTTTGTAGTAATCCTGTTAGTTCAGTTCACCTTTTACGGTGGAAGGATCGACGTTGAGGGCGCGCAGCTGCGCGTCGGTGAGGTTTGCGTGGGAGCCCTGGAGGGTCTGCTGCTCGTAGGTCCAGTGTGGTTCGACGTGGCCTTCTGCCTTGTTGTGGGCGGTGACGGTGCGAACCTGGGAGAGCTTTGGCTGGAACAGCTGGATGAGCAGGCCGATGGCGATGAGGGCTGCGATGGCGCAGAGCCAGATGGTTTCCACGTGGCCGCGGTGGTTACCGAAGTTCATGCCGAGGAGGAATGCGACGGAGATCCAGCCAGCGATCTGGGTTGGGCCACGTCCGATGTCGTGCCAGCCCCATGCTGCGGATGGCTCGTCGAGGGTAGACACGCCGTTGTGAACCTCAGGCTCAATCGTGTGAGAACCAGCCACGTTCTTAGCTCCTTCATGTAAGCAAACTGTTTCTTAAGTATCTTTGCACATTGTAGTTGGCGGGGCGTTCTTTCTCGACACCGACCCCACCTGCGAGAAGGAAGTTACACCCAAAAGTGGTGAGTCCTGCGAGAATGTCACGTTTCCGGGTGCCACAATGGGGGCGTGAAAAAGCGTGTTCTGATTCTTGGTAGCACTGGTTCGATTGGCACTCAGGCGCTGGAGGTGATTGCCGATAACCGCGATAAATTCGAGGTTGTCGGCATCGCTGCGGGCGGCTCCGACCCGAAGTTGGTCATTCAGCAAGCGACAGCGTGGGGTTTGGGGCCGGGGCAGGTGTGCGTCGCTAAGCCTGCTGCTGCGCGGGAGGTCGGTGAGGCGCTGGGTGGTGCCGTCGTTGAGCAGGCGTACGAGCTTGTCGACGCCGTCCCCTGCGATACCGTCCTCAACGCGCTGGTCGGGTCGATGGGGTTGCGGTCGACGCTGAGTGCGCTAGAGCAGGGGGCGACGCTGGCGCTCGCTAATAAAGAGTCCTTGGTGGCTGGTGGGCACATTGTGTTGGAAAAGGCGAAGCCGGGGCAGTTGGTGCCCGTTGATTCGGAGCATTCTGCGATGGCGCAGTGCTTGATGGCTGGTGATCGTGGGGAAGTCTCGCGTTTTGTACTGACGGCGAGCGGCGGCCCGTTCCGCGGGTGGACCCGAGAGCAGATGTGGGACGTGACTCCGGAGCAGGCGGCGCAGCACCCGACGTGGTCGATGGGGCAGATGAACACGCTTAATTCCGCCACACTGATCAATAAGGGATTGGAGCTTATCGAAGCGAGCCTGCTATTCGGCGTGGACCCGGAGCTTATCGACGTCTCTGTGCACCCGCAGTCGATAATCCACTCGATGGTCACTTTCCACGATGGCGCTACGATCGCGCAGGCGTCGCCGCCGTCGATGAAGCTGCCGATCTCCATGGCGCTGGATTGGCCTCGACGGGTGAAGAAAGCGCAGCCTGCCTTGGACTTCACTCAGGCGCACACCTGGACGTTTGAGCCAGTGGACGATGTCGCATTCCCAGCGGTGCAACTGGCGCGCGAGGCGGTGGCTCAGGGCGGCACGTTCCCGGCGGTGTACAACGCCGCAAACGAGGAGGCCGCAGCCGCGTTCCTGCAGCGTCGGATCATGTTCCCGCACATCGTGGACACGGTGGCTGAGGTGCTCAGTGGGGCGAGCGAGTTCGCTGGTGTACCGTCTAACGTCGGCGATGTTATTGCCACAGAAGACGAGGCACGTCGCCGAGCCAACAAGGTTGTGGACCGGCTAGCTAACTAAGCAGGGGAGTATACGGACGGTGAGCTATTTCGCGGGCGTAGCCCTTTTCGCATTGGGAATCGCGATCACTATTGGGCTGCACGAGTGGGGCCACTACAGCGTGGCGCGGGCCTGTGGCATGCGGGTGCGCCGCTTCTTCATCGGCTTTGGCCCCACGCTGTTCCAATTCACCAGAGGACACACCACCTACGGTTTCAAGGCCGTGCCCCTGGGTGGGTTCTGTGACATCGCTGGAATGACGGCGGTCGATGAGATTACACCTGAGGAAAAGCCGTACGCCATGGTAGACAAGCCGTGGTGGGCTCGGGTGGCGACGCTGCTGGGGGGCGTGGCGATGAACATAGTCGTCGGCATGCTGGTGCTTTATGTGGTGGCAGTGAGCGCGGGCCTGCCGAACCCCAAGGCGGATTTCACCGCTACCGTGGCGGAAACCACCTGCGTCACGCCGGGGTGCACGGACGAGGGGCCGGCGGCCGCTGCCGGAATCAAGGCTGGGGACCGGATTCTTGCCGTCGATGGGGTGCCGGCGCAGTCGTTTATGGATTTGCGCAAGGTGATTATCGAAAAGCCTGGCCAGGACGTTGTTCTGGATGTGGAGCGGGCGGGCAGCGTCACGCCGGTAACCGTGGCCGTCCCATCCGTCGAGCGGGAAACCCAAGACGGCCAGAAAGTCACGGTGGGCGCCATTGGCATCGTCTCCGCGCCGCCGAAGGACGCGATCAAGCAATACGGGATTATCGACGCCCTCCCCGCCACCGTGTCCTTCACCGGAAACATGTTAGGAGCTACGGTGCAGGGGCTCGCGTCGTTGCCAGCGCAGGTGCCAGGCGTGTTGGCGTCGATCTTCGGGGCGGAACGCGCCGATACCAGCCCGATGAGCGTTGTCGGTGCCTCCCGCGTGGGTGGCGAAATGGTGGAGCGCGCCCAGTGGGCAACGTTCCTGATGATGCTAGCCAGCCTGAACTTCTTCCTCGCACTATTCAATCTGATCCCGCTGCCACCGCTCGACGGCGGGCACATCGCGGTGGTGCTGTGGGAGAAGCTGCGGGATTGGGTGCGTGGCCTGCGCGGGCTGCAGCCAGCAGGCCCTGCGGATTACACCAAGCTCATGCCGTTGACCGTGGTGATGACGGGAACGTTGCTGGTGCTGGGTGTGATCGTGATTCTGGCGGACATTGTCAACCCGGTGAGGCTCTTCGGCTAAGCGCTGCCGGTGCTAGACTGTAGCCACTATTTTCATGCGCTTTGTGTAAGGAGCACTCACCGTGTCAACTCCCATCGGCCTCGGAATTCCAGACGCACCACTGCCAACGTTGGCGCCGCGGCGTAAGACCCGGCAGCTGATGGTGGGCAAGGTCGGTGTCGGTTCCGATTACCCAATTTCGGTGCAGTCCATGACTACCACCAAGACGCATGACGTCAATGCCACCTTGCAGCAGATCGCGCAGTTGACTGCCACGGGTTGTGACATTGTGCGCGTGGCGTGCCCGAAGACGGTGGACGCGGAGGCGCTGCCCGTCATCGCGAAGAAGTCTCCGATCCCGGTGATCGCTGACATCCACTTCCAACCAAAGTACATTTTCGCCGCCATCGAGGCTGGTTGCGCCGCCGTTCGTGTGAACCCCGGCAACATCAAGGAATTCGATGGCCGCGTGAAGGAAGTGGCCAAGGCTGCAGGAGATGCGAACATCCCGATCCGTATCGGCGTGAATGCTGGTTCCCTGGACAAGCGCATCATGGACAAGTACGGGAAGGCGACTCCGGAAGCGTTGGTGGAGTCCGCGTTGTGGGAGGCAGGTCTGTTTGAAGAGCACGGCTTTGGCGACATCGCCATTTCCGTGAAGCACAATGACCCAGTGGTGATGGTGGAGGCATACCGTCAGCTGGCCGCACAGTGCGATTACCCGCTGCACCTCGGCGTGACGGAAGCCGGCCCAGCATTCCAGGGCACTATCAAGTCAGCTGTGGCGTTTGGTGCGCTGCTGGCCGAGGGAATTGGCGATACCATCCGCGTGTCCCTGTCCGCCGATCCGAAGGAAGAGATCAAGGTCGGCGATCAGATCCTACAGTCCCTGAACCTGCGCCCCCGCAAGCTGGAAATTGTGTCCTGCCCATCCTGTGGCCGCGCCCAGGTAGACGTGTACAAGCTGGCTGAAGAAGTAACGGCTGGTCTGGAAGGCATGGATGTGCCATTGCGCGTGGCCGTCATGGGTTGTGTTGTTAACGGCCCTGGTGAGGCGCGCGACGCCGATCTTGGCGTTGCTTCCGGTAACGGCAAGGGCCAGATCTTTGTCAAGGGTGAGGTGATTAAGACCGTCCCTGAGTCTCAGATCGTGGAGACCCTCATTGACGAGGCAATGAAAATCGCCGAGACCATGGGTGATACCACGGTCACCGGCGCTCCTACAGTCAGCATCACACAGTAGCTGGCACCTGAACTCGGCCGTCCACGACAGTGATCGTGCGGTCGAGTTTTGCTATTTGCTCCTGGTCGTGGGACACGTACAGGGCAGGCATCTGATTTTCGTGCACGAGCTCCATGATGAGGTCGGTGACACGATCGGCGCTGTGGGAATCGAGTGCGGCCGTTGGTTCGTCGATAAGCAGCAGCTCAGGGCTGTTCATCAGTGCCCGCGCGAGGTTGACGCGCGCCTGCTGCCCGCCGGACAGCTCACTGATGCGGCGGTCGCCCATCCCAGCGAGGCCCACCGCGTCCAGCAGCTCCTCCGCGCGCTCTGCCGCAGCCCGCTTCACGGACCGTGGCAGTGGAAGGACGCGACCGAGGTGCGGCATGAGCAGGAGCTGCTCGCGCACGCTTAACGACGACACCAAGTTAGGACGCTGGAACACAATACCGATCTTTTCGCGGCGAATCTTGGCGGCTTCACGACCGGTGACGGTGAGGGAGGTGTCATCGAGCCACACACCACCCGTGGTTGGTGGCTGCAAGAGCCCAGCAATGGCAAGCAGCGTTGATTTGCCGGAGCCGGAAGGGCCAGTGATGCCGAGGACTTCGCCGGGAGCGGCGGAGAAGGAAACGTCATCGAGGAGGCGCCGGGTGGTGCTGCCATCTTGAATATCGAGGCTGACGTGGGAAAACTGAAGCATGGGAGACTCCTTTAAGCGTTGGCGAGTGCGCTGCGTGGGTCAACGCGGAAGATCGGGAAGAGGGAGAACGCGGCACCGGCGAGGCCACAGGCGATGAGGATCGCGGCGGGCAGTGCGGTGGTGGACCACGTGAGGGAAACCGGGAGGCTGTCTGGGGCGAAGCTAGCAACCGTAATGGTCAGGAGGGTGCCGGCTGCCACGCCACCGACCAGCACGAGCAGAGCCTGGGTGAGGGCGTCAGAGATGACGACTTTGCGGGCCGCGCCGAGCGCCAAGGTGATGGCGATGCCGCCGAGACGCTGGATCGTCCACACAGTGAAGAACGCGCCAACCACGAGGGCCGAGATGGCAAACAGGAGAGTGGTCATGGTGGTGAGGGACAGGTTTTCGCCGGTGTAGCTTGCGGAGGTTTTCAGGATGTCCTTGCCGGTGAGGACCTTGGTGCCTTCCGGTGCGGTGACCTCGTGGTCTACCAGGATCGCGGCAGGCTCGCCCTGAGCTGCGTTTTCGGGAGAAACGAGCACCACTGGGACGTGGTCGAGCCACAGGTCTTGGGTGCCTTCAACGTGGACGTCCTTGTCGGCCAGGGTCAGGTCGACTGGGGCGTCCAGGGTGCCGTTGACTTTGGCTTCGTTACCACTCAAGCTTGGATCCGGCATGATGGCGACCGGGGTGTCACCAACCCGATCCCGGCCGACATACAGCGGGGTTCCCCCGACTTCGTCCGCGAGTGTCGCTGGGACCCGAGAACCCGAGAGCGTGGATGCGCCGTTGTCGGCGACGATCATGGTCTTGCCCTCGGTGAGGTATTCCAGTGCGGAGATCGACTGGTGAGACAGCCCTGCGGTGAGTGCGGACAGGAAACTCACGAGCACGGCGATCAGACCGATGGTGGTGGTGATCAGTGCGCTGCGTCCGGGCGCGCGACGGAGTTCTTTAAAGCCTTGGTACATGGCTCCTATTGTGGCTCCGAAGGTGATGTGTCTACATCGGGGAGACGGAGGGAATTCGTCTGCTACTTTTGTCTAGGTTTCTTTCCTACCCCTTGTGATTAAGCTTGAGTGTCATGGCGACGACACACCTCCTACACTCCGCGTGGCGTTGGTTGCACGCGTTCATGTTTGTCCTGGTCGCTGCGCTGATTATACTTGCGGTGGTTCGCGGGGCAACCGGAGCGGCGATTGTAGCGGCAGTGATTTTTACTTTTTCGCTGGCGGGGTGGGAGTGGTCGCGAGTGCTGGGCAAGACGTGGTCACCGGCACTCATGTTGGTGACGGTGGCGGCCTTTGCGATTTTTCTCTACTACAGCGAGGACGCGGCTTTCCTAGCATTTCCCCTGTTCTTCGCCATCACGCACGCTTACGGTGGCTGGCGCAGTGTGGCGTACGTGAGTGTGTTGACCCTGGTCACGATTCTAGTGTTGTTGCGGCACTCAGGGCCAGGGATCGGTTCCATTATCGGTCCTGCGATCGGTGCTGGTGTGGCGCTTGCGGTGGGACTGGGGTTCCGGCTGTTGATCACAGAGTCGCAGGCCCGCGCCGATGCGATCTCTGAACTGATTGAAACCAAGGCTCAAGCGACAGAGATGGCCCGCGCCGCCGGCGAATTGAGCGAGCGCACCAGGCTGGCCGGGGATATCCATGACACGGTCGCCCAAGGCCTGAGCTCTATTCAGCTGTTGTTGCACTCGGCTGAGAAGAAAGCCGTCGAGCTGGGTGATTCCGCCCTGGTTGAGACCTTGCAATTGGCGCGTCAGACGGCGGCGCAGAATCTGAGCGAAACGCGTCGTATCATCGCGGCCCTGCAGCCCGAGCCGCTGGCCGGGTCGTCGCTGCCGGTGGCGCTAGCCCGGGTGTGTTCTACCACTCCGATGGGCAACGCGGTGCGCTTTCATGTGGATGGGCCCGCGACGGAACTTCCGGAGCCGGTGGAAAGTGCGCTCGTGCGGATTACTCAAACGCTGCTGGCTAATGTGGTTGCCCATGCGCATGCTACCCGTGCGAATGTCACGCTGACGTTTGATTCGGACGCGGTGTCCCTGGACGTGGTGGATGATGGGGTGGGCTTTGACCCGGCGTCGGTGGGCCCGAATTCTTACGGGCTTGCGGGGGTGCGGCGGCGCGTCGATAAGCTGGGTGGGACGGTTACTATCGAATCGGACGGGGGCACGGGTGTGAGCGTGCGGATCCCGATGGAGGTGTCACATGATTAGCGTGCTGCTTGCCGACGACCATCCCGTCATCCGCGCCGGGCTCAAAGCAGTCCTGGAAGACGATGACGACATCACGGTGGTAGGCGAAGTCGCCACCCCAGAAGAAGCCGTGTCCTTTGTACGAGCCCACCCCGACCTCGACCTCGTGCTCATGGACCTACGCTTCGGCGATGGGCCGGGCGAAGACGCCGAATCCGGCGGAGTGCGCGCCACCCGGATGATCCGCGAACAACCCAACGCGCCACAAGTACTCGTGGTGACGAACTATTCCACCGACGCCGATGTCGTGGGGGCCGTCTCCGCGGGTGCTGTCGGTTACTTACTCAAAGACTCCGACCCATCAGTGCTGGTAGCAGGCGTGCGTCAAGCGGCGGCGGGGGAGTCGGTGCTCTCCACGAAAGTCGCCACCCGCCTCATGGGCCGCATGCGCAACCCCAGCGTCAACCTCACCGCACGCGAAATGGAAGTGCTGCGCCTGGTGAGCGAAGGCAAATCGAACCGAGACATCGCCAAAGAGCTCTTCCTCACCGAAGCCACCATCAAATCGCACCTCGGCAATGCATTCACCAAGCTCGGCGTCACCTCCCGGACCGCCGCCGTCGTGGAAGCGCGCAAGCGGGGGATCTTCTAGGCGGGTTTGGGGCCAACCGCAGCCCCTCCCAAAGAGCTCGCCCTGCCTCCCCAAGATAGGGTGGCCTCGCTGTTAGGCTTGGTTTTCATGAGAGCCCTATCTGCTGTTGTCGTCGCATCACTGGTTGCCACGTGCGCTGCGTCGTGCACGCCGAAGCCGGATATCGCGGATCCGGTGGCGCAGGAGTTTGTGCAGGCTATGGCTGAGGGGGATATCGAAAAGGCGGCGTCTCTTACGGATAACCCTGATCAGACGACGCTGATGTTGCGGCAGACGATTGACGGCATGCAGGCGGAGGGCTTGGACGCGTCCGTGACGAAGGTCAGCAATCAGGACACTCTCGCGACGGCGGATGTGCAGATGGATTGGCGGCTGCCTCGCGAGCGCAATTTCGCCTATAGCTCCCAGATCACGCTCACGAAGGTGAAGGGTGAATGGAAGGTGCGCTTCTTGCCGACGGTCATCCACCCGAAACTCGGCAATAACCAGCACCTGGAACTGCGGGCCTTGGAGGCGAAAAAGTCCCGGGTGGTCAGCGCCGACGGCGCTGATGTGCTGCAGCCGGGCAGTGTGGCTCGCGTGCTGATCAACACGTCAGAAGCGGGAAACTTGACTGGTGTGGCGGCTCGCGTCGCGACGGTCATCAATGAGGCCCGGGCGGCGAATGAAGCAGTTCCTCAGATCAACCAGTCCGAGTTGGCCCGGAACCTCGCGGATTTCAAGGGAACCTATTCGGTGGCCGTCGTTGGTGGCCCAGAGGGGAAGCGAGTGGCTGATGAGCTGCGCGGTATTCCTGGTGTGATTGTGAATGAGGAAGCCGCGATGGTCCGTTCGGATCCGACGTTCGCCCCGGAGATCATGTCGCGGGTGGAAAAGATCGTTGCCGATGAGCTCGAAGGAGCGAATGGCTGGCACGTGGCGGTGGTGAACCAAAACGGCGCGGCGATCGATTCCCTGGAGCGGCATGAACCGCAGCTCGCGCCCGCGGTGCGCATTAGCCTGGATCACCACTTGCAGCAAGCGGCGCAGCAGGCTGTTGACCTGCGCAAGGATCGCAAAACCATGCTGGTGGCTATCCGGCCGTCCAGTGGCGAGATTCTCGCCGTGGCGCAAACGAAACTCGCGGATGAGGACGGCGACCCTGCCCTGATGGGCCAATACCCACCAGGCTCGACGTTCAAGATGATTACCGCCGCTGCCGGCATGGCTCATGAAGGGATCAACCCGGGCTCGACCGTGCCATGCCCTGGCACGATGGAAGTCGGGCCTCGCATCGTCACCAACTACAACGGCTTCTCCCGTGGCAACACCTCACTCGATGACGCCTTCGCCCAGTCCTGCAACACCACCTTCGCGGACATCTCCAGCCGACTCCAACCTGGCCAGCTGCAAGACATGGCGAAAAGCTTTGGCCTCGGCGTTGACTATCGCATCCCTGGCCTGGACACGATGACCGGCGCGGTGCCCCGTGGTGAGGAATTCATGCAGCGTGTCGACGAAGGGTACGGCCAGGGCCTCGACCTAGCGAGCCCATTCGGGATGGCGTTAGTCGCCGCAACCGCCGCTGCGGGCAAGACACCGATGCCATACCTTATCGCGGGTCACCGCACCGAGGTCAGTGAGGAGGTCCCGGCTCCGGACCCTGTGGTCGTCGATAATCTGCGCGGCATGATGCGATCCGTGGTTACCTCCGGTACCGCCCGTGGCATGCAGCAAACCGGCGGCGAGCTGCACGGCAAGACCGGTGAAGCCGAATTCAACGGCGGTTCCCACGCCTGGTTTGCTGGCTACCGCAGCGACGACATCGCCTTCGCCACCCTCATCGTCGGTGGCGGCGGGTCGGAAACGTCCGTCGCGGTCACCGACCACTTCTTCCGGCTCATCGACGGACAAAAATAAAACGGCGTTAACATAAGGGGCATGACTAGAACCACGAAACTTACTCCCGGCACTCCAACCCCCATCCGAACAGTTCCCAAGCACATCGAACGGCCGGAGTACGCGTGGAAAAACAGCGTCCAGGAAGCCATGGGCGAACCCCTCATCCAAACCCCTGAGGTGATCGAAGCGATGCGCGAAGCTTCTCGCATCGCAGCCAACGCCCTCGTCGTCGCAGGTAGGGAAGTAAAGCCGGGCGTCACCACCGACTATGTGGACAGCGTCGCCCACGAGTACATGTGCGACCACGGCGCCTACCCATCTACCCTCGGCTACCGGGGCTACCCCAAATCCTGCTGCATCTCCCTCAATGAGATCATCTGCCACGGCATTCCCGACACCACGGTGATTGAGGACGGGGACATCGTCAACATCGACGTCACGGCTTACAAAAACGGCGTTCACGGCGATACCAACGCTACCTTCCTCGCTGGCGATGTCGCTGAAGAACACCGGCTCCTCGTCGAGCGGACCAAGGAAGCCACCATGCGTGGCATCAAGGCGGCGAAACCGGGACGACAAATCAACGTGATCGGGCGCGTCATCGAGTCCTACGCCAAGCGCTTCGGATACAACGTCGTGCGCGACTTCACCGGGCATGGTGTTGGCCCCACCTTCCACAACGGGCTCGTCGTGCTGCACTACGACTCTGACGCCTACACCGACATCCTCGAACCGGGCATGACCCTCACCATCGAACCGATGATCAACCTCGGCAGCCTCGACTACGACATCTGGGACGATGACTGGACCGTCCAAAACCGCGACGGCAAGTTCACCGCCCAATTCGAGCACACCATCGTCATTACCGACAACGGCAACGAAATCCTCACCATCCCCGACGAAGACATCTAAATGACAGCCCTCCTCATCGCCGGCACCACCTCTGACGCCGGAAAATCAATCGTCGTTGCTGGACTCTGCCGCGCCCTCACCCGCCGCGGCCTCAAAGTGGCGCCCTTCAAAGCACAAAACATGTCCAACAACTCGGTGGTGTGCCCAGACGGCGGTGAGATCGGCCGCGCCCAGGGGCTGCAAGCTCTCGCCTGTGGACTAGAACCCGATGTGCGGTTTAATCCAGTGCTGCTCAAACCGGGATCAGACCGCACCTCCCAGTTGGTGGTTAAGGGGCTGGCGGTCGGTAACGTCAGTGCGAAGAATTACGTCGAGCATCGCGCGCACCTGCGGGAAGTGTCAGCCGCTTGCCTTGCGGAATTGGAATCGCAGTTCGACATCGTGGTCTGTGAAGGCGCCGGATCGCCGGCGGAGATCAACCTCCGAGAAACCGATGTCGCGAATTTCGGGCTCGCCGAAGCCGCCGATCTTCCCGTGTACCTCGTCGGTGACATCGACCGCGGCGGCGTCCTCGCGCACCTCTACGGCACTTACTTCATCTCCGCGCCGAAGGATCGCGAACGCATCAAGGGATTTATCATCAACAAGTTCCGTGGCGACCAAACCATCCTGGACCCAGGACTCGCCGAGCTCGAGCGATTGACCGGCATCCCGACCGTCGCGGTGCTGCCCTTCATCAACGGGCTGTGGGTGGACGCCGAGGACTCCCTCCAATCAGCAGCCGGGACGACGATTGGGCCCGCGACTCGGGGCGTCGGTAAGCAGCGGCTGCGGGTTGCGGCCGTGCGCCTGCCCCGCATCTCCAACGCCACCGATGTCGAAGCCCTCGCCTGCGAACCCGGCGTCAGCGTCACCTGGTCCGTGGACCCCGACTTCATCGCCGACGCCGACCTCGTGGTGCTGCCCGGCTCCAAAGCGACCCTGTCTGACCTGCGGTGGCTGCGGGAAACCGGCATCGCCGACGCGATCACCGCTCGCACCCAGCCCACCATCGGCATCTGCGGCGGCTACCAAATGATGTGCACGCTTATCGACGACCCCGTCGAAGGAATCGGCACCGAACAAGGACTCGGGATTTTTGACACCGACATCACCTTCGCCCCCGAAAAAACCCTCATCAGGCACGACGGCGGCGCCTACGAAGTCCACCACGGACAAGTAACTCGCACCACCGAAGCACCATGGATCGGCGATGAAGGTGCAGCTCAAGGCGTTTTTCGAGGGACCCACCGGCACGGACAGCTCGAAAACGACGCGTTCCGGAAAGACTTCCTCACGTGGGTCGCGGCCGCCGTGGGGAAAGAGGGGTTCGTCGTCGACCCAGACATGTCCTTCCACGCCGAACGACTCCGCCAACTCGACCTCATTGCCGACACACTTGAGCAGCACTGGGATCTTGATGGATTGCTGGGGTAGTTGTTTTTGTGTGGTTCTTGGTGGGTGTTCCTTGTGAAACCCGGGAAGCGTTCCCCGGGTTTCGGGGCAGAAAGGGAAAAATAGCAGCTGTGCAGCTAGTTTTACGCCCGAGATCCGGGTTGTGCTTCCCGGGGATCTGCTAATTGAGGCTTTGGGGCTTGGTTGGCTGCGTGCCAACGCGCGCATTCAATTTCTGAGAGTTTTCCCAGCCGCGGTTTGGGTAATGTGCGAGTCCTGGAATTCGAGACTCGGAGTGGTTCGGGCCCAAAGCGGTGTTTTGGGGGTTTTATTCTCCGAGTCTCGAAAAACAGGTCTCGCGTTTTGTGGGGGAGCGTGTCAGATGGTTTGTGTGTGCGGG
>NZ_JBVJNS010000033.1:0-12371 GCF_055583565.1 Corynebacterium sp. NPDC104732
ATGCCAGAAAACAACACGGCCAAACAACCCCGGCTGAAAAATCAACCCCGGCTAATCCACCCCCGGAGTTGACAAACTATATAGGAACACCCCCCTTGAGCACCATGAGGGCTTCGCCTGTGCTGTTCGTGACTGCAGTGGAAACTACTGCCAGGGCGGCAAGCCCAGTGGTCAGCCACTTATTCTTCAGGTACCAGGTGGGGCGCACCGAAGCGAGGATCGCTAGCAGCGCAATAACAGGGACAGCAACAACAGTGAGGTGCACAATCAGTGGATGACGATATCTCTACTTCCCCGTCTTGCCTGGCAAGTTCAAAGGTAAGTCATGGGAGCATCATCGTGTTGTGCAGAGATACCGTAAGTAAAATTCTGCATTTTGCCCCTGAGAAGGCCCCAAAATCTGACCAAAATGCAGAATTTTACTTACACCATCTGAAAGCACCTCTGGGCTAAGCTATTTTCGATGACTAACAAACCAGCACAGACTCCGCAGGAGCGAGAGGCAGCGCGGCGGGAGCGCCGTGAAGCGCGGGAGCGCGCCATCGCCGCTGCCCCGTTCGCGGTGGTGCACGCCGAAACCACGGGCATTCATCCCTCGACAGCCCGCATGGTGTCGCTCACGATCCTGACGCTGTCCCCCGAGGGCGAGGTCGTGGACGATTTCTTCGCCATTTTCAATCCCGGCACTGATACCGGCCCGCGTCATCTGCACGGCATCAGCGATGAGGAGTTTGTCCAGGCCCGCACGTTCGAGCGGTCAGTGCGACAGGTGAACGCACTCCTCGACGGCCGTACCCTCATCATGCATAACATGCCCCGCACCTGGGGCTTTGTGCTGGGCGAATCGAAGTCTGCGCTTCGGACGCTGCAGCGCCGTAGCCGTAACCGCAATCGGGGTCGGCGCGGACGGCGCCGTGTTGGTCGGCCGCCACGTCCGGTGGCATTGATCGATACGCTCGCTACGGCTCGCCGGATGGGCCTGCCGCTGGAGGATACGCGCGTCCGCGCGGTGGCTCGGGAGCTTGGTATCGCTGCACCCAGCCCCGTCGCTTCCAAGGAAAGAGCTCTGCTTCCTGCGGAAACGGTGTCGCGGGAGACTGCATCGTTGGTGCGCGCTATTTATTTGGCGCAGGATCCTAATGTGCTGGCTACGTACGATCCCACCTCGCTAAAAGCTGATCGTTTCGGGTTGCAGCGTTCCATTGTGCGGGTGGATGCCATGGATGCCACCGTGGAAGTCGAAAACCCTGGTGTTTTTGTGCCGGGGAATTCGTTGCAGCCAGGGATGGAGTTTGTGGTGAGCCCCGATGTGGAGCTGGACCCGGACCTAATCATTTCCAGTGGTGTGGATGTGGGGTTGAAGTACAGCGAGAAGGTGTCCCGTCAGACGAGTGTGCTGGTGTGCAACCGTACCTCGGAGCTGCGGGGTAAGGCGATGCATGCGGATCGGAAAGGAATTCCGCTGGTGTCGGACGAAGAGTTCTTGGAGCTGTGCCGGGCGGTATAGAATCTGGGGTCATGAAACTTCGCACGTACCTTGCGACGGCCGCCGCCAACGCCGCCACCAAAGCATCACAGCTTTCCGGCCGGGGCGCCGGGGGCATGATCGGTGGGTTGATCGCCAATGCCATCGACCCGACCATCATGGAACAGTTGGGCGCTGGCCGACCGGTGGCACTGGTCACCGGAACGAATGGTAAGTCCACCACCACCCGGATGCTGGTCGGCGCGCTGCGCAGCAAATACCAGGTTGCCACCAATGATGGGGGCGACAACATGGACGCTGGGATCATCTCTGCCTTGCTGAAGGGTAAAGAGGCCTCACACATTGTCCTCGAGTGCGACGAATTGCATGTACCGGCCGTCGCTAAGCGGCTGCGTCCGAGCGTGCTGGTGCTGCTGAATCTGACGCGCGACCAGCTTGACCGCGTCGGCGAGATCAACAAGATTGAGCGCACCCTGCGCGCGGCCGTGGCGGAAAATCCGCAGATGACTGTGATCGCGAACTGCGACGACGTCCACGTCACCTCCGTCGCCTTCGACGCCCCCAACGTGGTGTGGGTCGCCGCTGGGGCGGGCTGGACCGGCGACTCCGTGAGTTGCCCTCGCACCGGCGGGCACGTCGTCCGCGACGGCGACGATTGGTACGCCGTCAAGCCGCTTCCCGACGGCCGGGAGTTCCGACGCCCCACCCCCACCTGGGGAATCTCCGAAGCCGGCATCACCACTGGCGGCGAGACCACGCCCCTGGACCTGCAGCTCCCCGGCCGCGCAAATCGAGGCAACGCCACCCAAGCTATCGCCGCCGCGTCCTGCTTCGACATCCCGCTTGCCGACGCCATCGCCGCCACCGAAGCCGTAGACAACGTCGCTGGACGCTACTCCACCATCACCTTCGAAGGCCGTGACGTGCATATGATCCTGGCGAAAAACCCGGCCGGCTGGCAAGAGGCCCTCTCCATGCTCGACCGCACCGCCGACGGCCTGGTCATCGCTGTGAACGGCCAAGTCGCCGACGGCGAAGACCTCTCCTGGCTCTGGGATGTGTCCTTCGAAGACGTCCACGACTGCTTCGTCCACGCCGCCGGCGAACGCGGCACCGACCTGGCGGTGCGCCTCACCTATGCATCTATTGAGCACTCGCTCAATGCCGACCCTGTGGACGCTATCCGCGCCTGCCCACCCGGCCGCGTAGAAGTCCTGGCAAACTACACCGCGTTCCGCGACCTGAAGAAGGCACTGTCATGATCACCATCGGACTCATCCTCCCCGACGTCCTCGGCACCTACGGCGACGACGGCAACGCCCTCGTCCTGCGCCAACGCGCCCGCATGCGTGGCATCGACGCCTCAATTCAACGCATCCTGCTGGGCCAACCCGTGCCCTCTGACTTGGATGTTTACTGCCTCGGTGGTGGCGAGGACACCGCCCAAATCCTCGCCGCGGAACACCTCATCAATGACGGTGGCCTCACCCGCGCCGCCAATAACGGCCGCCCCATCCTCGCGATCTGCGCCGGCTTCCAGGTCCTGGGAACCTCGTTCCGCGCCTCCGGCCGGGAGGTAGCTGGGGTCGGGCTTATCGACGCCACCACCACCTCCCTGGACAAGCGCGCCATCGGTGAAGTCGTTTCCACACCTCAGCTTCCCGGGCTGACTCAGCCACTCACCGGCTTCGAAAACCACATGGGCGCCACCAGCCTTGGGTCTGCCGCTTTGCCACTTGGCCGCGTTACCCGCGGAGTGGGAAACTCAGACTCTTCCGTTGAGGGCGCCATCCAAGGCTCCATCATCGCCACCTACATGCACGGCCCCGTCCTCGCGCGCAACCCAGAGCTAGCAGACCACCTACTAGCCAAGGCGATGAATGTACCAGTTGAGTCACTGGAGCCATTGGATTTGCCCGAGGTCACGCAGCTGCGGGCAGAGCGGTTGAAGTAGGGGGCATGGGGAACACGATAGGGATTCGTGTTTCGGTTCAAATCCCTATCCAGTCTCCATCAAAGCTTCAGCCGTCCCGACAATGCCCTTGACAGGGTGAGCTCGTCCACGAACTCCAAGTCGCCACCCAATGGCATGCCAGAGGCTAGGCGGGAAATAGTGAGATCAGGGAAATCACGGAGGAGCCGCGCCAGGTAGGAGGCCGTTGCTTCACCCTCGGTGTTGGGGTCGGTGGCCAGGATAACTTCGGTGATATCCGGGGCCTGAGGGGCAACATCGGGGAGGACCCCAGCGATGCGTTGCAGCAGCTCAGTAATGTGCAGGTCCTTGGGACCAATGTTGGCCAACGGGTCAAGCGCCCCGCCCAGCACGTGGTAGCGCCCCTTGTATTCGCCGGTGCGCTCGATGACCTGGATGTCTTTGGGCTCCTCAACTACACAAATGAGAGAGGTATCGCGCCCACTATCAGCGCAAATGCGACAGACTTCATCGCGGGAAATATTGCAACAAATCCGGCAGAAAGTTACGCCCTCGCGGACAGCGTCCAAAGCTGACTGAAGGCGCTCAATATCAGTGGCCTCCACCTGCAGCAGGTGGAAAGCGATGCGCTGCGCCGATTTGGGCCCAACCCCTGGGAGCCTAGAGAGCTCGTCAATAAGATCCTGGAGTGGGCCTTCAAACACGTAGCGCAGCCTTTAACTTAAGTAGACGAAGGGATGGTCGTCGATAAGCTTAGCCGAACAGGCTGCCCATATCCGGCATACCCTGGGACAGCGGGCCCATCTTTTCCTTCGCCAGCTGGCCGATCTGGTTGTGCGCATCCTGGAACGCGCCAAGAACCAGGTCCTGGAGGGTGTCAACATCCTCAGGATCGACAACCTTGGGGTCAATCTCCACAGCAGTAACCTCGCCGGACCCCAGCAAGGTGATCTTCACCAGACCATTACCAGCCTCGCCGACCACGGAAGAAGCAATGAGTTCACTCTGGGCCTGCTGCAGCTTAGCCTGCATTTGCTGAGCCTGGGCAATGATCTGGGACATATCTGGTTGGGACATGATTTACCTTTCGTTGCTGTCTTGAATCTTTACCAGTGTAACTATTCCTATCCTCAGGCGCTGTGTTGTGGCTTGGGTTCCTTGCAATCCCCGGGAAGTGAAACTCGGATCTCGGAACAAAAACACATAAATAGCAAGATTGCAGCCTAAAATGTCCCCGAGATCCGGGAAACGCTTCCCGGGTTTCTCACCCACAAGCCGCTACAAAGGCTTAGCCCCAAGCTCCGCCGAAAGCATCTCCATGGCAATGGTCTTGGCATCGCGATGATCATAGTTAGCAGGCCCCTTCGCTGCCTCGATCATCTCTTCTTCCTCAGTTTGCACTGGTGGTGGGGCCCATGACTCTTCCTCCGGCGCTGGTTCGTCCTCAGGCTCCGGTGGCAGTGGCACCCCTCCCGAGAAGCTGTGCTTCATCGCTTCTCGGCCTCGGGCTACCCGCTCCTGCCACTTACTCTTCGGCGCAGCTGGAGCAGGCTCAGGCTTCGGTGCAGCCGGTGCTGGGGCTGGTTCTGGGGTACCACCTAAGGGTGCAGGTTTTCCCCACCCACTAGTAGGGGCGGGTTCGGGTTCCGGCTCCGGCTCTGGCTCTTCGGCGGGTTGCGGTTTTTCGGGTTTCCAGGTCGCCCTCTCGGGTGCCGGCTTTTGTGGCACTGTCCCTACAGTGACGCGGACCTTCACATCCAATCCGGTTACAGATTTTACCGCTTTGACCAGGGAGGAGTTGTTGGCCGGAGCATTGAGCCGAGATGCGAGGGCACCTGTGTTGTGGCCGACAAGCAACTCGCCATCATCAAGCGAGATGACTTTGGCTTCGGTCAGCATGATTTCAGCGATCTGGTTCTTCTCCCCCACTGCTTTGCGGATTTGCAACCACTTGTCACGCACCACAGCCGCTGGATCGGCCACAGGACCAGGAGCAGGCGCAGGTTCCTTAACAGGATCCTCAGCTGCAGGAGCGGGAGCCAGCGCTGGCTTAGCAGCATCGGCCTGTGCTTTTTTCGCTTCACGCTGCGCACGCCAGCGAGCAGGGCCTGAAACAGCAGGGCCTGAAACAGCAGGGTCTGAAAGAGCAGGACCAGAACCACCAGCAGGGGGCGCAGCAGCAGACGTAGAACCTGCACCAGCACTTGCCCCTAGTAGCATCCGAGCGCACATGATTTCTAGCAGGAGGCGGGGCGAAGTGGCGCCGCGAAGGTCGTCGAGGTGTTCGTTTACTAGTGCGGCGAGGGATGAGAGCCTGTGGGCGTCGAAAAGCTGCGCCTGTTGGGTGAGGATGGGTTGGTGGTCGGCGGGGACGTCGACGAGGCCGAGGTTGATGGCGTCGGGGACGGCTTGGAGCACCATGAGGTCGCGGAGCCTATCGAGGAGGTCGTGGGCGAAGCGGCGGGGGTCGTGGCCGGCGTTGATCACATCATCCACGCAGGTGAAGAGAGCCGCCTGATCGCCAGAAGCGGTGGCCATGACCGCGGAATCGATCAGCGAAGAGTCAGTGACCCCGAGCAAGGGCACAGCCATATCGTAGGTGAGCCCTTCCGGCCCGGATCCGGCGATGAGCTGGTCCAGAATGGACAGCGAGTCACGGGGGCTACCGCCACCAGCGCGGATGACGAGCGGGAACACGGCGTCATCGACCTTCACACCCTCCGCGTCGCAGGTGCGCTGCAGCAGGCCACGCATGTCCGGCGGGGTGAGCAGCCGGAACGGGTAGTGATGCACGCGGGATCGGATAGTGCCGATCATCTTGTCCGGCTCGGTGGTGGCGAAGATGAAGATCAGGTGCTCTGGGGGTTCTTCCACAATTTTCAGCAACGCGTTGAAGCCGGCGTTGGTGATCATGTGGGCTTCGTCGATGATGAAGACGCGGTAGCGGGATTCGGCCGGCGCGTAGTAGGCGCGGTCGCGCAGCTCACGGATCTCATCTACACCGTTGTGCGATGCCGCATCCAGCTCAGTGACATCGAGATTTCCTGGCCCGCCAGGGGCCAAGGACGCACACGAGGGGCATACGCCACAGGGGGTACTGGTCGGCCCTTGTACGCAGTTGAGGGACCTGGCGAGGATCCTCGCCGAGGAGGTTTTACCGCAGCCACGTGGCCCCGAAAACAGGTACGCGTGATTAATGCGTCGGCTGTCCAACGCTGCAGACAGCGGGCGGGTCACCTGTTCCTGCCCTACCACTTCTTGGAAGCTAGCCGGACGATACTTGCGATAAAGAGCCACGCTCTTAGACTACCGGCTCAGGCACCCCGCCGAAGATCGAGGACATCAATTCCCTGCTCCACCAATGCTTTTTGCAGCTCGGCAAGACCATAGGTCTGCAAATAGGCCAATTCGTCATTGGTGAGGGGCAGGATTTGCAGCATGAGCGTCGTTAAGCCTGCGTCCTTAAAGTGCGGCACGTCGCCGCCCCACGGAAACGGCACGACCAGCAGCGCGTGTGGCGCGCTCAGCGTCAGGCCCAGCGCCTTACCGACGCCCGGTGCCATCTCACCCGGCTGCGGAACAATATTCGTATCCCGCAGCATCGAGGCCGTACCACTGACCAGCTCCTTCAGCTCCCGCGGATCGTTGGCCACCGCAAACAGCTCGACGCGAATATCCTGCCCATCAGCGACCAGGCCAGTATCCACCTGATGAAAATCCAAGGTAGAGGCCATGAACTGCCCGTCGGCGGCGAAGCTGGCGACATGAAAATCGCCAACCTGCTCGATGCTCACCTCCCCAGGGAAAAGCCCATCAATCCAGACCGCAGCTTCCTGGAGATTCACTTCTCCAGCGCCGCCAACAGCACGCACGTAGCGACGCCATCCATCGCCAACTCCAACTCCTCCACCGGAGGCAGGGACGGCGCGAGGCGAATGTTCTTATCCTCCGGATCCTGCTTGTGCGGGAAGGTGGAGCCCGCGGCAGTCAGGATGATGCCCGCATCCTTAGCCAGCTCAATCACCCGCTGCGCAGTACCCGGCACCACATCCATAGAAATGAAGTAACCGCCGGTAGGCTTCGTCCACTCGGCCACGCCGTACCTGCCCAGGCGCTCTTCCAGAATGTCCAGAACCTTCGCAAACTTCGGTGCCAACGACGCCGCATGCTTGCGCATGATCGCCCTGACCCCCTCGGCATCGCCGAAGAACTGGGCGTGCGCCAACTGATTAATCTTGTTCGGGCCAATGCCACGCACAAACGCGTGCTTGTTGTACCAGGTCAGGTTCTCATCGCTGGAATTGAAGAACGCGACACCAGCGCCAGCCTGGGTGATCTTACTGGTAGAAGACATCGCCCAGAACCGGTTGCCACCCTTGGACACAACGTCCACGATCGGTGGGAAGTCGTCGGTAAGCGTGTGCACCGCGTACGCGTTATCCCACACAATACGGAAGTCAGGCGCAGCGGTCTCCATGGTGGCGAGGCGGTCGATCGTCTCCTCATCCACAGTGATGCCAGTCGGGTTGCCGAACATCGGCACCACCCACATACCCTTAACCTGCGGGTCCTTCACCAACTCCGCCACCTGATCCATGTCAGGACCGGTAGGGGTCATCGGGACGGTGATCATCTCAAAGCCGAAATGCTCAGTAATGGTGAAATGACGGTCATAGCCCGGAACTGGGCAGATCCACTTGACCTTCTCCTCGTCCTTCCACGGCCGCTCGGAATCATTCGTACCCCAAATGTAAGCCCAGCTGATCAGGTCAAACATGATGTTCAAGGACGAAGAATCCGCGGCAATAAGGTTGTTCGGATCAACCCCGAGAACCTCAGCCCAGATCTCCCGGATGCTCTCCAAACCAACAAGGTTGCCGTAATTGCGACAATCCGTGCCGTCCTTATCGAAGTAATCCTCACCAGGCAAGCTCAACAAACCCGTGCAAATATCCAACTGCTCCGACGAAGGCTTACCACGCGTCAAATTCAGCGCAAGATTACGAGACTTCAGCTGATCATACTCAGCCTGGATCTCAGATTTCAGCTCAGCCAACTGCTCAGCAGTCAAGTCAGTCAATGCCACGTCGTTGCCTTCCAGATCAAAGAGGATGCAGTACCGCACTCCACTCTAGACTGTTACGCAAGACACGAAAAAAGGACAATCCGCAGATTGCCCCTGAAAGAAAAATAATAGGGGACCCCGCGCACCCGACAGAGCTCGCTGACCCTTGCTGCATTCCTGCCCTGGGGGAGTTCACAAGATAATCGCCACACGGGATCCTGCGTTAAACCATAACCCCAAACAAGTTTCCAAGCCAAACTGAGTCCTTCTACCAGGCGTTTTGTTTCTTTACGCAAGTTTTAGTACAGTTTTTCTTCGTAGCAAACACCAGTTGTTTGTCACGCTGGAGGATTCGACTAGCGGCCTATGTCACACGCCTGGAACGCGTGCGGGGTTAACGCCCCTCAAGGGTTCAAATCCCTTATCCTCCGCAGCAAGTAGAACCCCTGTTCATTCGTGGACAGGGGTTTTCGCGTTCCCAGTTTGCGGGGATTCTGCGGGTGCGCTTTGACCCCGACATTACCCTCCCGAAGTTCGGGCTCGTCGCAGCGATTTTAGGGCAACCTCGGGGGCGTAATGTCGGGGGCGTCGTTCTGGCCAGCCCCCAGCCCCCAACCCCTGCCCACAACCCCAACCCCAGAAACTCGAGTCTTGTTTTTCGAGTCTCGGTGAATAAAAACCCAGTTTCCCCGAAAATCACCCCAGACTACTCCGAGTCTCGAATTCCATGTCTCGCATTTTCCGACGAAACCGGCAAAACCGGCAGGACTAAGCCCCGCGCTACGCTGGCCTCATGCATGATGAATCTTCGCTGCGTCTGATTCCAACGTCGGAAGCGGATCGTACCTATATCGCTAGGCTTAATTTCCTGACGGATACGTTTGGGGATGAGCACGGCACACTCGCCGATGATTTCGACACCGAATCTGATTACTACGTCCGTGATTGGAACTCTACAAATGGTGGTTTCATTGCCTGGCGGGGCTGGGTTCCTGCTGGCGGGGTGTGGCTTTTGTGGGGGACAGACGAGCGCCATGGGTTTGGGCATGTCGCGGAAGGTATACCGGAGCTTGCGTTGGCTGTGGAGGGTCGGTACACCAGCCAGGGGATTGGCACCGCACTGCTGGATCGAGCTGCTGAGTTGGTGCGGAAGCTGGGCGGCCCGGCGGTGTCGTTGTCGGTTCACCCGGATAATGCGCGGGCGCATCGGCTTTATGCGTATCGCGGGTTTGAACCGACTGGCATTATTCGTGAAGGGCACCCAGTGCTGATGAAGCGTTGGTAGGCCTGGATTTGGTCGGTGAGCTGGGAAGGCCTTAACCCATAGGGAGTAGCGGGGATCTCGAGGGCATGTCGTTTAGCGATCTCACCCCTCATTTCCCCATCCAACTCAGCAAGGTGCACTGTGGCACCGGGTAGCAACTCTATGCGGGTGCAAAGTTGTGTCGGGAGAGGCTCTATCCTTGCAACGCTCCGCCACGGCACGAGTACGCCACGCACATGAATCCCCTGTTCAGTCATTCGAATATGTAGTGCTTTCTGTTCCCGAAAGCCGCTGGTCCAGATGAGGAGGATGATTAAGCCGTCGACAAGCAGCAGCGCAAGTCCCACGGCGATCGGGGAGCGCAGCCGCCAGGTAGCGAGTACGACGCCGGTGAGCATCATCAGGGTGAAGGTAATTCGAACAGCAATGTCGGGGAACATAGCCCGAATTGTTAATTCGTTCATGGCATGGGCTCGAATCGGAGGGCACCTGGCAAAACGGGAGATTCTCGATTTGATACCCAGCGCAGGAAGGCGACCAGGGTTTTCGAACGAACATTGAGCATCTGGGTGTCGAGGATGACAACGCGGGAGGCATTCACGGTGTCGGCAAGCTTGGCGCCGGACGTAGAGCCGTCGTCACTCACGACTCGTGGAGCTTGAGCTTCGGAAACGAACGTGAGCTCGACATGTTTCTCAAATTGGCGAGAACCAGCGTAGTAACTCTCGATGGCTACGATCGACCACCAAGGAATCTGCAGGCCAGCCATCTGCAGGCCATCCTTCGTAACGCGCAGCTCAAACGCACGCTTAAGCGGCCTTAGCAGGAGAACTACGCACCCTATCAGTCCGAATATGCCGAATGGGATCAGCAGGAATGCCGCGAGGAGCGCGCCGATCGGGTTATCAACTTGCAAAGAGCCAGCGAAGTGCTTCTGAATGAGGACGCTGACCGCATAGAGACAGAAACACCCCATCCCGAAAGCCATCAATGTGAAGAGAGCATTGCGGGTACCGAGTTTCAGGGTCACTTCCCCGCGGTCGAGGTAACGTTGTTGCAGATTGGACAAAGTGTTCATGGGTAATCCTTTCGACACAGTTAAGATGCCGCGGAGCCCCGAAATGTTCCTTAACTGTAATAGCGCCCCATGAATTCTTCCTTGAATTCCCAATAATCGCCGCTGGCCATGGTCTCGCGAATCTGATCGACCAGTCGGATCATGAAGAACAGATTGTGCATGGTGCACAGCGTGCCGGCGAGGTATTCCTTGGCTTTAAGCAGGTGGTGGATGTAAGCGCGCGTGTAGTTTTCGCTGACGTAGCCGCCGAGTTCCTCATCAATCGCACTGAAGTCCCGCTTGAACCGCGCGTTCGTCAGCGTCATGCGACCATCCAGCGTGTACACGCCACCGCGACGGCCAAGTCGCGTCGGCGCAACGCAGTCAAAGGTGTCGGCGCCGGCTTCGACGGCAGTGAAGATATCGTCCGGCTCGCTGATGCCCAGCAGATGCTTTGGCTTATCGACGGGCAGTTCATCATTTACCCATCCCACAATGGTGCCGAGATTTTCCTTCTCCAACGCGCCACCGATACCGAAGCCACCGAACCCTCGTTTGCCCTGGCCTTCCGCTTCGTTGCTAAGCTCCACCAGGCCACGCGCGGCCTTCCTGCGCAGGTCTTCATACTGGGCTCCTTGCACCACGCCCCACAGAGACTGCAGTGGTTTGCCCACGCGTTCCTCGGTGAGGCGGTTGTGTTCATCCAGGCACCGCTTCGCCCACCGATGGGTCCTTTCTACCGATTGCTCCTGGTACGTCTTGGTGTCCACCAGCGTGGTCAGCTCATCAAATGCGAACACAATATCCGCCCCAAGTTGGTGTTGAATCTGCATGCTCACTTCGGGCGTGAAACGGTGCTTCGAGCCGTCGATAATGCTGCGGAAATCCACCCCGTCCTCATCGACATGCGCCATGCGGTCCTTGCTGCGTGCCTTCACGTCCTTCGGGTCCACGTTCGCGTCCATGGCCAGCACCTTCTTGAAGCCCACCCCCAGGCTCATCACCTGGAAGCCGCCCGAATCGGTGTAGGTGGGCCCATGCCAATTCTCGAATGCCGAGACTCCCCCAGCCTCGTCCACGATGTCCGGCCCCGGCTGCAGGTACAGGTGGTAGGCGTTGCTCAGGATGGCCTGGGCGCCCGTCTCCCGGATTTGCTCCGGAGTGAGGGTTTTCACCGTCGCCTTCGTCGCCACCGGAATGAACGCCGGGGTCTGGATATCACCATGCGGAGTGTGGATCACGCCCGTACGGCCGTGCTTCGTATTATCCAGCGTGGTCTTCAGCTCGAAGGAGGTGTCAGTCATGAAGTCAAGTGTAATGGGTGCGTGGCGTTAAAAAGTCCCTGCCTCCGTATGAAGGACGGGAAGCCATCCTCATGCCGGCCTTGTCCTAAACCCCAACAACAATAGAGCCGAGACAAAAAGCACCACACCTATTGCCATGAAAACTTTAATTTCGAACAAGGCTAAAAGGGCTCTTCCGGTTTTAGAGTGCGTTGATCTTGGTGTGCAGCTGTCCGGAGTGGATCAAGGATCGCAAGATGTAGTGCCCGAGGTTCTTGAACCC
>NZ_JBVJNS010000034.1:0-10877 GCF_055583565.1 Corynebacterium sp. NPDC104732
CCTTCGAAAACGCCATCAACAATGATCCCACCAAGCCCAACTCGATAACCCCCAAGGCCGCTTAACTAACTGTCCACGATTTGCGGGCAACCCCAGGTCGCGTTGTTGATGCCCTGGTCAGAGATAGAAGGCTGGGCTTTCCTACTTATGTTGGGAACAACCTTGGCTTTCTTTTGTTCATTTGTTCTCGGATTGACTAGACCAACGCGTTGGGTTCCATCGCCGGCTGTTTTGGTGCTAGGCCTGGCTCTTTTGGCGGCAACGTTTGCTCTATCACATGGAGATCCTGATTTTGGAAGGGGCTGGCTGCTCATTTCAGGTTTTGGACTGACCTTCTCGGGAGTTTCTGATCTCATTCGACGTTGTCTGGCGATGTGGAAGTATCGCCAGACAACACCGAAATCACGCAGGAGAAACCCCTAAAACCTCCGCACGTTGTTTGAGCGTGCTTCGATGAGGAACGTAAACAAAATGGTAAACAGCGTCGCTGCCATTGGGTGCAGGACACCGGCCACCGCGGCGGTCATAACCAAAGCGTTGTAAGCCCAGGCCAGCATGATGTTGCGATCGACTAGGGCGGAAATTCGCCGAGCTAACGCTATAAGTTCCGGAACCACTGAAACGTCGGAACGCAGCAGCACCACATCTGCTTCTGGGACGTCCAATCGGACTTGATCGTCCATAAGAATGCCGACATCTGCCACGTTGAGGCATTCGCGGACCCCAAGGCCACCAACCATCGCAACTTGGGCGCCTTGGGTGTGCACGCTGCGGACGGCAAGCACTTTCTTTTTCAGGGCGATGCCCGCGAGGACGCGGGACATTCCGAGATTGTCGGCAAACCTGCGGGCCACCGGGTACATGTCCCTAGTGATCATGATGGTTTCAATGCCCATCTCTTCCAGCGTGGCCACGGCATCTTCCGCGTCTGGTTTGTTGTCTTGGCGGAGCGTGATCACACCACGGGCCTGGCCTTTCCAGCTCACCACAATCGGGATACCGCCAGAGACGGCCACGTTGGACAGTCGGGAGGACAGGCCGGAAAGGTCGTGCGGTCGCACGAGGGTTGCCTCGACCTGGCGGAGTTCCACTTCCCCTTCGGAATTCTTCAGCGGGATTTCAATACCGCCAGACAGCGTCCCATCGTCCAGCACCTGGGGGTGCGCTACCTCGATCCAGTGCGGGATGTCCTCACCGCCGGTTCCCGCGTCACGTGCTTCGCGGGCGGCCCGCACCAGGGCTTTGGACGCGGGGTGGACGCTCTCCATGGCAAGAGCACCTGCGACACGGAGGACAAGCTCCGGGTTCTCCCCTTCCGCCACCGAGATGGTCTCTACGAACATGTCCTTTTCGGTGAGTGTGCCCACACGGTTAAACACCATCGAGTTCACCTCGTCCAGTTCACGGATCACTTCCGCATTGCGGACCAGGACGCCAAGGCGAGCGGTCTGTTCGATGCCGAGTTTCATGGCTACGTTCGTCGATAAGGCAAGTGCGACAGGCGCCACACCTGCCAGGATCGCAAGAGCCGACGCCACGGCGGCGTTAATGTTCGCTCCGATCAGCCACCAGAGGAAAAAGTCCAGGGCCGCAATCCCCAACGCCCATGGCACCAACAACGATGCCGTTTTAGTGGCCAGCTGAGCCGAACGGTTCTGATACTGGGAGGCTTCCTTCACCCAGCGGTAGATAGAAGCAATGCGAGTCTGCGAGCCCGTCTTATGCACGCGGATTTTCAGCGGACCACTAAGCAGAAAGCTGCCCGCATGCACCGTGGAATTTACTTTGACTTTCTCGGTTTTCCCAGAATAGTTCGTAAACATGCCGGGTTGGATTTCCGCGGCGCCACCGATCACACGCCCATCCACCGGAATGGTCGCGCCACCTGGAACAATGATGTCATCCCCCACGCGAATTTCCTGGACCGGAATCTCCACATGCACAGACTTTGAAGTGGCGGTGTCTTTCCGCACCACCGTCACAACGTCGAGTTCTCCCCGAATCTTGGCCTTGTACTCGTCCATGAGGTCTGGGCGCTCACGTCTGGTGAGCAAGCTCCCCAGCAGCATGAACACCGTCACTCCGCAGGCAACGTCAAGGAAGAATTCGCCCTGGGCCACCCTGTTGTAGTTCTGGGCCAACCACTGTGGCTGGAAGCGCCAATCCGGGCTTCCCGCTGTGGTGAACACCAGCAGGAAAATCGACCACAGGTAGGAACTCAGCACCGCCGCTGAGCTCGCAGCATCAAGCGCAGACATGCCCCGTCGCAGGCCGGCAGCCGTCGCACGGTGGAATGGCCAAGCACCCCATGTCACCACGGGCGTGGCGATGGCGAGACACACCCACTGCCAGTAGTCGAACTGGAGATCCGGAAGGTAAGAAAGAATGAAAATCGGTAGGCTGAGCAGCGCGCTAACGAGCAGCCGGGAGCGCGTCAGTAGTTCCTTCGCGGTAAACAGCACCTCGGTAGGTTCTTCGTCTTGGCTTCGAATCAGCTGGACGTCGCGAAGCCGGCCCGCCCGGCGCGCCGCCAGATCAGCGCGCTCCTCCGCCTCTTGCTGGCGTCGACGAGGCAGTCGAGTGGCCCGCAGCGCCAATTTTTTCCTGCGTCCCCGCAATGGGAGTGGTCGCCGGGTTTGATTCAGGCGCTCTGCACGCCGACGCAGCGACGCGTTGGTGAGAACCGCGTGCACGCCAAAATCAGCAAATACCGCGATGACATCGTCGGGGCTCACATCGTCAGGCGCCGTAATCCATGCCGTGGCGGACTCATACACCACCGACGCACGGATTCCGGGACGCTGTTCGAGGGCTTCCTCAATGTCAGCCACATGCAGCGCTGACTCCAACCCCTCCAACTCCAACGCGAAGGAAGTGTGGGCGGAAGCCTGCCTGCGTGCCAGCCGAACATGCGGAGACTCATCTGAGTCAATGGCCCCGGCGAGCCCGGCAGCTGCCGCGGCTTTTTTCGCCTCGGCGATCGCCGCATCCATTTGCTTCTGGGAGCTACGCAGAGTCTCCGGGGTAGTTTCAAAATCAGCCACTGTTAATACTCGTCATTCTGGTAGGCGAAGTATTGGTTCACGATGGGACGATAGATGATCAACGCACCTGTGGTGAGCAATATCGGGATGAGGGCGATCCCCACTCCGGCGGCCTTGACAGTGAAGGCGATGAGGTCAACGAGCACACACAGCACAATGACGGCGAGCGTCCAGCGGCGCGAGTATTTCACCGCGCGGCGTACCTGCGTCATTAGCATCGCGATCAAGAATCCAGCCACAATGTTAAAAACACCAACGAAGCGCTGGTTCAGCTCCACTGCAGCGATCAGCCTCGGATCAACATTGGTGTCCCCGGAATAGCCAGACGTTGCGACGACGAGGCCAAAAAAGATAGCGAGCCCGGCGCTAACGACGAGCCACCAATAACCAATCTTCAGCGGCAGCGGCGGCGCGTCGAAGGTAACGCGCTGTTCAGTGTGTGCGTGGTCGTCATCGCCACCCCGATACATTGAGGGAAACATGTAGGTCATGGTGCTTAACGTCCTAGGGTTTCTCGGCAGGCATCGCGCGCGCCCACTCCACAGATTCTTTCTTAGCACCAAAAAGTGCGGCCAGCACTGCACACACTGCGGTGAGGAGCTGGACGATGCCGTCGGCAAGCACCAGCGGGAGCGGCAGGCTAGCTGTGGTGGCGATTTCAAAAACGAACAGGCCACGGAGAGCAAAGTACACTGCGAAAACGGTGAGGAATCGCCGTGCACCGTCGGCACGCTTGGTGCCGTTACGGAAAATGTAGGCAGTCCAGGCGATCGCTACAACGATGGCGAGTGCGATCAGCCCGGAGAAAACTACCGCTATCCCGGACAGGAGAGTCAGCTGCTGATCGCTGAGGGTCTCCAGCTGCTGCGGGTTCATCGTCTGTTTGACAGCTTCTTTGAGCTCAGCGGTACCCAACAGTCCCATTACCACGTTGAGGATCTGGTGGAGGGTTTCAAACACCACGACCCCAAGCCACATGTTCATCGCCAGGTTAACGGCTTCCGGGCGCTGTGATGCGACCTCCACGAGTCCCTCCTTGTGGGCCTAAAAACTAATACTGCTCACGCAAAATGCGTGCAGCCTCGACAGCAAAGTACGTCAGGATCTGGTTGGCGCCTGCCCGCTTGAACGCCAGCAGCGCCTCCATCATGGAGGCCTCGCCGTCGAGCCAGCCGTTGGCTGCTGCTGCCTGAATCATGGCATATTCGCCGGACACCTGGTACACCACAACCGGGACGGGGGACACCTCAGAGACAGCGCGCAGGACGTCCAGGTAAGGCATACCGGGTTTGACCATGACAAAGTCAGCTCCCTCAGCCACATCCAGATCCACTTCCAGCAGGGACTCACGCACGTTAGCGGGATCCTGCTGGTAGGTGCGTCGATCGCCTTCCAACGAGGAGCCCACGGCCTCACGGAACGGACCATAGTAGGCGGAAGCGTACTTGGCGGAGTAGGCCATGATCGCGACGTCGCCGAAGCCTGCTTCGTCCAGTGCCTGCCGGATCGCAGCGATCTGTCCATCCATCATGCCGGATGGGGAGACAATGTGGGCACCGGCGGTTGCCTGCGCCACGGCCATCTTCTGGTAGCGCTCCAGGGTGGCGTCATTGTCCACGATCGTGTCACCGAAGCGGTCGGTGGCCAGCACACCGCAGTGCCCGTGGGTAGTGAATTCATCCAGACAGGTGTCGGCCATCACCAGGATGTCGTCGCCGAATTCTGCACGTACAGCCTTAATAGCCCGGTTGAGGACGCCGTCCGCTGCCCACGCTTGGGAGCCTTCCGCGTCTTTGTCTTCCGAGGCTGGCACGCCAAACAGGTCGATACATTTGATGCCGGCGTCGCGGGCTTCCCGGATGGCGTCGATAAGCGTGGCGAAGGTGTGCTGCACCACGCCCGGCATGGAGGAGATCGGTCGAGGCTCCTCAATGCCGTCGGCGATAAACATCGGCAGAATCAGGTCCGCCGGGCGAAGCGATGTTTCCGCCACGAGGGCGCGCATCGCCGGGCTCGTGCGGAGGCGACGAGGACGACGGGTGATTTCGGACATGAGGTTTCCTCCCAGTTTAAGCGACTATTCTGCAGCTTTACGACGCGCACGGCGCTTCTTCCGCGGCGGCGGAAGTTGACCTGCTGCCCGCAAGCCCGCAACATGCTCGGCGAGGGCATCCACGAGTTCGTTAACGCCCGCGACCTCCGGCACCACATCGACTCGTAGCCCCAGCTCCTTCGCGGTAGCGGCAGCCATCGGCCCAATGCACGCAATGATGGTGCGCTGGTGTGGCTTACCGGCAATGCCCACCAAGTTAGCCACGGTGGACGATGACGTGAAGCAGACTGCGTCGAAGCCACCGGACTTGATCATGTCGCGAATCTCGGCGCTCGGTGGAGCGGCTCGGACGGTGCGGTAGGCCACGATGTCATCGACTTCCCAGCCCAACCCAATCAGCCCGTCCACCAGCACATCGGTGGCGATGTCGGCCCGTGGTAGCAGCACGCGCCCCACCGGGTCCAGGTCTTCGTCATACTCCGGGAAGACGTTGACCAAGCCTTGGGCATTTTGCTCAGTCGGCTTGGGGAGCAGCTCTGGGGTGATTCCGAGCGCGCTGACAGCTTCCGCCGTCTTGTGCCCGACGCAGGCAATGTGGACGCCAGCGAAGGACCGTGCATCCAGCCCAAACTGGGTGACTTTTTCCCACAGCGCATTGACCGCATTGACGCTGGTCAGGGCGATCCACTGGTAGCGTCCCTCCACGATGCCCTTGATCGCTCGTTCCATTTGAGCCGGATTGCGTGGCGGTTCCACAGAGATCGTCGGCACTTCTTGTGGAATCGCACCGTGCGAGGCCAACCGAGTGGACATCGGCCCGGCCTGTTCCTTAGAACGTGGCACCAGCACGCGCCAGCCGTACAGGCTGCGGTTCTCCCACCAGGAGTACTTTGACCGGTTGTCCACGCCTTTTCCTAACGTCACCACGATGCGCCCCGGAAGTTCGCCGTCGATCTTACCGAGGGTGCCCAAGGTGGTGTCGTAGGTGCGCTGCAAGCGGGTAGTGCCGTTTACGGTCACGGTAGCTGGCAAATCAGCCGAAAGCCCGCGTTGGTGAAGTTCCGCGGAGATCGTCGGCAAATCTCCTGCTTCGGCTTGTAGCACCAATGGTTGCGGCGCCACGGCCAGCACGTCCCAGTCCACGTCATCCTGGGCCACATCAGTTTCGGTGTAGGTAGATCCCAGGGCGATCCCGGCGAACGTCGGAACGGTAGCAGGCAGAGACATGCCTGGGACCACGTTGAATTCCAGCCCTGCTGCGGCCACGGCGTTAATCTCTGCGAGGACGGCGTTGCTGGACAGCGGATTGCCGGTGACCAACCGAACCACGTTGGTTCCAGTGGCCACCAGGTCGTGCAGCTGCTGGGCGACATCCTGAGCCGATCCTTCGACCACCTCAACGATGTCTGCCGCTGACGGCCCCGGAGGCTTCGGGGGGCGACGTCGCGCCCCATTGGCCTTGGCCTCCGCACAGATCCGTTCGTATTCGGCATCGAAGGCCTGTTGTTTTTCTTCCGGGATGGGCAAGTCTGACCCCACGATGGCCCGAACCCCGCTGAGCACGGCGGCATCGGCGACGGCTAAGGATGCCCCGCCCAGTACCTCACGGGCGCGAACGGTGAGCAAATCTGGATTGCCGGGGCCAGCACCGACGAAAATGACGGTGCCGAGTTCTTGGTGCTTCTCAGCCGGTTGGGGCTTAGTCATGTAAGTCTTTTCTTAAGCTTTCAGCGTCGTGATCTACCTATGGGGCAGACGAGTACCTTCCATAATGCCGTTAGCCGACCCTAATCCCATCGGATTGGGTCGACATGTGCTAGGTCAACCCTAGAGCATACGGCGAGTTTTAGGAAAACTTCTCATCCTGCATGAGTTCTGCTGCGCCCTGTTCTAACAGGCGCTGGGCGAGTTCCGCACCCAGCTGCGCTGCGCGCTCAACCGGACCAGTAATCTGTTCCCGCAAGCTGCGGGAGCCATCCAGGGCGAACACGCCGGCGACGAGGAGCAGATGATCGTCAGTGGCACTGGCATATGCGGCGACAGGGGCGGTGCAACCGGCTTCGAGGGTGCGCAGCACTGAGCGTTCCGCCGTAGCTTCTGCGGTGGCCCGTGGATCGGACAGCAGGTTGAGCGCGGCCACCACATCAGCATCGTCTGCGCGACATTCCACAGCCAGCGCTCCTTGGGCTGGTGCTGGAATCATGACGTTGATGTCCAGGACCTCTCCTGCTTTGTCCAGGACGTCGATGCGGGCGAGCCCAGCGGCTGCCAGGATCACGGCGTCCAGCTCGCCTGTGGTGACCTTGCCCATGCGGGTATCGATGTTGCCTCGCAGGGGCTGGATGTCAAGGTCGGGGCGCAGCGCCCGCAGTTGGGACACGCGACGTGGCGCGGAAGTCCCCACGCGCGCACCGGTCGGCAGGTCTGCCAGTTTCATGCCGTCACGGGCGATGAGGCAGTCAAACGGATAGGAGCGCTGTGGCACCACCAGGTGGAAGCGCTCATCGGGTGCGGTGGGGAGGTCTTTGAAGGAGTGGATTGCGATGTCGCATTCGCCGGCAGCCATCGCGTCCCGCAGGGCCTGGGTAAATACGCCGACACCGATACGTTCCACCGGGGACATGTTGATGTCACCGGGGGTGGTGATAATCGTGAGCTCCGCTGGGTGGCCGGCTGCGATGAGCGCGTCCCGGATGTGGCCTGCTTGGGTGGTGGCCAGTTTGGAGCCACGGGTACCGATCTTCAGCATCACTTTTCCCCTTGCGTTTCCTTGATGTTTGTCGCCGTTTTCGGCATGTTCGCTTTCGGTAGGTCTTTCGCTTTTACGTCCACGGAGCGGTTTGCCTCGAGTCCGAAAAGTTCCTGGAGGGCCGTCTCGTAGGAGACGCTACCCGAGGTGACGGCCAGTTCTTTCACCCGCACTGTGGGCTGATGCAGCAGCTTATCGACGACCCGTCGCACCGTTTTCTCCACCTCTTCACGTTCCGCATCCCCCATCGTCGGGGTGCGGGTGCCCAGGCGTTCGAGTTCGACGTCCACGATCTCGTGGGCGTGGCGTCGTAAAGCTGCGACGGCAGGAACCACGTTGCGCACGCGCTGCTCGGAGATGTAGTGCTGCAATTCAGCGTCAACGATGGCGCGCGCTTCCTGCTGCACCTCGTTGGAGTTGGTGTCGCGTTCCTCGTGCAGGCGCTCGATGTTGACCAGCTGCACGCCTGGGATGGTGGCGGTTTCGTCGTCGATGTCGCGTGGCATGGACAGATCCACCAGCATCAGCGGCATCCCGGTGCGGGGAATATGGCGTGGCTCGATGGTGAAGTTGTCTGCCCCGGTCGCGGAAATTACCATGTCTACCTGCGGAATGGCGCTGTCGCGGTCATCAAAGTCGACGGCGTGCGACGCAATCCCCAGGTCGCGAGAACGTTCCGCGAGAACCTCCGCGCGCGACTTCGTGCGGTTGGAAAACACCAGTTCGCTGATCCCCAGGCGGCCCAGGTGGGTGGCCGCCAGCGACGCCATGACGCCCGCCCCCAACACCAGCGCACGCTTACCGACGAGCGGCTGCTCCGACTCCTTGAGCCCCATGAGATCCAACGCGCGGGAGATCGCGAAGCTCACCATGGATGCACCGGCATCATCAATATCGGTTTCCGTGTGCACCCGCTTACCGGTGTGTAGCGCAACCTGCGTCAACGAATGGAGGGCCTGCCCCACCGTGCCAATTTCCCCAGCCCGCTGATAAGCGGTGCGGACCTGGCCAATAATTTGCTGTTCCCCCACCACCATGGAGTCAAGCCCCGACGTTACAGTGAGCATGTGCTCGGCGGCCGCGTCGGCGTAACGCACATAAAGGTGATCCCGCAGCGTATCCAAGTCCACACCACTGTTACGGTGCAGCACCTCCACCACCTCATTGACCCCAGTGTGGAAACTGTTGGTTACCGCATAGACTTCAACTCGGTTACACGTAGACACGATCATGGCCTCGGACAACGACGGCTGATCGACCAGCGCCATCGCGGTCTTGTCGCGGACGACATCATCCATGCTTACTTGCTCCAGCACCTTCACAGGCGCGGAGCGGTGCGACATACCGACAACCAGTACGCTCACGCTCTACACTCACCGCTTTCACTCATAGCGCGGAATCGAACTTTCGAATTACCCCAAGTGGCACAATATTCGATCTTTCAGAGTAGCCCCATTATGAACGAGGGGCCAATTATCATCCCCCCAGTAGCGCCTCGCGCAGCTCCTCATTGTCCACTTCCCAGCACGCAAACTCTTCCCCATCGATCACGACAACGGGCACCCGATCCCCATATTCCGTGGCCAACCCAGCTTCATCTACATCAACAACCTCAAGGGTCGCCCCGGTTGCCATAATCACAGGCATGATCTGCTCCCGCACCCGCAGACAAGAACCGCAGGTCGAGCGAGTCATTAATTCCACCAACACCGATTTCGCCATCATTTCTCGTGTTTCGTCCCAAGCAACTTTTCTTGAAAATGCTTACGATTGACTATCGTACTTAGCTCACTTCGAAAGGCAGCCCTGATGGATGGTTTCGCGCTCACCCCTGAGGAATTCCTCGCCAACTGGAGCGCATCCCGAGGCAACCTTCGCCGCTTCCTCGAAGACCGCGCCTTGCCCCCGGTAGATGAGGAAAGCCAGAAGAAAGCCGGTCACGCCGCTGCGGACTCTGCAGTACGCTCCGTCTACGGCATTGAGCTCTCCGACTTCCACGCCGGCGTCGACTCCGTGGGAGGTGCCTTCGAGGCCGCCGGTGCCCGCCAGGTCACCGCCCCCGACCCGGATATCCCCCAAGACCACGGCGCTGCTGCTTTCTTCGATGTTGACAACACCCTCATCCAGGGCGCCTCCATCACCATGTTTGCCATCGGGCTCTACCGCCACAAGTACTTCACCCTCCGCGACATCCTCCCCGTCGCATGGAAACAACTCAAATTCCGCGTCACCGGCGCGGAAAACGCAGCCGACATGGCCGAGGGCCGCTCCCAAGCCCTCGAGTTCATTAAGGGCCGCTCCGTTGACGAGCTCGTGGAACTCTGCGAAAACATTGTCGACACCACCATGCTGGAAAAAATCTGGCCCGGCACCCGCGCCCTCGCCCAAATGCACATCGACGCCGGCCAACAAGTCTGGCTCGTCTCCGCCACCCCAGTGCAACTCGCCCAAATCCTCGCGCGTCGCTTCGGATTCACCGGCGCCCTCGGCACCGTCGCCGAGGTATCCGACGGCCGGTTCACCGGACGTCTCGTGGGCGATATTCTCCACGGTCCCGGTAAAAAACATGCCGTCGCAGCCCTCGCCTCCATCGAAGGCCTCGACCTATCCCGCTGCACCGCCTACTCGGACTCCATCAACGATGTCCCGATGCTCTCCATGGTCGGTACCGCAGTAGCAATCAACCCGGACCGCGACCTCACCCGCCTGGCCAAGCTCCAAGGCTGGGACATCCGCGACTACCGCTCCGTCCGCAAGGCTGTACGCACCTTCGGAATCCCAGCACTCCTCACCGCAGCCGTCGGGCTCTACCGCTGGCAGCGCTCCAAAGCGCTGGGATAAAGGGCTGCTGGTTCGGGGTTTCCGGTTAGCCGGTTCGCCGGTGAAATGCGAGACCTGGAATTCGAGTCTCGGACCAAAAACACCAAATAGCAAAAGGGGACTGCGGACTTTTTGTTGGAGGGTCTGCGTGGCTGAGCCCGGCGTGTGTTGCCGGGAGGAAGCTGCTTGTTATGCCTGTCAGTAGGACTGT
>NZ_JBVJNS010000035.1:0-8162 GCF_055583565.1 Corynebacterium sp. NPDC104732
CCTGGGATACCAAACCCTGGCCCACAGCCGGGGACTCGAATCACTACCAACCCACACCGCCGCGTAGGACTCCAACAAAAAGTCCGCACACCCTTCGGGCAAAAAGTGGGTTTTATTCACCGAGACTCGAGTTCCAGGTCTCGAGTTTGCGCGCAACCTCATCACAATCGCAGCGACACCGATGTTGACGTGCGCAGATCTGATATTATGTAGCACAGTCTGACAACTGGACCTCGAGATGACGGCACCGACGACCGTCGCTAAACAAAGAAGTATTTGAGGAGAACTCGCTTAGATGAGCGATGTTGCATTTTATTCTGAACCTGACTATGGCGTCTACGGCGTAACTGCCACCATTGATAACGGCGATTTCGGTACCCGCACGATTCGCCTGGAGACTGGCCAGCTTGCTCGTCAGGCTGATGGCGCGGTCACTGCTTTCCTTGATGAAGAAACCATGCTGCTTGCGACGACGACGGCGTCGAATCAGCCTCGGGAAGGTTTCGATTTCTTCCCGCTGACCGTGGATGTGGAAGAGCGGATGTATGCTGCGGGTCGCATTCCGGGCTCATTCTTCCGTCGTGAAGGCCGGCCTTCTACCGAGGCAATTTTGGCCTGCCGACTGATTGACCGCCCGCTGCGCCCGACCTTTGTCAAGGGCCTGCGTAACGAGGTTCAGGTTGTGGTGACGGTGCTGTCGATGGATCCGAAGGACATGTACGACGTCCTCGCCATCAACGGCGCTTCCGCCGCGACTCAGCTGTCCGGCCTGCCAGTTTCCGGTGCGGTCGGTGGTGTGCGCATGGCGCTGATCGCGGACGAGGCGCATCCGAAGGGCCAGTGGGTGGCATTCCCAACCCATGAGCAGCACGAGCAGGCGCTGTTTGAGATCGTTGTCGCTGGTCGCATCGTGTCCAAGAAGGTCGGCCGCAAGACCGTCGACGATGTCGCCATCATGATGGTTGAGGCAGGCGCCACCGAGGGCGTCATTGACCGCGTCAAGGCGGGCGCTCCGGCTCCGACGGAGGCTGTCGTCGCTGAGGGCCTTGAGGCAGCCAAGCCGTTTATTGAGGTGCTCTGCCGCGCCCAGGCCAAGCTTGCCGACGCCGTTGCCAAGGAAACCCAAGAGTTTCCATTGTTCCCGGCCTATTCGGACGACATCTACAAGGATGTTGAGAAGATGGCCTCGAAGAAGATCCAGAAGCTGATGTCCATTAAGGGCAAGCAGGAGCGCGAAGAGGCCACGAACTCCCACATGGAAGAGATAGTGGAGAAGTTCGACGAGGACGAGGCAAAGGAAGTGCGCGCGGCCTACAACGCCGTGATGAAGTCTGTGGTCCGCCACCGCATTCTCACCGACCACTTCCGTATCGACGGTCGCGGTGTCACCGACATCCGTGACCTGGGCGTTGAGGTCGACCTGATCCCACGCGCGCACGGCTCCTCCTTGTTCGAGCGCGGCGAAACCCAAATTATGGGCGTGACCACCCTGGACATGCTCAAGATGGAGCAGCAGATTGACTCTCTGACCCCAGAGAAGTCGAAGCGTTACATCCACCACTACAACTTCCCGCCATACTCCACCGGTGAAACCGGCCGGGTTGGTTCCCCGAAGCGTCGCGAAATTGGCCACGGCGCCCTTGCTGAGCGCGCACTGGTCCCAGTGATCCCATCCCGCGAGGACTTCCCATATGCCATCCGTCAGGTCTCCGAGGCGCTGGGCTCCAACGGCTCCACCTCCATGGGCTCGGTGTGCGCATCGACGCTGTCCCTGTACAACGCTGGCGTGCCGTTGAAGGCCCCGGTTGCTGGTATCGCAATGGGCTTGGTCTCCGACGAGATCGACGGCGAAACCCGCTACGTTGCTCTCACCGACATCCTCGGTGCAGAAGATGCCTTCGGCGACATGGACTTCAAGGTCGCCGGCACCCGCGAACTGGTCACCGCGCTGCAGCTAGACACCAAGCTTGATGGCATCCCATCGAAGGTGCTGGCAGCAGCCCTGGAGCAGGCCCGCGATGCCCGCATCACCATCCTGGACACCATGGCGGAAGTCATCGATACCCCAGACGAGATGAACTCCCTGGCGCCGCGCATCACCTCCGTGAAGGTGCCAGTGTCCAAGATCGGCGAGCTCATCGGCCCTAAGGGCAAGACCATCAACGCCATCACCGAAGAAACCGGCGCCGACATCTCCATCGAGGAAGACGGAACCGTCTACGTCTCCGGTACCGGCGAAGCAGCAGAAGCCGCACTGGAAAAAGTCAACGCGATCGCAAACCCACAGCTTCCAAAGGTAGGCGAGCGCTACCTGGGCACCGTGGTCAAGACCACCGCCTTCGGTGCATTCGTCTCGCTGCTGCCAGGCCGCGACGGTCTGGTCCACATCTCCAAGCTCGGTGGCAACAAGCGCATCGAAAAGGTTGAGGACGTGGTGAGTGTTGGTGACAAGATCCAGGTCGAAATCTCCGACATCGACAACCGTGGCAAGATCTCCCTGGTCCCAGTAGGCGACGAAGCCTAAGCTCCAGCCGTTGCTTAAGCACCCCGCACAGTGTTGCGGGGTGTTTAGTTTTCTCAGCGCCGGAGATTTAGCGTACCGATGGGATTTTCACGGCTCGAATCGTCCCATCCGTACGCTAAATCCGGCGTCGGTTACTTAAACCCCCCTAAACCCCCTTTAGTATTCCTTCACTCTGTGCGCTATGATGATTCGTTAGTCGAGCCTGCGCCTGTGGTGGCGAAAATCGGCCTAAAATTGGAACCCTCAACCCCGTGTGAAAGGTATGGAACCATGACTGACATTAAAGTAGGTGTCCTGGGAGCTAAGGGCCGTGTTGGCCAAGCTGTAGTTGAGGGGGTAACCGCAGCGACTGGGCTGGAGCTGGTCGCTGAGGTGGATAAAGGCGATAGCCTGCAGCTGCTCGTCGATAGTGGTGCGCAGGTGGTGGTCGACTTCACGGCGCCACAGGTGGTGATGGGGAATCTGGAGTTCTGCATCAACAACGGCATTTCCTGTGTGGTTGGTACGACGGGTTTCACGCAGGAGCGACTGGACCAGGTGCGTCAATGGCTGGAAAACAACCCTGGGGTGGGTGTGTTGATTGCCCCAAACTTTGCGATCTCCGCCGTGTTGACCATGGAGTTTGCTAAGCAGGCCGCCCGGTTCTTTGAGTCCGCGGAGGTCATTGAGATGCATCATCCGAACAAGTTGGACGCACCGTCGGGAACCGCAATTCATACGGCACAGGGAATTGCGGATGCGCGTCGTGAAGCAGGCATGGGCGCCCAGCCCGACGCCACCGAACAGTCGCTGGAGGGCGCGCGTGGCACGCTTGTCGACGGCGTACCCGTCCACGCCGTCCGCATGCAGGGCACCGTCGCCCATGAAGTGGTGATCTTCGGTACCCAGGGGCAGTCGCTGTCCATCCGCCAGGATTCCTACGACCGCACCTCTTTTGTGCCAGGCGTGCTGCTGGGCGTACGCGAGGTCCAAAACAAGCCGGGTCTGACCGTCGGTTTGGAACACTACCTCGATATTTAACAATTAGAAGCGGAGAATGACATGGCGAAAGCCGTACCCTTAAGTGTCACGCTGATTGCGTGCTCGCAGTTTCATGCGCCCAGCGACATTGAATGGGACACCGATGCTCGCGGTGGGGAAGCCCTGATCGAGTTCGCTGGTCGTGCCTGCTACGAAAGCTTTGACAAGCCCAACCCGCGCACCGCCACCAATGCTGCCTACCTGCGGCACATCATGGAAGTGGGGCACACCGCACTGCTTGAGCACGCCACCGCCACGCTGTACCTTCGTGGCATCTCCCGCAGCGCCACTCACGAGCTGGTTCGCCACCGTCATTTCTCCTTCTCGCAACTGTCCCAACGGTTCGTCCACCCCGAAGAATCCAACGTGGTGGTGCCCGGCCTCATCGCCGAAGATGAAGACCTGCTGCGACTGTTCAACCGCAGCATCGACGAAGCCCGCTTCGCTTTCGACGAACTGCTCGACGCACTCGAAGAAAAACTCGCGGGTGAACCGAACGCACTGCTGCGGAAAAAACAAGCCCGCCAGGCCGCCCGCGCCGTCCTACCGAACGCCACCGAATCCCGCATCGTAGTCACGGGAAACTTCCGGAGCTGGCGACACTTCATCGGGATGCGTGCCACCGAACACGCCGATGTGGAAATCCGGCGGGTTGCAGTGGAATGCTTGAAGGTACTGCAGCAGCAAGCTCCCGTCGTGTTCGGTGACTTTGACATCGCCACGCTGCATGATGGTACGCAGATGGCCACGAGTCCCTACGTCACAGACTTTTAACTAAACAAGGAGTAGTCATGAACGTAACCAAATTTGGTGCCAACATGTTCGGCACAGTGGGCGTCGCCATGGTGACGCCGTTCGACGCCAACGGGGATCTAGATGTAGCCTCTGTGCGCCAGCTGGCAGCCTACCTGGTAGAAAACGGCATTGACAGCCTGATTCTTTCCGGAACCACCGGCGAAGCCCCCACCACCACAAACGAAGAAAAGAGCACCCTGATCACTGAGGTGCGCGCCGAGGTAGGGGACCGTGCGAAGCTCGTCGCCGGCTGCGGAACCAACAACACCCGCGCCTCTATTCAGCTCGCCCGAGACGCCGCAAAAGCTGGGGCCGACGCACTGCTGCTAGTCACTCCGTACTACTCCAAGCCATCACAGGAAGGTGTGGTGCAACACGCCAATGCTGTTGCCGACGCGACAGACCTTCCCGTGTGCCTGTATGATATTCCAGGTAGATCGTCGATTGAGATGAGTTCTGATACGATCAGACGTCTAGCCGACCATAAGAATATCCATGCGATGAAGGACGCCAAGGGCAACCTTTGTGCCGCCACCGATTTGATCGCTCAAACCGGTCTCGCCTGGTATTCGGGAGATGATCCCCTGAACCTGCCGTGGCTCACCCTCGGCGCCTCCGGTTTCATCTCAGTGGTAGGACATGCAGCTCCACGCGCTTTGCGTGAGCTCTACACAAGCTTCGAGGAAGGCGACCTCGCCCGCGCGCGGGAAATCAACGCCACGCTGTTCCCGCTGTTTCAAGCACAAGCTCGACTCGGTGGGGTCAGCATGAGTAAGGCTGCTCTGCGACTGCAGGGCATAGATGTAGGAGATCCCCGCCTGCCGCAAGTAGCAGCAGACGCTGCCCAGGTGGAGGAACTCCGTACCGACTTAGAGAAGGCTGGAGTCTTTTAGATATGACCGAACCACGCAATCGTGCCCGCAAGGTAACTCGTAAGGCTGGCCCACCAGAGACCGTGGAAGCAGTGAAATTCCAAGCCCCCGAGGTTACCGCGGACAACGATTCCGCGCCGGCGCAGCGCAGCAACGACAGCGGTGAGGGCGAACAGCGCTCCCGCGGTCGTTCGGGGAATAGCCGACGCAGCAACCGTGGACGCGGCCGAGGCGGAAACGGCGGCAACGGCGGTAACAACCGGGGACGCCGCAACGTCGTGAAGTCCATGCAGGGCGCCGACCTGACCGAGCGTCTCCCAGAGCCACCGAAGGCACCGAAGGACGGCCTCCGTATCGTCGCCCTGGGCGGTATCTCCGAAATCGGCCGTAACATGACCGTGTTCGAATACAAGGGCAGGTTGCTCATTGTCGACTGCGGTGTCCTATTCCCATCCTCCGGCGAACCAGGCGTCGACCTGATCCTTCCAGACTTTTCCTACATGGAAGGCAAATGGGACAAGGTTGAGGCTCTCGTGGTCACCCACGGACACGAAGACCACATCGGTGCCATCCCATGGCTGCTCAAGCAGCGCCATGACATTCCGATTCTGGCGTCCCGCTTCACCCTGGCCCTCATCGCGGCCAAGACCAAGGAGCACCGTCAGCGCCCGAAGCTGATCGAGGTTAACGAAAAGTCCGATGTCAATCACGGCCCATTCAACCTGCGGTTCTTCGCCGTGAACCACTCCATCCCTGAGTGCCTCGGCATCGCGATCAAGACCGGAGCTGGCCTGGTTGTTCACACCGGCGACATCAAGCTGGATCAGACCCCAACGGACGGTCGACCAACTGACCTGCCTGCGATGTCTCGTCTGGGTGACGAAGGCGTTGACCTGTTCCTGTGCGATTCCACCAACGCCACCACCCCTGGTGTATCCAGCTCTGAATCCGAGATCGGCCCGACGCTCAAGCGCCTAGTCATGGACGCTAAGCAGCGCGTCATCATCGCTTGCTTCGCCTCAAACGTGTACCGCGTCCAGGCTGCCATCGATGCCGCCGTGGCCTCTGGCCGTAAGGTCGCATTCAACGGCCGTTCCATGATCCGTAACATGGAGATCGCGGAGAAGATGGGCCTGTTGAAGGCGCCTCGTGGCACGATTGTGCAGATGGATGAGGCTGCGAAGCTCGCGCCACACAAGGTGCTGCTGATCACCACGGGTACACAGGGTGAACCGATGGCTGCGCTGTCCCGCATGGCGCGCCGCGAGCACCGCCAGATCACGGTGCGCGATGGCGACCTGATCGTCCTGTCCTCCTCATTGGTCCCAGGTAACGAAGAAGCTGTCTTTGGCGTGATCAACATGCTGGCCCAGATTGGTGCCACCGTGATCACTGGCCGCGACGCCAAGGTCCACACCTCCGGCCACGGTTACTCCGGTGAGCTGCTGTTCCTCTACAACGCGGTGCGCCCGCGCAACGCGATGCCGGTGCACGGCGAGTGGCGTCACCTGCGTGCGAACAAGGAACTGGCGATCTCCACTGGTGTTCAGCGTGACCGCGTCGTGCTGGCGCAGAACGGTGTGGTGGTCGACCTGGTCAATGGTCGCGCGCAGGTCGTGGGCCAGATCCCAGTGGGTAACCTGTACGTGGACGGTGTCACCATGGGCGACATTGATGCCAAGGTCCTGGAGGATCGTACCTCCATGGGCGAAGGCGGCGTCATTGACATCACCGCGGTCATCGACAACCGCACCGGACGCCTGCTGGAGCGCCCGACGGCACGTGCGCTCGGTTTCTCCGAGGATGCCGTCGCGATGATGCCTGAGGTTGCCGACCTGGTGGAGAACATCATGATCGAGCAGGCCGGTGAGGGCGAGAATGATCCGTACCGTATTGCGCAGCAGGTGCGTCGTAAGGTGGCGCGCTTCGTGGAGCAGAAGTGGCGTCGTAAGCCACTGGTCATGCCGACGGTGGTCCCGATGACCGCGGAGACCCAGCCGGTGGAAGACACGGACGTCGAGAACACGCGCCCAAGCCTGTAACCACCACGAGCCCAAGTGTAGGACATTTCTCCTACACTTGGGATTATGTCTTTTTCACGCACAGAACGCGCCCGCCTGGTCGACACTTTCTTAGGCGTAGGGCCGAACGCCCCGACTGAGTGCGAAGGGTGGACGGCGCACCACCTGGCCGCGCACCTGTTGTTGCGGGAAACCTCACCGCTTGCGACAGCAGGCATGTTCTTATCGCCGCTTGCTGGGGTGACCGACAATGCGATGCAGCGCCAGCTTGACCAGCCCTTTGCGGAGGTTGTGGCGCAGTGGGGGAGGGGACCGCGCGGGCTGTGGCGCCTGCTGGACTGTAAGGCAAATGTGGCCGAGCATTTCGTGCACCACGAGGACGTTAGGCGGGCGCAGGGCCTTGGCCCACGCAGCTTCACGACGGCCGAATCCCGCGAACTCTATGACGCTCTTCGGAACCTTAAAGTTTTGCTGCGTGCTAGTCAGGTGGCTGTAGAACTGCGCCCCGAAGGGTTCCCGGCTATTGCCGCTGGTCAGCGTGATAGTGAGGAACGCGTGGTGATAAGTGGCCAGGTGGGAGAGATCCTCCTTTACCTCTACGGGCGTCCAGCTCAGGGGCTTGATTTTGTGGGTGATGTGGAGAAGATCAAACTCACTTCCTTATAGGGGTGGCTACGTTCTTGTGCCTCTAGTTGGGTAGTGCACAGTAGGTTTCCTATCGGGCGAATCCCCGGGAAGCATTTCCCGGATCTCGGGTGGAAATAGGGCTGCAGAAGTGCTTTTTGGGTGTTTTTGTGCCGAGATCCGGGTTTCACTTCCCGGGTTTCGGCAGGAGCGATCGTTGTCAACTAGTTGTGAATCATTGAGGGTAAATGGGGGGTAGGTAGTAGTGGCTGTTAGGTCATCGCTGTGTCGAATATTGTTTGGGTT
>NZ_JBVJNS010000036.1:0-5703 GCF_055583565.1 Corynebacterium sp. NPDC104732
GCACTGCTGTTGAAATTCTTTTGGATAAGCCTTCGGCATAATCACACATCCTTGTCGTTGAGGGTTTCACCGTCAACAAGAATCATGACAGCTCAAACTGCCTAGGTATGGGGTGAGCGACATTTGGGGTTGAAACCCATGAATTATCTAATCTGACCTGCAGATTTGTTTAGAGCTGGCACTTCTGTGTAAAGTTTTACCTCGTGCGAGAGAGAAACTCTTTCGACACGGCCCTGTGGCGCAGTTGGTTAGCGCGCCGCCCTGTCACGGCGGAGGTCGCGGGTTCAAGTCCCGTCAGGGTCGCAGGTTTATCCTAGTGATAAGCCAACGGCCAGATAGCTCAGTCGGTAGAGCACACGCCTGAAAAGTGTGGGGTCGCCAGTTCGATCCTGGCTCTGGCCACATGTTAAGTCCCTTGCCTCACGGCAAGGGACTTTCTTGTGTGATGGCCCACCTTTTCTGGCACACTGGTGCCCATGACTGAAGTACGGCACGAGAAAGACACCAACCGCTACGTCCTGGACATCGATGGTGAGGTTGCTGGCTACGCTGCGTACACGCTGGATGGCGAAACACGCGTCTTTGACCACACTGTTGTTAGAGATAAGTTCCAAGGGCAAGGCCTGTCGCGGCCACTGATCAAGGCTGCCCTAGACGACACGAGGACCGCGAACATTCCTTATACGGCTACCTGCTCAGCTGTCGTGCGATTTATCGAAAAGAACCCCGAATATGCGTGAGGCCCGCCGGAGCGGGCCTGACATAAGAATTAGATGCTGTAGTTAGCGGGGAAGCCGCCTGTAACGTAGGCGTCAGGGTCGACGAGTTTGATGCACTCGTCGGGGTTGCGTGGGCGATTCTTCGCCGGAATCCCCACGGCAATATGGTTGGCAGGGACATCTTTGGTTACTACCGCGTTCGCACCGATGGCGCTGCCTTCACCAATGGTGATGGGGCCGAGCACCTTCGCTCCGGCGCCCACGGTGACACCATCGCAGAGCGTTGGGTGGCGTTTCGTTTGGGTTAGCACCTGGCCACCGAGCGTGACTCCGTGGTAGAGCATGACGCCGTCGCCGATTTCGGCAGTTTCACCGATGACGATTCCCATGCCGTGGTCGATGAAAAAACGGCGACCAATGGTTGCGCCGGGGTGGATTTCAATCCCCGTAAAGAACCGGGTGACCTGCGCCAAAATGCGAGCAGGCCCCTTGAGCCCTCTGGTCCACAGCGCGTGACTCACGCGATGCGCCCAAATGGCATGGAGGCCTGAGTACACAATGGCGTTCTCGACATCACCGCGGGCTGCGGGATCATGTTCGCGGGCATTCTGGAGATCTTCGCGGATCATGCGAACTAGCTGATACATAGCGACGATGTTAGCAGCGTCTCGCCACTCGTGGAGAGCTTACGGCGTCGTTAAGCTAGTCGCGAATGTCCTCATACAAGATAGTGGAGACGTAGCGCTCGCCGAAGTCCGGCACGATGGTGACGATGGTCTTGTCCTTGAACTCTGGTCGGGAAGCGACTTCGAGTGCTGCTTTCACGTTAGCGCCGGCGGAGATTCCGCCCAGGATCCCTTCCTTCACGCCCATCGCGCGCGACATTGCGACGGCATCCTCGCTGGTGACGGCGAGAACCTCATCGAGGATCTTGCGGTCGAGTACTTCCGGGATGAAGTTCGCGCCCAAGCCCTGAATCTTGTGCGGGCCAGCCTTGCCGGTGGTCAGCAGGGGGGAATCTGCTGGCTCGACGCCAATGACGGTGATGTCTGGGTTGTGGTCTTTAAGCACCGTGCCGACGCCCGTCACCGTGCCACCCGTACCAATGCCAGCGACAAAAGCGTCGATTTTGCCGTTGGTATCCTCCCAGATCTCAACCGCGGTGGTTTCCTTGTGCCGCTGAGGGTTGGCTTTGTTGGCGAACTGTCGGGCCAAGATCGAACCAGGGCGCTCCGCGACGATCTCGTTTGCCTTGTCTACCGCGCCCTGCATACCGGCTGCCCCCGGGGTGAGAACAATCTCTGCGCCATAGGCGCGCAACATGACGCGACGCTCTGCCGACATTGTTTCTGGCATGGTCAGGACCACTCGATATCCGCGTGCTGCACCGACCATGGCGAGGGCGATACCGGTGTTTCCGGAGGTTGCTTCCACGATGGTGCCGCCCGGAGTGAGCTCGCCGGAAGCCTCAGCGGCGTCGATAATTGCAGCTCCGATGCGATCTTTCACGCTGTTGGCTGGGTTGTAGAACTCGAGCTTGACTAATACTTCAGCTTCGAGGCCTTCGACGAGGCGGTTGAGGCGTACTAGCGGGGTACGTCCGATAGTTTCCGTGACGTTGTTGTAGACGTTGGACATGTTTTCCTCTCGGTTGTTTTCACTGATGAGGGGAAGTCTACGCCTCTTCTGACGAAAAAACTAGTCTATATAGTTTAGATTAGGTAGACTGCATTGTCTAGATGTGTGTAAATTGTTGAACATTGTTGGATAATTTCGCCCCAAAATTGTGACATTTAACTTGGTCTTTTGGCTTGAATCTTGGGGGCAAATCTGAATACCCCTTCATGAATGGATAGAAAATAGCCGCTTCGGGGGTGGCTTATTTTGTTATAAACGCAGGTGAAAACGTTTTCGTGGCAGCTTTAGCCATCAAAGGCAGGGGTATCTAACTTGGTTGAACAACGCATACTATGCACATCATTAAGTACCTTGTGAATAAATTGCGCTTTGGTTCACCCCCGCTTTGTGGATATACTCCACATTAATGTGCGAATCGCACACCGACGGGTGTACCTGCTCGGGTGGAGTTTTAGAGGAGTTTCAATGGTGGAAACGCAATCAATCAAGGACGATGACGACGCGATCCGCGCCGCCCTCACCTCACTGAAGACTGCGACGGGAATTCCGGTCACCATGTATGCAACGGTGTTTGGGGAAAACAAATTGCAGATCAGCGCTTGGGTTGGCCTGCGTACCCCTGCCTTGCAAAACATCATTATTGACGCAGGGTCCGGCGTCGGTGGCCGAGTGCTGGCTACCAAACGCCCAGTGGGAGTCTCCGACTACACCCGCGCTAGCGTCATTTCCCACGAATACGACAAAGCCATCCAGGACGAAGGCCTGCATTCGATCGTGGCCGTCCCTGTTATCGTGCACCGCGATGTAGTCGGCGTCCTGTATGTGGGCGTTCACTCGTCGCTCCGCCTGGGTGACAAGGTCATTGAAGAGGTGACGATGACCGCCCGCGCACTCGAGCAGGACCTGGCCATCAACGCAGCTTTCCGACGCTCCGATGGTCCTCGGGGCGGCGCAGTCAAATCTGGCCGCGTGATGAACGGTGCTGAGTGGGAGCAGATTCGCTCCACGCACTCCAAGCTCCGAATGCTTGCTAACCGCGTGGGTGATGACTCGCTGCGCAAAGAAATTGAAGAACTGTGCGACCAGATGGTCACGCCAGTTCGCATGAAGCAAACCACTAAGCTCTCTGCCCGTGAACTGGATGTTCTCGCTTGCGTTGCCTTGGGGCATACCAACGTAGAAGCCGCCGAAGAAATGGGTATCGGTGCTGAAACAGTGAAGAGTTACCTGCGTTCTGTGATGCGCAAACTGGGCGCGCACACTCGATACGAGGCCGTCAACGCGGCGCGTCGTATCGGAGCGCTGCCTTAAAGAAACAGATAATTAGCGAGATCCGCCGGGAACCCACTTAGTGTCGTTCCCGGCGTTTTCGATTCGACCGAGGATAAACAACAGGTCGCTCAAGCGATTGAGGTACTGTGCTGGCAGCTTGGACGTAGTTTCGGGGAACGCCTCGTATGCTGCCCAGGCTGCCCGTTCCGCGCGTCGAGTAATCGTGCGTGCGGTATGAATAAGCGCTGCAGTTGGTGTACCACCCGGAAGGATGAAGGAATCCAGCGGGGCGAGTTCCTCATTGAAGCGGTCGCATTCTTCCTCTAACCGGTCAATGTAGGACTGCTCAATCCGGAGAGGTGGGTACTTGGGGTTATCTTCGATGGGCGTCGCAAGGTCGGCACCGGCGTCGAAAAGCTCGTTCTGCACGCGCCGCAACGTCGCTGCAATGTCCTCGCGAGGCGACCCCAACGCCAGCACCTCGCCGAGCGCGGCGTTCGCCTCCTCCGTGTCCGCGTAAGCGTGGAGTCGAGCGTCGTTCTTGGAGACACGCTCAAAATTGGACAAACCGGTCGTGCCTTCGTCGCCGGTACGGGTATAAATCTTGGTCAAGTGAACAGCCATGAACTCCACGGTAGTAGAAACCGCCCCAGACAGCCGGGCATTTTGCGTTTAGACTTGGGGGCTGTGAAAGAAACATTTTTGGTCACTGGTGGGGTGCGCCTCAAGGGCACGGTTAAAGTAGTCGGCGCGAAAAACAGCGTGTTAAAGCTGATGGCAGCAGCACTGCTCGCCGAAGGCACAACGACGCTCACCAACTGCCCAGAGATCCTCGACGTTCCACTGATGAAAGACGTTCTGGAAGGGCTTGGCTGCCAGGTAGAAATCGAGCGCGACAACGTGCGGATTACCACCCCAGCGCAGCTCAAGAGCGACGCCGACTTCGACGCGGTGCGCCAATTCCGCGCCTCAGTATGTGTGCTTGGACCACTGACTTCGCGGTGCGGTCGCGCCGTTGTCGCACTACCGGGCGGTGACGCCATCGGCTCCCGACCGCTGGACATGCACCAAACTGGCTTGGAAAAGCTCGGCGCCACCACCCAAATTCGCCACGGCGCGGTTGTCGCCACCGCAGAAAAGCTCCGTGGTGCGCACATCTCGCTCGACTTCCCCTCAGTGGGCGCTACGGAAAACATCCTCACCGCCGCAGTGCTTGCCGACGGTGTGACCGTCCTCGACAACGCAGCCCGCGAACCCGAAATTGTTGATCTCTGCGACATGCTCAATGAAATGGGGGCGAAGGTCGAAGGTGGTGGCACTTCCACCATCACCATTGAAGGCGTTGAAAAACTGCATCCCACCACCCACGAGGTTGTGGGAGACCGGATCGTTGCGGGCACCTGGGCGTATGCAGCAGCGATGACCGGTGGTGACATCACCGTCGGGGGCATCGCGCCTGTTCATCTGCATCTGCCACTCCAGAAGCTCCGCTTGGCCGGCGCCGAAGTGGAAACGTACGCCACCGGTTTCCGAGTTTCCATGCCGGCCCGAGCACAAGCTGTTGACTACCAGACCCTGCCGTTCCCAGGCTTCCCGACAGACCTCCAACCAATGGCGATCGGTCTCGCTGCAGTGTCTGAAGGTGTATCCGTCATTACAGAGAACGTATTCGAATCACGATTCCGGTTCGTTGACGAAATGCAGCGCCTGGGGGCTGATGCCACCGTCGACGGACACCACGTAGTGGTCCGAGGAATGGAGGAGCTGTCGTCCACCGCGGTATGGAGCTCAGATATCCGCGCAGGTGCTGGCCTCGTGCTCGCGGCGCTCTGTGCCGACGGGGTAACGGAAATCCATGACGTTTTCCACATCGATCGCGGCTATCCGCAGTTTGTGGAGTCACTCCAACAGCTTGGTGCCACAATCGAGCGGGTAACCAAGCCGTAAACCCCTTTTTTACCTGCGGGTTTGTGTTGTTGGTTGGGTGTGTGTAACTTTATGTGAGTCAGCGCGACCGACAACGCCCCGCTTGAGTGTGTGTGGCGGTAGGAAAACGAGTCGCTGATGGACAAGC
>NZ_JBVJNS010000037.1:0-1362 GCF_055583565.1 Corynebacterium sp. NPDC104732
AAGGCAGGTGTTTTCATTATCGGCCAATTAGTACCAGTCACCTCCACACCTTACAGCGCTTCCAGATCTGGCCTATCAACCCCCTAATCTAGAGGGAACCTCAAAAGAAACCTTATCTCAAAACAGGCTTCCCGCTTAGATGCTTTCAGCGGTTATCCCTTCCGTACGTAGCCAACCAGCCATGCACCTGGCGGTACAACTGGCACACCAGAGGTACGTCCGTCCCGGTCCTCTCGTACTAGGGACAGCCTTTCTCAAGTTTCCACGCGCGCGGCGGATAGAGACCGAACTGTCTCACGACGTTCTAAACCCAGCTCGCGTGCCGCTTTAATGGGCGAACAGCCCAACCCTTGGGACCTACTCCAGCCCCAGGATGCGACGAGCCGACATCGAGGTGCCAAACCATCCCGTCGATATGGACTCTTGGGGAAGATCAGCCTGTTATCCCCGGGGTACCTTTTATCCGTTGAGCGACACCACATCCACAAGTAGGTGCCGGATCACTAGTCCCGACTTTCGTCCCTGCTCGACCTGTCAGTCTCACAGTCAAGCTCCCTTGTGCACTTACACTCACCACCTGATTGCCAACCAGGCTGAGGGAACCTTTGGGCGCCTCCGTTACTCTTTAGGAGGCAACCGCCCCAGTTAAACTACCCACCAGGCACTGTCCCTAACCCAGATCATGGGCCGAGGTTCAAGGTATCTACTACGATCAGAGTGGTATTTCAACAACGACTCAACAACACCTAGCGACGCTGCATCACAGTCTCCCACCTATCCTACACAAACCGCACCAAACACCAATACCAAGCTATAGTGAAGGTCCCGGGGTCTTTTCGTCCTGCCGCGCGTAACGAGCATCTTTACTCGTACTGCAATTTCACCGGGCCTGTGGTTGAGACAGCAGGGAAGTCGTTACGCCATTCGTGCAGGTCGGAACTTACCCGACAAGGAATTTCGCTACCTTAGGATGGTTATAGTTACCACCGCCGTTTACTGGGGCTTAAATTCTCCGCTTCGGTATTACTACCTAACAGGTCCTCTTAACCTTCCAGCACCGGGCAGGCGTCAGTCCGTATACATCGACTTCACCGTCTTCGCACGGACCTGTGTTTTTAATAAACAGTCGCTTCCCTCTATTCTCTGCGACCACAACCAGCTCACACCGAAAAGACGATCACCAGCCATGGCCCCCCTTCTCCCGAAGTTACGGGGGCATTTTGCCGAGTTCCTTAACCACAGTTCACCCGAACGCCTTAGTATTCTCTACCTGACTACCTGTGTCGGTTTCGGGTACGGGCCGAATATGCACATCGCTAGAGGCTTTTCTCGACAGCACAGGATCACCAACATCAACCAAAA
>NZ_JBVJNS010000037.1:1457-3592 GCF_055583565.1 Corynebacterium sp. NPDC104732
CATACGTGGTCCCGGATTTACCTAGGCCACAGGCTACACGCTTACACCACAATCCAATAAGTGGCTCGGCTACCTCACTGCGTCACCCCATCACTTAGCTACTACCAGATCAGGCCCCACGCATCACACCAACCACATCCCGAAGGACGCAGAAGACGATCAGGGCGGTTAGTATCACTGATTCACCATGGTCGCACACACTCGGGTACGGGAATATCAACCCGTTATCCATCGACTACGCCTGTCGGCCTCGCCTTAGGCCCCGACTCACCCTGGGAAGACGAACTTGACCCAGGAACCCTTAGTCATCCGGCGGATAAGATTCTCACTTATCAATCGTTACTCATGCCTGCATTCTCACTCGCACACACTCCACACCAGGTCACCCTACTGCTTCCACACGTGCACGACGCTCCCCTACCCAAACAACAAATGTTTGCCGCGGCTTCGGTGGTGTACTTGAGCCCCACTACATTGTCGGCGCAGAACCACTCGACCAGTGAGCTATTACGCACTCTTTCAAGGATGGCTGCTTCTAAGCCAACCTCCTGGCTGTCTAAGCGATCCCACATCCTTTTCCACTTAGTACACTCTTAGGGACCTTAACCGGCGATCTGGGCTGTTTCCCTCTCGACTACGAAGCTTATCCCCCGCAGTCTCACTGCTGCGCTAACTTAAACCGGCATTCGGAGTTTGGCTGACGTCGCTAAGATGATAGTCCCGCTAAACCAACCAGTAGCTCTACCTCCAGCAAGCAACACACAACGCTGCACCTAAATGCATTTCGGGGAGAACCAGCTATCACGGAGTTTGATTGGCCTTTCACCCCTACCCACAACTCATCCCCTCAGTTTTCAACCTAAGTGGGTTCGCGCCTCCACAACCTCTTACAGCTGCTTCACACTGGCCATGGGTAGATCACCCCGCTTCGGGTCCAAGACATGCCACTAAACACACTCGTTAGTATTCGCTTTCGCTACGACTACCCCACACGGGTTAACCTCGCGACATGCCGCTGACTCGCAGGCTCATTCTTCAAAAGGCACGCCATCACCCAAAAAAAGGCTCTGACGGATTGTAAGCACACGGTTTCAGGTACTATTTCACTCCCCTCCCGGGGTACTTTTCACCATTCCCTCACGGTACTCATCCGCTATCGGTCAATCCAAGTATTCAGGCTTACCGGGTGGTCCCGGCAGATTCACAGCAGATTCCACGAGCCCGCTGCTACTCGGGAAACAAACACGCACGCAGCATGCATTTTCAGGTACCGGGCTATCACCGTCTACGGCAGGCGTTTCCACACCACTTCCCCTAACACACACAAACACACGACCAACACGGCAGTATTGGAAAAAGTTCATCCCCACAACCCCACACACGCAACCCCTGCCGAGTATCACACGCATGCAGTTTAGCCAAAAATCCACGTTCGCTCGCCGCTACTAGCAGAATCACTCTTGTTTTCTTCTCCTACGGGTACTGAGATGTTTCACTTCCCCGCGTAACCCCCACACCCACTATGAATTCATGGGCAGGTAACTACACATCACTGTAGCCAGGTTTCCCCATTCGGACACCCTCGGATCAACGCTCTATTGGCAACTCCCCGAGGCTTATCGCAGCCTTACACGTCCTTCATCGGCTTGGATTGCCAAGGCATCCACCGTGCGCCCTTAAGTAACAAAAACACCATAAACAAGGCACACAATACTAAAACACTAAACAAAAAATAAAGATGAAAAAAATTGCTCGCGTCCACTATACAGTTCTCACACAACACACCCAACCCACCAGCCACCACCACAACAACAGTGGCAGCACACCAGGCCAGAAAAAGGAACAACACACATATTGCCCCAGACACCCAACAGCGCACCAAACACCCAACACTAATTATCTGTTTTTCGATCATGCCGACCACCACCATATCGATGGCTAGCTGGCGTCCACCCGATAAATAAAACCAACAGCCACACACACGGCGACTCAGCTGGCACAAACACGCAACTGCGTGTCACAAAAATAAGCTCCTTAGAAAGGAGGTGATCCAGCCGCACCTTCCGGTACGGCTACCTTGTTACGACTTCGTCCCAATCACCGATCCCACCTTCGACAGCTCCCCCCACAAAGGT
>NZ_JBVJNS010000037.1:3687-5362 GCF_055583565.1 Corynebacterium sp. NPDC104732
CAAAAGGTTGGGCCACTGGCTTCGGGTGTTACCGACTTTCATGACGTGACGGGCGGTGTGTACAAGGCCCGGGAACGTATTCACCGCAGCGTTGCTGATCTGCGATTACTAGCGACTCCGACTTCATGGGGTCGAGTTGCAGACCCCAATCCGAACTGAGGCCGGCTTTCAGCGATTAGCTCACCCTCACAGGCTCGCGACGCGTTGTACCGACCATTGTAGCATGTGTGAAGCCCTGGACATAAGGGGCATGATGATTTGACGTCATCCCCACCTTCCTCCGAGTTAACCCCGGCAGTCTCTCATGAGTCCCCAACCGAATTGCTGGCAACATAAGACAAGGGTTGCGCTCGTTGCGGGACTTAACCCAACATCTCACGACACGAGCTGACGACAACCATGCACCACCTGTATACAAGCCACAAGGGAAAGACCATCTCTGGCCCGGTCCTGTATATGTCAAGCCCAGGTAAGGTTCTTCGCGTTGCATCGAATTAATCCACATGCTCCGCCGCTTGTGCGGGCCCCCGTCAATTCCTTTGAGTTTTAGCCTTGCGGCCGTACTCCCCAGGCGGGGCGCTTAATGCGTTAGCTACGGCACAGAAGTCGTGGAAGACCCCTACACCTAGCGCCCACCGTTTACAGCATGGACTACCAGGGTATCTAATCCTGTTCGCTACCCATGCTTTCGCTCCTCAGCGTCAGTTACTGCCCAGAGACCTGCCTTCGCCATCGGTGTTCCTCCTGATATCTGCGCATTTCACCGCTACACCAGGAATTCCAGTCTCCCCTACAGCACTCAAGTTATGCCCGTATCGCCTGCAGCTCCGAAGTTAAGCCCCGGTATTTCACAGACGACGCGACAAACCACCTACGAGCTCTTTACGCCCAGTAATTCCGGACAACGCTCGCACCCTACGTATTACCGCGGCTGCTGGCACGTAGTTAGCCGGTGCTTCTTATCTCACTACCGTCAGTTACCCTTCGTCGTGAGCGAAAGAGGTTTACAACCCGAAGGCCGTCATCCCCCACGCGGCGTCGCTGCATCAGGCTTGCGCCCATTGTGCAATATTCCCCACTGCTGCCTCCCGTAGGAGTCTGGGCCGTGTCTCAGTCCCAATGTGGCCGATCGACCTCTCAGTCCGGCTACCCGTCGACGCCTTGGTAGGCCATTACCCCACCAACAAGCTGATAGGCCGCGGGCTCATCCCACACCGCAAAAGCTTTCCACCAGTCACACTAAAGACCGGTCATATTCGGTATTAGACCCAGTTTCCCAGGCTTATCCCAAAGTGCAGGGCAGATCACCCACGTGTTACTCACCCGTTCGCCACTCGAGTACCCTGCAAGCAGGGCCTTTCCGTTCGACTTGCATGTGTTAAGCACGCCGCCAGCGTTCGTCCTGAGCCAGGATCAAACTCTCCATAAAAGATGATAATCAGCCATATGAAAAGCCAAAAACCTAGCAAAACAAACAACCAGCACAAAAATAATGATGATTGTCCAAAAAACAGTTCCTGGTACATCCGACGAGGAAGACACCAAAAACCACAAAAAATTGAGTATTAAAGCGCTTACACAGACCACTCCTGGCCTGCCGGCACCAACACACAACCAAAAAACAAAAAATAAAAGTACTTGGCACACTATTGAGTTCTCAAACAACACACGCACA
>NZ_JBVJNS010000038.1:0-3941 GCF_055583565.1 Corynebacterium sp. NPDC104732
TAAACCTCTTGCGTTGCTGACTCATAATGAACATCCTCTCCTACGGACACAACATCCGTACTAATTGGGTGTCCACTACTCGAGGGTAACCTCACCTTAAAAAATATCCATTTACCTGAAAAGTACTGCTGCTTTTCTCCATCACAGATATACCCCTTCTTGGGGTCAAGTTTGGATGTGCCACCGTTCGACCCAATCCCCTTTAGCAAACTTGCCCAAACTGTTAGCAATTCCGATCCCCTTCATCCCGTCCAGCATCGGATTTCACGAACCGACTGCACTCGACGTACCTTGGACTATGGCTACCAACCGGGGGATAGAACGATCATCCCTGACATTCTTGGAAAATCCCGTGAACCCATTCACACTGAAGGTAGGAACACATGGGTCGTCATAGCAACACTCCGACGCGGAACAGATCGTCGAAGGGCGGCAAGAAGCTCAACTCCAACGCCATCATTGCGCTAGTCCTTATCCTGTGTGGCCTCGGAGTCTTGTTGTATCCCGTGGTGGCGACGCAGTGGAACAACATTCAGCAAGCCCGAGCCGCGGACGAATACTCCAAGCTGGAGCAATCAGTTCCACCCGAGGTGCTGAACAAAGCATGGGAAGAGGCACACCAATATAACGCTGAGCTTCGTGAGATCAACCCCGCCGATGCCTGGACCACCAGCGACGACGAAAATTCTCCCGCGTACCAGCGTTACCGCCAATACCTGAATGTGCTTTCGGAAACAGAGGCCATGGGGCGCGTCGTCATCCCCTCCATCAACTCTGACCTCCCGCTTTATCACGGCACCTCAGAAAAGGCCCTTTCCCGCGGCGTCGGTCACCTATACGGCACAGACTTTCCAGTCGGCGGGATCGGCGATGGCGAAGGTCGCCATGCGGCGCTGTCTGCTCACACAGGCATCCAGAATGCCACCTTGTGGGACAACCTCACCAAGGTAAAGAAAGGCGACGCCTTCTATATCGCTGTCGCTGGCAAGAAACTTAAATACCTTGTGCATGACATCCAAGTGGTCGAACCGTCCGACACTTCCATCCTGCACCGCGAACCCAGTCAGGATCTGATCACCCTCATCACGTGCACCCCGTATGCCATCAACACCCACCGACTCCTCGTCACAGGACACCAAGTGCCGATGGACCCTGCCGATGAAGCCGTCTTTGAATCCAGCGGACTGCGCTGGCAGTGGTGGATGTGGGCCATCATCGGCGCCGCCGCCGTCATCCTCATCCTGCTCGCGCTGTGGCTGCGAAAGGTTTTCGGGAAGACGGAATCCGACGACGCGGACTCATAGCTACATTTTTGAGTTCTTCCCTGCCACGAACCAAAGAATCGGCCCGAGCAGCGGGAAAGCGAAACACGCCAACGCCCACAGCGCCTTGCCGCCGCTGGCGTAGTTTTCGCTACGCACGATGCTGAGCAGGGCCACAACAAAAAGAACAATCTGGGCTATGACCAATAGGGTAATTGCTACGAGCCCGAAGCCACCGACAAGGGTAGTAAAACTGCTGGTATCTGCCGAACTGCTCATTTTCCATCACTCCCTAAACAAATCGACTCGAGACTTCATGGGGTCGAGGCTACAACCAATGGCGTCGTCAAGCAGTGGCAGCAAAAATCACCCCAAAATCGTGACGCGACGCCCATTATGCGGTATGGTGTGTTCCATGCAGCGAGCATTCCTCCTTCTTTGCCGCGGCGGGATTTAGGCCAACGAGAGGCCGGCACCCGTCGCGGAGTTCGCGTTGCCGGCCCAACCACCTAAACCCCACGAGGAATCACACCATGTCTTTCATCTCCGCCCCCGCTCAGCTGACCAAACCACACGGCAACATCCCCGCCGACCAGCCACATTGGAACAAACAGCGCAGCTCCGCCATGCCCAGCGACCGCTACCAACCATACGACGTAGAAGTGCAGGACTTCGACCTGCCGGACCGCACCTGGCCCTCCAAACGCATCACCAAGGCGCCACAGTGGTGCGCCGTAGACCTGCGCGACGGCAACCAAGCCCTCATCGACCCAATGAGCCCAGAACGCAAACGCCGCATGTTCAACCTGCTGGTGGAAATGGGCTACAAAGAAATTGAGGTGGGTTTCCCCTCCGCCTCCCAAACTGACTTCGACTTCGTGCGCGAGATCATCGAAAAGGACATGGTCCCAGACGACGTCACCATCCAAGTCCTGGTCCAGGCCCGCGAACACCTGATCCGCCGCACCTTCGAAGCCTGCGCCGGCGCGAAAAACGTCATCGTCCACTTCTACAACTCCACCTCCATCCTGCAGCGCAAAGTCGTGTTCCGGAAGGACAAAGAGGCGATCAAAAAGCTGGCTACCGACGCCGCTGAGCTGATCCTCTCCATCGCAAAGGACTACCCAGACACCAACTGGCGCTGGGAATACTCCCCCGAGTCCTACACCGGCACCGAAGTCGAATACGCCCTGGAAGTCTGCAACGCCGTCACCGACGTCATTCAGCCGACGCCGGAAAACCCACTGATCATCAACCTGCCATCCACCGTGGAAATGATCACCCCCAACGTGTACGCCGACTCCATCGAATGGATGTCCCGCAACCTCGACCGCCGCGACTCCATCATCCTGTCCCTGCACCCACACAATGACCGTGGCACCGGCGTCGCCACCGCAGAACTGGGCTACCTGGCCGGCGCAGACCGCATCGAAGGCTGCCTGTTCGGCAACGGCGAGCGCACCGGTAACGTCTGCCTGGTCACCCTGGGACTGAACATGCTGACCCAAGGCGTCGACCCACAAATCGACTTCTCCGACATCGACCTCATCCGCCGCACCGTCGAATACTGCAACCAGCTGCGCGTCCCAGAACGCCACCCATACGGCGGCGACCTCGTCTTCACCGCCTTCTCCGGCTCCCACCAGGATGCCGTAAACAAGGGACTCGATGCGCTGCGCGCCTCCGGCTCCACCATGTGGGAAGTTCCCTACCTGCCGATCGACCCGAAAGACGTCGGCCGCTCCTACGAAGCCGTCATCCGCGTCAACTCCCAATCCGGCAAGGGCGGCGTAGCCTACATCATGAAAACCGACCACGGCCTGGACCTGCCACGCGCCATGCAGCCAGAATTCTCCTCCGTCGTCCAAGCCATCACCGACGCCGAAGGCGGCGAAGTCAGCTCCAAAGCAATGTGGGACATCTTCGCCACCGAATACCTGGACCGCACTGACGTCCTCACCCTGGAAGCCGTCCACATCACCGACACCGGCGTAACCGCCACCGTCACCTTCAACGGCGCAATGAAGGAGATTTCCGGCACCGGCAACGGCCCAGTCGCAGCATTCGCCCAAGCACTGGAATCCCTCGGAATCGACGTCGAAGTGCAGGAATACTCCCAGCACGCCCGCACCGCAGGCGACGACGCCGAAGCCGCCGCCTACGTCTACGCCACCGTCGGCGACACCGCAGCATGGGGCATCGGCGTAGACTCCAACATCACCGAAGCCTCACTGAAGGCGATCGTTTCTGCAGTGAACCGAAGCTAGAGACAGCGGCGTGCTGGATTTGGTAATGCAAAACGACTTTTTCCGCTGTTAAACGTTACTTTGCATTACCAAATCCGGCATCGGTTTCTCTACCTCCAGACCAACGCAGCCCCCTCATGCCCGGTGGCCACGGTGCTGATGATCGCTACGATCGCCACGATGACTAGCAGCACTTGAATGATCATGTGAATGCGGCCGGGTTTAATGGCTAGAAAGTGCTGTAGCAGGAATAGGCCCAGAAGCGCGCCAGCCGAAATGATGACGCCCTTGGCGTAGAGGGCATGATCGGCGTAAATGCCAGGGTTTTCTTCGCTTGCCCCATTACGTTGTTAGTAGTTCCGCTTGAAGGAGCCCAGGATTCGTACTCCTAGCCCCATGCTGGGGCAGGCTATGTTTATCTGCGTTCCTTCTG
>NZ_JBVJNS010000039.1:0-3397 GCF_055583565.1 Corynebacterium sp. NPDC104732
CACCCGATGTGGTTTGACCCGAACAGTAGGGGCAAGCTCGTTAGACATTGATGATCCTCTCTGTAGGAGGGTCACAACTTCACTGGCAAACAGGGTCCCAACCAAATCCCTATCCAACCCCCAATAAAAATGCCGGTCGACATTACGTCGACCGGCTTTGCTGTCAGTACTAGACCTCAGCGAGTTCCTTGAAGATCGCGGAGTTGAAGTAGAAGCCTGCTACTGCCTCATCGAGGAGGTAGCTGCGCTCTTCATCACTTAGCACTAGGGCGTCGAGTTTGGCGCGGTAGCTATCCTTGTATGGTTTCGGCTTTTCGATCTCCTCGAAGTTGTAGAAGTTCACTGCGTCGGAGCCAACGTTGTAGTGGCGCTGCATCATGCGACCAATCACCTGCCCGCCCGAGAGGTCCCCGAGGTAGCGCACGTAGTGGTGGGCAATCAAGGCAATTGGATCCTGCAAGGCGCCGATCTCGTTCAGACGCTGGACATAACGCGCGGTAGCAGGAAGCATCTGCAAACCGCCTTTCCAACGGGCACTGCCGTGCAATGCCGTTAGATCTTTGGCGATGGATGGTAAGCGGAGCAGGCGGGCGTCATAAAGCTCGGCGAATAGTGGCGAGGTGCGCAGCGCCTGGGAGCTGCACTCCAACGCCGAGTAGAACAGGTAGGTCTGCTCGAGGAGGTTTCGGTAAGCAACCTTGTCCAGGCGACCTGCAATTAGATCGTCGATGAACTGGGATTCCTCGGCGCGGCTGTGGGCCACGCTGGTCACGGACTTGATCTCGTGAGAAAGCGGGGTGTCAAGAGCGACGGTCATTGCTAAATTCACATCCTTAAATCAGCTGGATAGACGGGCCTGCAGTGCCTGCTTCATGTGTGCTGGCAGCAGGTTGATGATTACTGGGAAGAACAGAAACAGTGCTGGAGCTGCCACGAGAAGAGCATCCACCGCCTTTTTGAACCAACCAGACTTTGCCTTCTTCACCGGTTCCGGCTTCACGACCACTGGTGTTGGGGCATTCTCAGTTGGTGTGGCGGTCGGCGTGGCAGTTGGTGTTGCGGTCTCCTTGGCTGCTTCGGCTGGCTTTTCAGCTGGCTTTTCGGCTGGTTTCTCGCCTGGCTTTTCGACGGGCTTACCTAGTTCCTCAATCGTGGAGGAATCATCCTTACGCAGCGAGGCCGGGTCTGCGATGCGCAGCACGTGCGAGTACTCCTGGTAGGTGGCCGGATCTGTGTACACCGAGTTAGCGAGAACTTCGCCGTTCTCGCGGGTAATAAGCATGCGGTGCTCGCCCTTAGTGCCCTTGGAATCTGGCAGGCGGAGCGAATCCGTGCTTTCGTTCGTCGTGGTGTTCACCCAGCGCAACGTGCCATCCGATTCGCCGGTGACAAAAGCACTACCATCCGGGCCGAAGGAAAGCCCACTGATGGAGCGCAGATCGCCTACCGGGCCACGTGGTGAGGTGGCGGTGAGTTTCTTATCTGCATAGGTGAAGAATTGGACTGCGGAATCGTGGTCCGAGTCGTTGTATAGCGCGACGCGGTTGTCCTGCACCACCATCGCATGCATGCGCGCGAATGCCTCGGTTTTTGCAACATCGTCAATGCCCAGCGCCCGAGTAACTTCACCGTCTGGTGTGATGACCAGTGGTGCGATCGGCCGGTGCTCATTCTTCATATCGATGACGGTGCCGCTGTTGAAGTACAGCAGGTTGCCGTCCGGCATGACAGCCAAATCGCGCAGCGAGCTGAAGGAGTAGGTTTCGCCGTAGAATCCTGCGATTCGGATGTCGCCAGCTGGGACGTCGGCGAGGTGCTCATCCACCTTGCGTGGGTCTGGAAGTGGGGCGGCGGTGACTGTGTTGCTGATGCGGTGCAAGGTAGCGCCGTCGCCTTCCTCGCGAGTGATGACGTAGACATCATCAGTGTCCGGGGCGGCGGCGATGGCTACTGGGGTTCCAGTTACGGTTCCGCGTACGGTTGGCGTCTCAAAGCCGTTGCGGGAGATCTTGGCGGTGACAACTTCGTTGCCGGTGACCCAGCTCAGGTTGCCCCGCTTGTCTGCCGCTACCAGGACGTTTCCGGAGGAATCGACATCCATGGTTTTGATCTCTGTCATGGTGCGGGCGTTAGCAAGCGCAATTTTGCTCTTGCCAGCGACTGCGATGACGTCCCCAGCGGCGAACATGCGGCTTGGTTCGTCAGCCGGGATGGGGGAGGCGAACTTGCCTACCATCTTCATCGGGCTGCCCTTGATATCTGGCTTTCCACCTTCGCCCTGGTAGGAGAAGTTCAAGGGGGCCAGTGGGCTGCCGAGCGGATAGAAACCAGAGAAAGTGTGTACGCCGTCTTGGGTGAGGGCTGGTACAACGTTTTTCCACTCAGAACGGCCACCATTTTGGGAGAAATCGGCATTTCCAACATCGAGGTCGGCAATAGCGAGGTCTTCACCTTCAAAAACTTGTCCACCTGGGTATTGCTTGGATCGGATATCCGCCAGCACAGTGCCACCGTCGTTGTTGATAACGATGATCGGATCTTTAATTTTCAGCTCAAGGGAGCAATTACCTTGTTCTGCTTTGTTCCCATCGCAGTATTTGAAGTACTCGACTGTGCCCTCAAATTCGGCGCGTGTCTCGAGTTTCTCAGGGTTGTAGGAAACGTTTTTTGCTTTGAACTTGTAGCTGCTTTCAACGAGGTCCTCGTTGGCGGAGGTGTCGCGAAAGACTTTTTCTGCTCCGTTGCTGACGTTGGTTGCGCCGCTGACATAGCGGAGGAAAGAGTCGCGCAATGCCCAGTTCAGGTGGGAATCGGTCTGGTCATTGGTTGGTTGGGGGTCGGCGTGAGCTACCGGTGTGAGCGGTGAGAGTAGTCCGAAAAGTAGCGCGCTGGTAACGGTAGCGCGCGCGATTGGTGGCATTAGGTCTCCTTGCCTTGGTCAAATATAGCAAAGGTTAGGCTAGCCTAAGTCTGCATGATGGCAAAGAACTACCTTGGGATCTCATGGCAAAACTTAGAAGGATGGGGGTGAATCTCAGTAAAATGGATGACTACCACCCGCTTCAGTAAGCTGGTTTCTCATGGGATTGCAATACCGCGATAAAAAGAAAATTGGCAAGAACAGCTGGATCAACGTGTCAGGCTCCGGAGCGTCCGCATCCACCAAAATCGGACCCGTTACTATCAACAGCCGAGGTGGCGTATGGGTCAAACTGCCCGGTGGGATGACCTACCGCGGGCGCTGGAAGTAAAACTCGAGACCTGGAATTCGAGACTGGGAGTAGAACAGGGCAATTTTCCCGCCGGGACTGCGGACTTTTTGTTGGAGGGTCTGCGTGGCTGAGCCCGGCGTGTGTTGCCGGGAGGAAGCTGCTTGTTATGCCTGTCAGTAGGACTG
>NZ_JBVJNS010000040.1:0-3129 GCF_055583565.1 Corynebacterium sp. NPDC104732
GGGTTCAAGAACCTCGGGCACTACATCTTGCGATCCTTGATCCACTCCGGACAGCTGCACACCAAGATCAACGCACTCTAAAACCGGAAGAGCCCGTTTGGACAACGATCGTGTCTCCGTCGCCTTCCAGGAGGATGGCCGCACCTTGGCTGCCCTCTACTCTTCCGACGCGAAGAAAGAAGGAGCGGAACCGAACCCGGTGGCGTCGATGGCGAAGAACGAGGCAGCGACGGGCAACTCAGCCTTCTTCACCGACCCCACCACTGCCATTTGCGGACCAGTGATTTTCGTCGGCGCTGATGGCTCCGACATCACGGAAGAAGAAATCGGCCACGTCGAGGACGGCATTCGAGCTGCACGCAACTACAAAGACGACGAGCCGGAGGACTACAACCTGTGGCGCGGGGCGGTACTGAACCTGAACCGTTAGAAAGTGTGCGCTTGCTGAATTTGGTAATGCAAAATGACTTTTGATCGAGGAAAACGTCACTTTGCATTACCAAATCCGACACGCCAGTTTCTCTGAGGGGGATTCGCCGTCGTTGCGAGCTGGCACTCGCACGGGTAGAGTGCCAGTAGGTTGTTTGGAACACAGTTGTTCACCCGCGACGACGGCTGTGCAGGCATCGCAACCGGCACATCAATCTCAAAGGAGCTCTAATCGTGGCAAACATCAAGCCGCTGGAAGATAAGATTCTGGTCCAGATCAACGAAGCTGAGACCACCACCGCGTCCGGCCTGGTTATCCCTGATTCCGCTAAGGAGAAGCCACAGGAAGCAACCGTCATCGCTGTGGGCGCTGGCCGTTTCGATGAAGATGGCGACCGCATCCCTATGGATGTTAAGGAAGGCGACGTTGTCATCTTCTCCAAGTACGGCGGAACCGAGATTAAGTACCAGGGCCAGGAGTACCTCATTCTGTCCCAGCGTGACGTTCTCGCTGTAATCGAAAAGTAGGTCGCCCGTGCCAAAACTCATCGCATTTGACGAAGAGGCACGCCAGGGCATCCAGGCAGGCGTTGACGCACTTGCCGACGCAGTCAAGGTCACCCTCGGCCCACGCGGCCGAAACGTGGTCCTGGATAAGCCATTCGGCGGCCCAACCGTCACCAATGACGGCGTCACCATCGCCCGCGAGATCGACCTGGACGAGCCGTTCCAGAACCTTGGCGCGCAGCTGGTGAAGTCCGTGGCGGTCAAGACCAACGACATCGCTGGCGACGGCACCACCACCGCAACGCTGCTGGCCCAAGCCATGATCCAGGAAGGCCTGCGCAACGTTGCTGCCGGCGCCAACCCGATCGAGCTGAACAAGGGCATCGCTGCAGGTGCTGAGAAGGTAGTGGAGCTGCTGCAGGCTCGCGCTACCGAAGTTTCTTCTGCCGCCGAGATCGCCAATGTTGCTACTGTGTCTTCCCGCGATCCTGAGATCGGCGACATGGTTGCCGGCGCGATGGAGAAGGTCGGCAAGGATGGCGTCGTGACCGTGGAGGAGTCCCAGTCCATCGAGACTGTCCTCGACGTGACCGAAGGCGTGTCCTTTGAAAAGGGCTTTTTGTCCCCTTACTTCATCACCGACGTTGACGCCCAGCAGGCAGTGCTTGACGACGCCCTGGTCCTCCTTGTCCGCAACAAGATTTCCTCCCTGCCAGACTTCCTGCCAGTGCTGGAGAAGATCGTGGAGTCCGGCAAGCAGGTCCTGATCATCGCCGAGGACATCGACGGCGAGCCACTGCAGATGCTGGTGGTGAACTCCATCCGCAAGACCCTGAAGGTTGTTGCCGTGAAGTCCCCATACTTCGGTGACCGCCGTAAGGCCTTCATGGATGACCTGGCAGTGGTGACGAACGCTACCGTCATCGACCCAGAAGTCGGTATCAACCTGAACGACGCTGACCTGAGCATGTTCGGTTCTGCTCGTCGCATCACCGTGACCAAGGATCAGACCATCATCGTTGATGGCGCTGGTACCGCTGCGGCAGTGGAGGCTCGTCGCGAGCAGATCCGCCGCGAGATCGAGTCCACCGACTCCACCTGGGACAAGGAAAAGGCCGAAGAGCGCCTGGCTAAGCTGTCTGGCGGCATCGCCGTCATCAAGGTCGGCGCAGCCACCGAGACCGAGGTCAACGAGCGCAAGCTGCGCGTTGAAGATGCCATTAACGCGGCCCGCGCCGCTGCTCAGGAGGGCGTGATCGCCGGTGGCGGTTCTGCCCTGGTCCAGATCGCAGCCGAGCTGAAGGACTTTGCCGAGCAGTTCGACGGCGACGCCAAGATCGGTGTCCTGGCACTGTCCCGCGCCCTAGTGAAGCCGGCCTACTGGATCGGCACCAACGCGGGCGTTGACGGCGCAGTTGTTGTTGCTCGCACCGCAGAGCTACCAAATGGTGAAGGTTTCAACGCTGCCACCCTGGAGTACGGGAACCTGCTCGAGCAGGGAATTATCGATCCCGTGAAGGTCACCCACTCCGCAGTGGTGAACGCAACCTCCGTTGCACGGATGGTGCTCACGACCGAAGCGTCGGTTGTGGAGAAGCCAGTTGAGGAGACCCCGGACGTGGGTCACCACCACCATCACCACCACTAGGATTGGTGCTAAAAACGCAAAAGGCCTGCTTGCTAATAATGAGCGTAAGCAGGCCTTTCGTTGGTCAAGTAAAGAAAAGTGTGCCTCCGATTCGTGATCTCCGCAGCGTAACGACCCTAAAACCTGTGTTTATTGTTGGTTGGGAGCTATAAACCGGTCGATGCCCTTCAATACCGCGTTTTGCGCTTGTGGTGGGGTGTGTTGGTGAACAAAAACCGACCCTCCTGCCCAGTGCGCTGGGCCAATGAAGAAAAACGGCACCACAAGCAAAGGCACCACCAGGTGGCGATACAGCAATCGATCATGTGGCGCTTCCACTACCCGAAACACACAAGTTGCCACAAAAATGCTGCGACATTCCGCCAGTTCTACAACTGGATCACCGCCACCACCTCACTTGCCGCTATCGCAGCACATGCGGACCTCACCCGCCAAACCCTGCATCAACGCTTGGGCTGTGTCAAGTTTTGTTGACGGTTAGACCCGTTTGTTTTGGTTAGGCTGCAAGGGCCTCGGGGAGTAATTCGGGGCTGGGGGTCAGGAAA
>NZ_JBVJNS010000041.1:0-1619 GCF_055583565.1 Corynebacterium sp. NPDC104732
AGTTCCGCTTGAAGGAGCCCAGGATTCGTACTCCTAGCCCCATGCTGGGGCAGGCTATGTTTATCTGCGTTCCTTCTGCCTTGTGGCAGCGGAACTAGTCGCTGGCTTCGGTATGGCTTGTTTTCGTCCCTGTCTGAAAATGATCCGGGGGGTGATGCCGCCGAAGGCAGTGACATACTCCAGACTGCTAATAGGAACCTGACCCACACAGGATGTGTGAGGTCTCAAGTAATGTGGATGCCAGCGTGAAGTATGTCCGACCACCAGCGATGAAATAAGTCTCACACTCGTTCAATTCGCTAGGAGGTCTGGCATGACCTACGACTATGTCATCGGCATGGACGTTGGCAAATACTTTCACCACGCTTGCGTCTTAGATATCGACGGCGCCCAAGTGCTATCAAAGCGTATCAACCAAAACGAAAAATCCCTGCGCACACTCTTTTCAACGTTTAGCGCAAACGACCACAAGGTCCTTGTCGTCGTGGACCAGCCCAATAACATTGGGCGACTAACTGTCGCAGTTGCCCAAGACATCGGAATCGACGTGCGCTACCTTCCAGGTTTGGCTATGCGCCAACTCTCACGCATCCACGCTGGTAATGCCAAAACTGATATCCGGGATGCATATATCATCGCCCACGCTGCAAAGAACCTTCCGGAATCCCTCCGCAGTGTCGACCGCGTCGAAGAAGCCTTCCTCCAGTTGAAAGTCCTCAACGGCATCGACGAAGACTTAGCACGCTCCTACACCAGGCTCATCAATCAGATTCGAAGTGCACTAGTTGGCTGCTACCCGCAATTCGAACAAGCCCTTCGCGGCCAGGTGATCCACCGCAAATGGGTTCTGCACCTACTTGCACGCTACGGCGGGCCCACCAAAATAAAGCGCCTCGGAAAAGCCAAAGCAGCTGCCTTCGCTCGACGCTATAAGGCACGCAATCCCGAGCCCGTCATCGATGCCATATTCGCTGCCATCTCTGAGCAAACAGTCGCCATTGCTGGTGCACAATATGCCGAAATGGGCGTAGCAATGTCGGCGAAGGACGCGCTTTTAAAGCTCGAGCACCGCAAACAAATCGAGCAGGAAGTCATCGAGCTCATCAACGACATCCCCCACACTCAAATCCTGCTATCCATGCCAGGAATCGGGCCGAAGACGGCTGCCCAAATTCTCATGACCGCGGGCGACATGTCCGACTTCCCGACAGCTGGGCACCTAGCCTCTTACGCTGGCTTATCACCCCGAACGAATCAGTCCGGAACCTCAATCATGTCGAACTCACTGAACAGAGCTGGCAATAAAAAATTAAAGAACGCCCTATGGCAATCATCCTTTGCATCCATCAGATTCCACGAGCGTTCACGGCAATTCTATGAACGAAAGCGCCGTGAAGGCAAGAGACACAACGCTGCAGTCGTAGCGCTAGCCCGCAGACGGCTCAACGTCCTATACGCCATGATGAGCAACCACGAGTACTACCGCGATCCCGACCAATCACAGGAAGTCGAAGCAGCCTAAACCTCAAGAACCAAACAGCCGACTGGGAAACCCCAGTCGGCTAACAGCCATGCCAGAAAACAACACGGCCAAACAACCCCGGCTGAAAAATCAACCC
>NZ_JBVJNS010000042.1:0-1571 GCF_055583565.1 Corynebacterium sp. NPDC104732
CCGCTGCCCGCCAGTTAGTTGTGACCCTGGTTGGGTTTCAGGCGTGGTTTTCTAGCTGTGCTAGATGCCTGGTTTCCAGTGTAGCTGGTTGTTGTTTTCCGATGTTAATCCCAACGATTGATGGTGGGGGCCTTAGCCCGTACCGCCTGGGCCTGCGTCCTGGGTTTTTACGGTAATACGCCGCGGATTTTGCAACCCGATGGTCGAGGATCTGGCGCCAACTACCATCAAAGACCTGCTGGGGCGTAAACCCAGCTAGTCCCCGATGCCGGTCACGGTGGTTGTACTCGTTGATGATCTTGCCAATCGTCTCCACCGCCATCTCGATCGTGGGGTAGATTTCCTTGGCCCAGCGGTGATGCTTGATCGTGCGGTGCGATGACTCCTCGTGTGGATTGTCGTTAGAAACCCCGGGGCGGATCAGCGACATCTCCACACCAGAAGCACTGAGCAGTTTCTTCATCGTATTGCTGGTCATGATCGACCCGTTGTCGCTGTGCACAACCTGCACCCGATTACCGGTGGCACCGATAGTGGCAATAGCCTTCGCGATCAGCTGCTTTGCTAGCGATGTTTCTTGCACGTGTTGGATGGTCCAGGCCACGATCTTGCGGGAATACAGGTCCAACACGGTGTACAGGAACAATCCCTTGTTGAAGTAGGACTGGGGCAGCCAGGTGACATCCCAACACAGCACCTGGCCAGGGGCAGTTGCTGACACAACGGGCATTGCCTTCGGGGCTGCGGCCCGGCGTGCGCACGTTGGCTGCGCGAAGTACTTGGTGTTGACCCGGTAGAACGTGCGCATCGATCCAATAAGTGGATCCGGCCCATCTAGATGGTCATGGAAGATCCGGTACACCGACAAGTCCTTGGCTTTGCCTTTGGCGAGAAGGTCCACAATCTGCTTCGTTTCCTCTGCTGTTAGTGCGCGGGGATCCGGGCGGCGGGTGCACCGCGGTGGCGCCGGCCGCCGGTGATGGCGGTAGCGCCACACCGTTTTCGCGCATCCTGACAGACGAAACGCCTCTTTCAAGGTCAGGCCCGCTGCAACCAAGTCATGCACGAGCTGGGTATCACAGGAAACAAAGTCAGCATGGGCCTTTTTCTGTTCGTCGGTGAGTTGTCGGCCACCTCGCTTTAGTCCTCGGAAAGGTTTTGCAAGGTGGCGATAGCTTTTCCCAACGCTTCAGCCGCCTCTTGGTTGGCGTGGGCCCGCTTACGCAATGCTTCGTTGGCTTTACGCAGGCGTGCGTTTTCCTCAAGTAGTCGTTTGATCTCTTTGGCCTCTCTGGTGCTCATAACTACAGTCTGGCGTGGCGAAAGGTCCATGTCGATATTCCCGGCAATCATTTGATCCCGCCATTTCACAATCGCAGCGCCGGAGACGTTGTGCCGTTTCAAAAACGCGCCTTTGGTGCCATGCTTTTGCAGGTAGTAGTTAGCTACCAACCACTTCTTTTCCTCCGGGGTAAACACCCGATGTGGTTTGACCCGAACAGTAGGGGCAAGCTCGTTAGACATTGATGATCCTCTCTGTAGGAGGGTCACAACTTCACTGGCAAACAGGG
>NZ_JBVJNS010000043.1:0-1458 GCF_055583565.1 Corynebacterium sp. NPDC104732
GGCTCATCCGGATCTGGAGTGCGTAATTAGCGGGAAGTGATATGTCGGGGTGGCACAACATATAGGGGCCCTGGCCGGTACAAGATGAGAGTTACCACACAACCATCTGACCGAACCAGGACCCTACAATGCAGCCTACGTTCAACCTCGTCGCCGACACCATTTGCCGCACCGCAGAGCTGGGATTAATGATCACCGATGCCGCGGATGCCGGCGAGTTCACGGTCATCAGTGCTCGTCCCATCGACTCCTGCGACAAGTGCCCGGGCTGCGGACACACAGGGCGGCTGCGTGATCACGTCGTGCGCCGGCTGACCGATCTTCCCGTCGTCGGCTTCCCCACCAGACTGCAGGTACGCGTGCCGCGGTTCCTGTGCCTGAATCAGTCCTGTGCCCAGCGGATCTACCAGGGCGAACTGGCCTGCGCCGAACGCGGGCGCACCGTCACTCGCCGGGTGACCCGCTGGATTCTGCAACGGTTGGCGATCGACAAAATGAGTATCTCCGCCACCGCCAAAGCCCTGGGCTTGGGCTGGGACTTGGTCAACGACCTCGCCCTGGATGCCTGTCGGCACCTGGTCTACGACGACCCCGGCCACCTTGCCGGGGTACGCGTGCTGGGCGTGGACGAGCACGTGTGGAAGCACACCCACCGGGCCGGTGAGCCGGACTCGTTCGTCACCGTGCTCGTCGACATCACCCCCGTCATCGACGGCGCCGGACCGGCCCGGTTGCTGGACATGGTCCCGGGTCGTAGCGCCGCGGTACTGAGCGATTGGCTCAGCCAGCGTGGGCAGGGCTTTCGCGACCGGGTCGAGGTTGTCACGATGGATGGGTTTGCCGGCTACGCCACCGCCACCAAACAGGCCCTGCCGCGGGCGCAGGCGGTGATGGATCCCTTTCACGTGGTGCACCTGGCCGCCGACAAGTTGACCGTGTGCCGGCAGCGCCTGCAGCGGATGACCACCGGGCGGCGGGGCAAGAAAAACGATCCGTTGTATAAGAACCGGAAAACCCTGTTGACCAGGATTGACTTCCTCACTGATCGACAGCATCGGCGACTCGAGCAACTGTGGGCCACCGACGAAGACTACGTGGCTTTGGAGGTGACGTGGTCGGTGTATCAGCAGATCATCGCCGCCTATCAGCACCCGAAGAAAGCCGAGGGCAAGAAGCTGATGCGGAAGGTGATCAGCACGCTGCGTTCATCGACGATGCCGAAGGGGTTAGAGGAGATTAAGCAGCTGGGAAACACGCTGTACCGGCGCCAGAAGGACGTGCTGGCGTATTTCGATATCGGCGCGTCCAACGGGCCCGTCGAGGCGATCAACGGGCGCCTGGAGCATCTGCGCGGCATCGCTCTGGGGTTCAAGAACCTCGGGCACTACATCTTGCGATCCTTGATCCACTCCGGACAGCTGCACACCAAGATCAACGCACTCTAAAACCGGAAGAGCC
>NZ_JBVJNS010000044.1:0-1447 GCF_055583565.1 Corynebacterium sp. NPDC104732
GGGACTGCGGACTTTTTGTTGGAGGGTCTGCGTGGCTGAGCCCGGCGTGTGTTGCCGGGAGGAAGCTGCTTGTTATGCCTGTCAGTAGGACTGTTACGTCCCATCGTAAGAATAAGCGTTGTTCGTCTGAGTTGATTGCCACTATTGTGGCGACGTATTTACATAAGCCGATTCCGTATGTGCGTCTGGCGCGGATGTTTGGCGTCAATGACCACTCCGTCGGTCAGTGGTGCCGGTGGTATGGCAATGTCGTTGACACACCACGGGATGTCCCGTTTGATGAGCTGGTTGCTGCCATTATCAAAGCTGTGGATGAAAGAAAACAGTCAGTTCAACGTGCCTCCAACGCGCGTCGGCGGGAGAAGAAAGCACAATCTAGCAAGGATCTTCAGGATTGGCTCATTGAGCAGGGCGTGGATGTGGAGTTGCTGGAGTCTATCCCGAAGAAGATCCCAGGTGCTGACATGTTCTCAGCCCCGGACATGGATAAACTCACCAGCGACCCGGAGCTACTGAAGAAGATTCTGCGGCAGCAGCAACTGGCGTACGCGGTGCTCGCGGAGCGGCAAAAACTCCTGGAGGAAGGGATCATCCGCCTGGGAAAAGACCACGCCCCGACATGGGGTGTTAAGACCGCCACCCGCATCGCACTCGCCGTGATCGCCCGCGGGTTTACCGTGGCAGAAACCCTGCAGTTTCTAGGGCTGGCATCGTCATCGTTTTACTACTCCCGCACCCGGCTTGAGCACTGTGGTCTAGCACGCCGGGCTGAACTTGCGGCCCAGGTTATTGAGATCTGTCAGGCCCAGTGCTACCGGGTGGGCTACCGGGTCGTGCACGCCATTCTCAAGCAGGAAGGCATCCGGGTGTCGGAGAAGATCGTCCGCCAGATCATGGCCGAGTTCGACCTGTCCCCGAAGATCAAACGCCGCCGGTCCTACAGCTCCTACCGGGGTGAAGCAGACCCAGCCGTGGCTAACCGGCTACACGTTGCTGATGCGCAGGGGCGCGCAGCCCACGAGCAGGTCATCGAGCTGTCCGCTACCTACCGTGGCCGCGTCGATGCTGATGGGATGCCGGTGTTGTCGCATGATTTTCATGCTGATGCCCCGAACCAGAAATGGGTCACCGACATCAGTGAAATCCCCTGCCAGGATGGCAAGCTCTACCTGTCCCCGGTCATTGACCTGTACGACATGTACCCGGTATCGGTCATGGTGGGCAATCGCCCATCGGTGGCGTTGGTGACCGAGATGATCCAGGACGCTATCGACCAACTACAACCCGGTCAAACACCGATCATCCACTCCGATCGTGGGTTTCATTACCGGGCGAAGGCATGGTTTGAAACGATCACCACCACTGGCAGTGCCCAGCCGGTGGAGAACCTGGAGGACTATAGGATCATCCCGTCGATGTCCCGGAAAGCCACCAGTGGGGATAACGC
>NZ_JBVJNS010000045.1:0-1327 GCF_055583565.1 Corynebacterium sp. NPDC104732
TGAGCTGTCATGATTCTTGTTGACGGTGAAACCCTCAACGACAAGGATGTGTGATTATGCCGAAGGCTTATCCAAAAGAATTTCAACAGCAGTGCGTGGATGCGGTTCTCGTGTTGGGCAAGACACGCGAGGAAGTCGCTGCCGAGTACGGGATCTCCTCCTCAGCTCTGGGCCGGTGGGTGGCCAAAGCCAAAGGCACCCAAGGCACCGGCCGCGGCTCTCACCTGCGCAAAGCAGACCCCAACTCCCAAGACCCAGCTGAAATGACCAAACGAATCCGGGAGCTGGAGCTTGAAAACGAGTTCTTAAAAAAAGTCAGCGCCTTCTTTGCCAAGGAGCAGTAGAAGACGACTTCTTCCGCGTCATCTACCACTTCGACAAAGAAGGCACGACCAAGCCCAGATACTCGGTCACCATGATGGCACGCGTCCTTAACGTCAGCAGAGCCGGCTACTACGCCTGGAAGAAACGCCACCACACCCCTGTGGCTGCATCTTCTCCCAGGGGGCGCAGGCTTGCCATCAGTGCCCGCGTCACAGAGCTTTTCACGACCAAGCACAAAGGGTTTGCCGGTGCTCGCACCATTTTTGCTGACCTGGTCGCTGAAGGTATTGACACCACGTTGTACGCGGTGCGCACCATCATGGCGCAGAACAATTTAGTCACGAAGTACCGACGCAAGAAGGTACGCACCACCATTGCGGATCCTGACGCTGACCTGCGCAAAGACTACCTGCGGCGGATGTTTTATCCCCCAGTGCCCACCACGGTCTTGTGCGGAGATATTACGTACCTGCGCACCCGTGAAGGCTGGATGTACCTGGCCACAGTCATGGATCTGGGCACCCGGATGGTGGTGGGCTGGTCAATGGCCGATTCCATGCGCTCGAAGCTTGTGGTGGATGCCTTGACCATGGCCCATGATCGAGGCTTCGTTGCTGGTGATGCGATATTCCACTCGGATAGAGGCAGTCAGTACACCTCAAAGGTGTTCGCTGACTGCGCCGAAGAACTCGACGTTCGCTTGTCTGTCGGCTCTGTTGGCGTGTGCTGGGACAATGCGGTGGCGGAATCCTTCTTTTCCACGCTGAAACTTCACCTGCTGCATGAGCGCAAACAATTCGATTCCAAGCAGCACGCCCGCCTAGAGACACTGTCGTGGATTGAGACGTATTACAACCGACAGCGCCGCCATAGTGCGACCGGCCTCATTCCCGCTGAGGCGATGGCCGATTTCCTGACCCCCAGCCCCGAATTACTCCCCGAGGCCCTTGCAGCCTAACCAAAACAAACGGGTCTAACCGTCAACAAAACTTGACACAGCCCA
>NZ_JBVJNS010000046.1:0-1226 GCF_055583565.1 Corynebacterium sp. NPDC104732
CTTACCAGGGCGAATGCTGCCCTGTTTGGCCCGCCCGGACTGATGTATGTCTATCATTCTTACGGGATTCATAAGGCGGGCAACATTGTGTGTCATCCGCCTGGTGGCTCCGGCGGGGTGTTGCTGCGCGCGGGCGAGATTGTTGCAGGCCAAGAGCTCGCAGTTTCTCGACGCGGATCTGTCCCCACCCACAAACTCGCTTCCGGCCCCGGTAATTTAGGCAAGGCGTTGGGCCTTCGGATCGAGGATAATTCGCAGCCGGTCCAGCTCGTGCTGCCCAAGACCGAGGTCCCGTTTGTGCGTGGTCCGCGTATTGGGATTACGAAGAATGCTCAGGCGCCGCTTCGGTTTTGGATTCTGGGTGAGAAGTCCGTGTCGGCTAGAAAGAGGCCCCCTGCCGGATTTGGTAATGGAAACTGACGGATCAGACCGAAAAAGTACCGTTGCATTACCAAATCCGACACGCTTTATCTAAACGGCACCTCCCCGATGGTCCGCCGGAGTTTCCTGGTGCGAAGTCGCGATGGGTCTTCAGCTAAGGCCTCTACTGCTTGTACGGCGCACATAACGTGCGCTTCTTTGGAAGACGAGTAAAAGGTTTGCGCCGCTGCGGGCAGTTTCGGGACGGCATGTAGCGGCAGGTCAGAGACGGAAAGTAAGGTTCCATAGGGTATACGGTAACGGTAACCGTTGGCAGCTAGGGTTGAAGATTCCATATCAACGGCTACTGCGGTAGAGCCGCGAAGAGCTGACCATAGAGCTCGTGGAGTGTGCCACTCCCAGTTACGGTCGTCAGTAGAGAGAACGGTACCGGTGCGCATGAGTTCGGTGTCATCTCCATAGATCGCGCGGACTGCGGATTCCAGGGCTCGTTGCACTTCGGGAATGGCGGGGATAGGAACATCGTTAGACAAGTGCCCATCGAGGATGTGGTCACGGCGTTGGTAAGCGTTACCGAGAATGAGGTCGCCGATGCGCATGCGCCCGTCAAGGCCGGCGCAATGGCCAATCATGACCCAGCATTCGGGGCGCAGAACTGCGAGGCAGTCGGTGATTGTTTTGGCGTTGGAGGGGCCGACGCCGATGTTGATCATGGTGATGCCGTCGCCCGAGTCGGTGCATAGATCGTAGCGGGGCATTTGGACGCCGTCGCGCGGCACTTTCAACGAGGTGTACCTGCCACCCGCTGCCTTACCGAAACGGATGAATTCCGTAGTGTGCATCTC
>NZ_JBVJNS010000047.1:0-1078 GCF_055583565.1 Corynebacterium sp. NPDC104732
TGAGGTTACCCTCGAGTAGTGGACACCCAATTAGTACGGATGTTGTGTCCGTAGGAGAGGATGTTCATTATGAGTCAGCAACGCAAGAGGTTTACTCCGGAGTATCGGAAGGAAGCCGCGCGGCTTGTCATCGAGTCGGGCCGGCCGATCGTCCGAGTCGCTGAGGAGATCGGAGTCAGTGCCGGACTGCTGGGTAGGTGGGTCAAAAATGAGCGTGAGCGCCAGGGCAATGAAGACGGCATGAGCGCGGCTGACCTTCGTGCTGAAAACGTGAGATTGCGCCGTGAGCTTGCCGAAGCGCGGTTAGATAACGAGTTTTTGTCAAAAGCCACAGCCTTCTTCGCTGCGAAGCAACGCGAGAAGAAAAGTTCCAGCTAATGCAGCAGGAGAAGGCGACCTACAGCATTAAGCGCATGGCGAGGCTTCTCGAAGTGTCTCGTTCCGGCTTCTATGGCTGGGTGAAGAGGGACAAGGCCAAGCGTAGGGGTAAAGACCCGCGTCAGTCATTTATCGAGAACCTCGACCAGCAGATTTACACGGCTTGGGAGGACTCCGACGAAGTCTATGGTGCACCTCGTGTCACAGCGAAACTTGCCGAGCAGGGCATCAAGGTCAACAAGAAGACCGTAGCCAAGCGGATGAAAGCCATGGGTATCGAAGGAATCTCCCCGAGGATGTTCACTCCTGTCACGACAATCCAGTCTAAGAGGAAGGCGACACTGCCTGACCTGGTCAAGCGTGCGTTTGATGCAGGTGAGCTCAACCGCGTATGGCTGAGTGATATTACGTATCTGCGTACCGGTGAGGGCTGGTTGTACCTGTGTGCGGTTCGCGATGGTCATTCCCGGCGTGTAATTGGCTGGGCAATGGATCGAACCCAGTCTGCCGATCTGGTTGAGCGTGCGCTACGGATGGCGCACACGCTGCGCGGCGAGGTACCTGATGGTGTGGTGTTTCATGCTGATCGAGGTTCGCAATTCACCAGTGACCAGTTGTGGCAGGTGTGCCAGGAACTCGGAATTGCGCAGTCTGTCGGCCGCACCGGTGTGTGCTTCGACAATGCGATGTCGGAATCATT